>JAJUFT010000047.1 GCA_029263615.1 Alcaligenaceae bacterium | reverse complement strand
GGCGTCCTGGACAAATGATTTCAAGAAGCGCGCGCTGCTATATTTTCCCGTGAAGTTGGAGACCGGGCCCAGAGACAAGGGGTGAAACTCGTCGATTGCCCCTTTGCCCATATTGGTGGTTGCCACCGGCAGGCCGGCCGTCTCCTGAAGCTGGGCCAATGCGGCACACGCGCCTGAAGAATGTACGCCGCCTCCGGCAATGACCACCGGTCGCTCGGCGTTGGCCAGCAGTTCTGCTGCCCTGTCCAGGCTCGCCGAGTCGGGCATGGCACGGTCGAGGGGATAGCGCCCCAGGCTGGCCGTCCGACCACTCTGAGCGGGTGCCGGCGAAAGCAGGACGTCCACCGGCAGCAACAGAGTGACGGGCCCAGGACGACCGCTCGTTGCTGCCACGAAGGCCATGTCGACATACTCCTCGATGCGACCCGGATCCATCACCCGACGAACCCACTTCGTGCAGGAGCGGAACATGGTTTCATGATCCATCTCCTGAAAGGCGTTCCGGTCGGTGTGGCTGCGGTCGACGTCCTGAACCAGGGCAACCATGGGAATGGATGCTTTGAGCGCTTCCATCAATGCAGGCACCAGCAACGCAGCGGCGGGACCATTCTGGGCCGTCACGATGCCGACCTTTCCACTGATGCGCGCATAACCGTCCGCCATGTAGCCGCCGGTATTCTCCTGCCTGTAAGCGATCTGCTTGATACCGAGCTCATGGTTGGCCAAGTGCACCATGGTGGGCAAGCTCTGGCCAAAGACATGCGCGACTTCGTGACGTTGAAGCGCTTGCGCCAGACGATGGGCGACCGTATTTTGATGAAGAATGCCGCGAGGCTGCAGCGCGCGTTCAGTGGTGGGGTCCATATGCTGTTCTGAATCGATATGTGAAAGGGTTCGGGACGTCGGATGCCTACTGCAGGGTGATATTCGCCTGCCGAATCACCTCCGCCCATTTTTCGCGCTCCGTTTGCAGGAACTTCGCGTACTGTTCTGGCGTTCCTCCAACCGGATCGACCGCCTGTTCACGCATCTTTTGCTGAACGTCAGGGTTTTGCAGCGTACTGTTGAGGGCCTGATTCAGGCGGGCGATGACGGGTGCCGGCGTCCCGGCGGGAACGTTGATGCCGACAAAGGTATAGGCCCCGAACCCTGGCAGGGTTTCTGCAATGGTGGGCACGTCAGGCAAGGCGGGTGAGCGCTCCGCCCCTGTCATTGCCAGCGCCTTGAGCTTGCCCGACTCGATGAGGGGTTTTGCCATGCCGACCGAACCGAGCGCCATGTCGATCTGTCCGCCTGCGGCATCCATGAACGCGGGACTCTCGCCCTTGTAATTGACGTTGATTAATTTGGTACCGGTCCGGTGCTGGAACATCTCGCCCGTCAGGTGATTCGGCCCGCCATGGCCCGCGCTGCCATACGTTAGCTCTCCCGGTTTCTTCTTGGCCAGCTCGATCAGTTCCGGAATGGTATTGGCTTCGAGGTCTGGACGGGCCAGCAACACGTTCGGGACATTGTGGACATGAATGACGGGTACCAGATCGGTCACGGGATCGAATGGGAGCTTCGTCAAATACTGCAGAACCACCTGGGGGCCGGTTGTGCAGAAGCACAGCGTGTAGCCGTCGGGCGCCGCCTTGGCCACTGCATCGTGCCCGATGGCGCCGGCGGCACCCGCCTTGTTCTCGACAATCACCGGCTGACCGAGCTGCCGGCTCAGATCGTCGGCAACGATACGGCCCAGCAAATCCGTGACACCCCCTACCGAGAACGGCACGACCAGCCGAAGGGGTTTGTTTGGGTAATCCTGCGCTTGGGATGGCGTGGCGGCCAATGCCGACGTCGCTGCGAGCGTCAGGAAAAGCTTCCGAAAAGTGCCTAAGCGTGGCCGAGTCAGTTTCATCCCGTGTCTCCTTGATTATTGATGACGGGCAGTTCAAACTGCCGCCTGTTTTTAATATTTTATATCATATTAAATATATTATCTTTGAGCTGGGACGCATGGAGTGGTGTTTTCCCTGAGGGCTCCCCTCGTTTTGCCGCCCATCGAATTGATTGAGCTTGAAACGTTAAGCGCAGCATGTCGCACCACGTTGGTGCAAATTGACCGCACCAAAGTGGTGCGTTAGCAGTGTCCTACCACAAGCCAAAGTCGTAAATTCGGCGGCGCATGTAACCTACTGCCACCGTCAACTGGCACGGTCATTGCGTGTTACAGAGTGTCAAGCACACAGGAACACGTATGCCGCCGAACAGCCCGACTGTCCCGCTTCAGACCTTCCTCCCTTACATGCACGACGTGGCGCGATACCAGCGCGCCTTGCATGACCTCGCCCTTTCCTGGCGCCTGATCGAAGCTTCGACGCGCATCAGCATCGGCCAGGATGGCGCCTGCATTCTTCCCACCATCGAGGGGGCCCGCCACCATTTCGATGAACTCGAAAAGAAGCTGATCCGCAGTCTGGTCGAGGAAAAGCTCAGCGGCGTGCTGCGGGAACTCAGTGCCAAGGCGCTCTATATCGTTGACCTGGTGGTGCGCAATCTCTACGAGCGCACCGCCGATGTGGCGTTTCTGGCGACCGATCCCGAGATCTGCCGCTATATGGAGAAGCCGCAAACCAGCGAACAGGATGACCAGCGCATCCGCGAGCGGCTGCGGGCCTATCAGCGCAAGTACACCGTCTACGACAGCATCGCCCTGTTGGCACCCGATGGCACGGTGCGCGCAGGGTTCAGCAAAGTCGGGCCGCTGCCCGAACACTGCTCGGAACCCTACATTCGCGAGGCGCTGGAGCGCGACGGCTATGTTGAGGCCTTCACCCGTAGCGGCCTGCAGCCCTGGAAACAGCAAAGCCTGATCTACTCCCACCGCATTCTGGGACCGCAGTCGGAAAACCCTGTCGGCACGCTTTGCCTGTGCTTCGATCTGGAAGAGGAGATGGAGGGGATCTTCGCATCGCATCGCGACCCCTCCTCCCGCTACAACATGCTGCTGCTTTCGGACGATGACCGCTGTATTGCGGCTGCCGACCCGGCCTGGATTCCCCCCGGTGCAAAAGTGCCCACCAACGCGCAAGCGGACGGACGACTGGAAATGTATGCCGGCCGCCTCTACCTGATCGCGACGCGGCAGGCCACGGGATACCAGGGGTATCCGGGCCCGCAAGGCTGGCGCGGCCAGGTGATGATTCCGCTGGACACGGCCTTTTCCTTCTTTCATCAGCTCCCGTCCACCGGCACCACCCGACGCCTGCACCAGGCAGAGCAGATGTGTCCGCCCCTGCAGGACATCGTGACCGCAGCGGAGACCATTCGCCGGGTGGTCTGGAACGGCCAGGTGATCTCGGGGGCGCTGAGTTCCACGGTGGCGGAAGCGGCGGCCCCGGCGCTGCACGAAATACGCGCCGGCCGACTCGGCGCACGACCAGATGCCTACCGCCTGCAGGCCGTACTGGATCAGATCAGCGACACCGGTGCGCGCAGCGACGCCATGTTCCAGGATGCCATTCGCGAGCTGTACGACACGGTGCTGGGCTTCAACATGCAGGATGCGGAATTCATCGCCCGGCTGATGGTGGATCTGCTGGACCGCAACCTCTATGAACGAGCCAACGACTGTCGCTGGTGGGCCCTGTCGCCGGATCTGCGCGAAGCGCTGGCTTCGAAGAACCCGCAAGGGGTGGAACGCGCGCGTCAGACGCTGCAGCATATAAACAGTCTCTATACCGTATACACATCCATTGTGCTTTACGATGAAGAGGGCGACGTCATCGCAGCCTCGCGCCGCGATCACGGCTGCAGTCTGCCGGCCGCCCCCGTGGCCAAGGAGCTGGTGCAGAACGTGAGCCGTCTGGGCAGCTCGGATGCGTATGTGGTGGAAGGCTTCGCCGCGCACCCGTATTACGAGGGACGCCCCACCTACGTGTATCACGCGGCCTTGCGCGCCGACGACGCTGCCCGCGTCACGCTGGGCGGCATCGGTCTGGTGTTCGATTCCGCAGTCGAATTGAAGGCCATGCTCGATGGCGCCCTGGCGGGCAAGCCGCATAGCCATGCCTGTTATACCGACCGCAGCGGATGCATCATCGCCGCCAGCAGCGGCAGCGGCGTGGACATCCAGGGCCGGCTGCCCTTCGATCTTCCGGCGGAAATGGCGAATGTGGAATGCGGTTCAAGCACCTGCCAGCTGATCGAGCACGATCAGGCGCTGTTCATCGTGGCGTGCTGCGCCTCGAATGGCTATCGCGAGTTCAAGCGCACTGACGGTTACCGCGACGACGTACTGGCCATCATGTGGCAGAGCCTGGGTCCCGTGGAGGCCGAAACCGAGCTGGTCAGTGTGCCGCTCGATGCGGAATCCGCCCATCGGGACGGCCACCCCTATGCCATTTTCGGCTGCGCGGGCCGGCTGTATGCGGTGAGTGCCGACAAGGTGCAGGAAGCACGGGCGGCCAATTCCATGTTGCCCATCACGCTGGGTGGCGGCAGCCACTGCGTGGGCATGCTGACCATGGCCGCCGACAGTTCACGGGCCCTGGCCTATGTCTACCATCTGGCCGCGTGGCTGGGAGAAGAAGGCAGGAAGCCGGGCAGTGAGGTCGTGGTCCTGAATGACAACGGCGTTCGCATCGGCCTGCTGGTCGACCAGCTGCACAGCGTGGGGCGTCATCAGGCGAGGCCCCTGCATCGGAGCGCAGATGAGGCCTTCATGATTCGTGAAGTGCTGGAAATTGGCGGGGCGCTGGTGCCGGTGCTGGACACGGAGGCCCTTCTGATGCAGCGCAGCCGCGCCATGCTGTAGCGGGCTGCGCCGCGAGGGGCGGTGGCGTCAGCCGAGCACTTCGAAGTGTTCGACGGCCGGTGGGGCCACGAAAAAAGGCCCCACAATGGCTCGCCATTCGGTGAACGCCGGGGATTCACGAAAGTCGCGAGTATGGTTTTCCAGCGTCTCCCACCGAATGACCAGCAGATACCTGCCCGGGCTCTCGATGCTGCGCTTCACCTGGCAGTCGATGAAGCCCTGGGCCTTGGAAATGACGGTGTTGACACCGCGCAGAATGGCCTCTTCAAAGGCCTCGCGCTTGTCCGGGTCGACACGGAAATCGGCAACTTCGTAAATCACGGGGTGACTCCTCTTTTCTTTTTGCATGTGTGTTCGCGGCAGGCGGCCCCGGGGCCAGGCTGCCCTTGCGGCCATTGTAGGGGATTTGTTTCTACTGACGCCGAAAGACTTCGCCCCGCGCAATGAAGCGTGCAGTGCGCTGTATCTTGGCCTGTTCAACCCTTGGCGAGCCGTCCGGCTGAAGGCCGGATCGGGCCCACACCATGATGAGCCCGGACGGGTGGCCAATGCGGATCGGCTCGTCATGACTGCGGCCCGAGCGCAGGAAACGCGCTGCGACCGAGCCCGGCAGCCGACAGGCCATGCCGATGGTGGCGGTGACCGTGGCCGCCAGCGCCTTGCTGGTGGCCGCTGTGGAATATTGCCTGCAGAGCAGATCGAAATCCTTGCCGTCGATGTGATCGCGCCCGTTCAGAGCCACATAGGAAGACGGCGCATGCACGGCCACCAACATGGGATTGGACGGTGCGGCACGGCTGTGCCAGTAATCCCCCAGCCCCACCCTCTCGGCCACCTGCTGGCGGATCGCCTGCATCTTCTTCACCAGAACGGAGTTGTTGTCGATGTCGACGGGCATCTCCGCCCCCTGCATGCCGAGGTCCTCCGCCGCCACCACGACGACCAGATTGGCGCCGTCCACCACCGAGACTTCCACCGGCCCCATGTCGGGAATGTCCAGACGGGTCACGACTTCCCCCAGAGGCAGCAGTTGGCCCGTCAGCGAGCCGACCGCTTCCCGGAAATCCAGATCAATCGGGGCACCCGCCCCCGGCACGCCATCGATGGCCAGATCGCCTTCATACACGACCTGACCCTCGCGCAGCGGGACACTGGCGTGGATCACCCGGCGGGTATTGACGTTGTGAATGCGCACGCTGGCCTGGCTGCCGGTTGCCTCGACATACCCCGCTTCCACCGCATAGGCCGCAACGGCCGCTGACAGATTGCCGCAGTTCAGTTTGAAATCCACTTCCGGATGATGAATGCCGACCTGGGCAAAAAGGTAGTCAATATCCGCCCCGTCCACCGTGGGAGCACCAAGGATGGCGGCCTTGCTGGTGAGCTTGTCGGCGCCGCCCAGGCCATCGATCTGGCGAGGGTCCGGACTGCCGAAGATGTCCAGAAGAAAGCGGGCCAGTGCCTCGCGATCCTGCGGGACGACGCTGCGCTCCAGAAACACACCCTTGCTGGTGCCGCCTCGCAACAGGAAGTAGGGCACGCCGGGGCGCTGCCCCATCGACTTCGGAATGCGTTTCAGCAAAGCGTCTTGCGGGGTGGCCGAAGACAGGGGCACTTCTGACGGTGAACTCACGGTTTTCTCACTGTGGACGTCGAACCAGGAAATCCCATGTTAAGAGCCACATGCGAGCATTCACAGCGCCCAAGAGTCCACAACGTGATCTTTCAATAGAAACCTTCGCTCGTTGCCCGAAGGACGAAAAATGCTGCGGCCCAACAAATCGTCACGACTCGAATATTGACACGTTAAGAAATCTACCTCACTATTTGTTCGAACAAATGAATAAATTAAACCTTAACGAGGAGACAAAAGAAATGCGTTCGACTACGAGGCGGCGAGTACTGGGCGGTATGGCGGCAGTGGCGTTGGGGCTTTGCTTTGCCGGCGCAAACGCGGCGGGCAGTTTTCCGGATCGACCCATTCGCATCATCGTTCCCTATTCCGCCGGGGGCGGCACGGACACCATCGCGCGGCACTTGAGCGACCGGCTCACCAAACACTTCGGGCAGCCGGTCATCGTGGAAAACCGTCCCGGAGCAAACGGCATCATCGGGACTCGCGCGGCGGCCGTGGCCGACCCGGATGGCTACACCTATGTGCTGGTCGTCAACAGCCACCTGATCAACCCGCTGGTCCAGAAAGATATCCCTTACGACACCTTCAAGGACTTCGTCGGCGTCACCATGGTGGCCCGTTCGCCGCTGGCCTTCCTGGTTAAGAGTGACCTGCCCTCGAAGGACATCGCCCAGTTCGTCGACCTGGCCCGCAAGAAGGAAAGCAAGTTCGCCTACGGCAGTTCCGAGAACATGACCCGCCTGGTGGCGGCCATGCTGGATCATCACGGCAAGCTGGACATGGTCAGCGTTTCCTACAAGGGTGGCGCACCGCTGATGGCCGACGTGGCCAGCGGCGTCACGACCATCGGCTGCACCAGCATTCTCTCAGCCAACCCGTATGTGCAGTCCGGCAAGTTGCAGCCGCTGGCAGTGACCGGCAAGGAACGCACGCCGGCGTGGCCGGATGTTCCCACCATGGGTGAAATGGGCATGAAGGAATTCGACGAGGTCTATACCTCGTACAGCCTGTACGCGCCTTCGGCCACCCCCAAGCCCGTGCTGGAAAAAATGCAGCAGGCTGTCCACACCGTGGTGATGGACCCGGAAGTGAAGCAGATCCTGGCCGCTCAGGCCGCCGTGCCGGTGGCGGATTCCGTCGACGATTTCAACAAACAAGTGAAGAAGGATTTCGAGTTCTGGAAATCGCTGGCCGAAGCCATTGACCTGAAACCCGTCTGATTCACGACCAACACACCTGCGGCGGTGAACCCTCCGTTCACCCCGTTCTTGATAGCAACGATCAAAGCCTGCCGAAGGAAGCACCATGGAGCTGAAACCGATCACTCAACCCCGCGGATGGACACGTCGCGACATTGAAAGCAGCGATGCCTGGATTCATCGACTGACGCCCGACGAGATAAAGGGCCTGGAAAACGCACTCAGGCATGCGCTTGCCACGGGCAAGGGCCGCTTCGAGATGTCGCCGGACGATTTCCCCTTGTCTCCGGCCATCAAGCAGCGCCTCCACGACATCATTCAAAGCACGCAAACACAGTATGGCTTCAAACTGATGCGCGGCTTCCCGGTGCAGAACTGGAGCGAAGACGAGCTGCGCCTCTTTTACTGGGGCATCGGGCTGCACATGGGTGTGCCACGGCCCCAGGGCAAGAGCAGCTCCTTCATGTCCGATGTGCGCGACGCCGGAGGGGTCTACCGTGCCAAGACCGGTCGCGGGTACAACACCAGCGCCCGCCTGGATTTCCACGCAGATGGCAGCGACATCGTAGGCCTGCTGGTGGTGAGAACCGCCAAATCCGGGGGCTCCAGCCTCATTTCCAGCTCGATTTCCGCGCACAACGAAATGTTGAAGACGCGCCCCGATCTGGTGGAGGTGCTGTACCAGCCCTTCACATTCAGCCGCCAGGGGGAAGAAGCGCCTGAAGAAGCGCCCTATTACGAGGCACCCGTTTTCGGAATTGAGGACGGCCATTTCGTCTGCCGCCATATCCGCAACCATATTACGTCTGCTCAGCTGAGTTTCCCCGAGGTGCCGCGCCTCACGGAAAAACAGATCGAAGCCCTGGACCTGCTGGACCGCACGCTGGAACGGGAAGACCTCTGCTTCAATATGGAGTTCGAGCCGGGCGACCTGCAGTTCATCAACAACCATATCGTGCTGCATGCGCGCACCGAGTACGAAGATCACGAAGATCCGGCTCAGAAACGCTTCCTGTTGCGCTTGTGGTTGTCCCTGCCCAATGGTCAGCCCATGCCCGCCAGCTTCCGCAACGTCTACAAGGATGTGCGCCCGGGTTCGGTCCGCGGCGGGTTCAGGGGAGTGAACATCACGCCCGAGATCAAGGCCTTCGAAGAACGAATCGCCAAGGCGCACGGCATGAATTTCGACATCTATTGGGAAGCCATGGCCGAACAGGCCTGACGGCAACCGGCCGCGCGCGGTGTCGATCCGGAAGGATCACCGCGCCGGGCCGTGCTCCAGTTCCATTTCGTAGGTGAAAGAGGAGCCCGGGTGGACGCTGAGCGCCAGCTCGATCAGCTGGCCGTTTTCGCGATAATAGGCCCGGCGCACCCAGAGGCAGGGCGTTCCTGCGTCCACCTGCAGCAGCCCTTCCACTTCCGGTGTCGCCCCTGCAGAATTGATGGTCTGGCGCACACGCGTGGCGGTGACCCCGAACTGTTCATCAATGAGCACCACGATGGAACGCGCGATCACCCCTTCCACCCCCGCGACGGCGCGGTAATCCGGATGCACCCACACCTCATGGTAGGAAATGGGGGCGGCGTGGTCTTCACTGTGCCGCAAGCCCTTGATCCACAGCCAGTGCTGGCCTACATAGTCGTCCAGCGCCTCTTCGCTGCCCGCCTTCACGGGCACGATGGCGCGGTCCAGAATGCGCATGGTGGTTCGCGCGCCAAAGACATTGAGATCGGTGATGTTCGCCACCTTGAGCCGGTAATCGCGCTGTGGCCGTGAGGCCTTCACCACCGTTCCCAGCCGCGGGGTGCGAGTAATGAGCCCCCACTGCACGAGCCTTTCCAGCGCCACGCGAATGGTGTGGCGGCTCGCCCCGAACTGTTCGCACAGGTCCAGCTCCCGAGGCAGCTTGCTTCCCACGGGGTACACGCCCTTCTCGATTTCACTGGCGAGCGTCTGCGCGACGCTCTGATGCCTGGGTGGGTTGGCATCGAAGCGGGCAGGCGGAACCCGGGATGGAGGAACGGCGTTGATATTGTTCATATGTTCGAATGAATGGTAGGGGGCGGCTCGGGGCTTGTCAATGAAGTCCCAGGGCGGCTGGCCGGGCGCCCGGCAGAGGCGGCGCCCGGGCGAATCCGCCATGACTCCTAGGTATAAACACATGGTTGACCCCGTGTCCGCATGTTTCTATATTCGCCTCATTCAACATAATGTAAGGAAGTGACATGCGCCGAACGATTCTCGCCACCGCGATGGCAGCCGCCCTGTTCCTGCCGCTGTCGTCCCATGCAAAGCCTTTCCACTGGGCCAGCCAGGGCGATATCCTGACGCTCGACCCGCATGCCCAGAATGAAGGGCTCACCATTGCCGCCTCCAGCTATGTGTACGAGCCGCTGGTGCAGTACAACGAGAAGTTCGAGCTCGTTCCGGGGCTGGCCACGGCCTGGGAACAGACTTCCCCCACCGTGTGGCGCTTCACCCTGCGCGAGAACGTCAAATTCCACGATGGCACGCCGTTCGAAGCCGATGACGTCGTGTTCTCGGTCAAGCGCGCCATGGCGCCCACGTCCAACTTCAAGGCGTATGTGAACGGCATCAAGGACGTTCGCGCCACCGGGCCCAATGTCGTGGAAATCGAAACCGCCGGCCCCAACCCGGTGCTGCTGCGTCAG
The DNA here is from genome assembly GCA_029263615.1 of Alcaligenaceae bacterium. Classification (GTDB taxonomy): domain Bacteria; phylum Pseudomonadota; class Gammaproteobacteria; order Burkholderiales; family Burkholderiaceae_B; genus Yanghanlia. The sequence goes on along the minus strand of JAJUFT010000047.1, from coordinate 11,628 downwards.
CTGACCAACGTGTTCATCATGAACCGCGACTGGTCCGAGAAGAACAACGCCACGGAACCTCAAGATTTCTCGAAAAAGGAAGAAACCTTCTCGTCCCGCAACGCCAACGGAACCGGCCCGTACAAACTGGTCTCGCGTGAAGTCGACGTGCGCACCGTGTTCGAGGAAAACCCCGACTGGTGGGGCGCCGCCAACAAAAAGGGGAACGTGACCAAGATCACTTACACCCCCATCAAACAGAGCGCCACGCGCACGGCCGCCCTGCTCTCGGGCGAGATCGACTTCGTGCTCGATCCGGCCGCACAAGACCTCGACCGTCTGCGTCAGCAGGCCAAGGTGGTGGAAGGCAACGAGTACCGCACCATCTATATTGGCCTGGATCAAAAGAGCCCGGAACTGAAGTACTCCTCCATCAAGGGCAAGAATCCGTTTGCCGATGTCCGCGTGCGCGAAGCGCTTTACCGCGCCATCGACGTCGAGGCCCTGAAGAAGGCCGTCATGCGCGGGCTGTCGGCGCCCACCGGCACCATGATCGCTCCGCAGGTCCACGGCTGGTCTGAAACCCTCGCCCAGCGCGTGCCCTACGACCCCGAGAAATCCAAGGCCCTGCTCAAGGAAGCCGGCTATGCCGACGGCCTGAACTTCACGCTCGACTGCCCGAACAACCGCTACATCAACGACGAAGCCATCTGCCAGGCCGTCGTGGCCATGTGGGCGCGGGTGGGCGTCAAGGCACAGCTCAACGCCATGCCGCGCGCCACCTACTTCCCCAAGGTGCAGAGCTACGACACCAGCGCCTACCTGTTCGGCTGGGGCGTGCCCACCTTCGACGCACTCTACACCTTGCAGAGCCTGATCCGCAGCAAGGGTGAAGGGGCCGACGGCTCGTTCAACTTCGGCGGCTATTCCAATCCCGAAGTCGACAAGCTCATCGATCAGGTGAAGACCGAAACCGACGACGCCAAGCGCACGGAAGCCATTCAGAAGGCATTGACCATCCACGCGCAGGAGTTCGGCCATATCCCGCTGCACGACCAGGTCATTCCCTGGGCCATGCGCAAGAACATCAATGTGGTTCACCGGGCCGATAACCGGCTCACGGTGGAATGGGTGACCGTCGACTGATGTCACGCTGATTCCTCATGATGTTCTTCATCGTGCGCCGGCTGCTGCAGGCAGTCGGCGTCATGTTATCGGTAGCGCTGATCTCCTTTGTCCTGTTTCAGTATGTCGGTGACCCGGTCACCATCATGCTGGGGCAGGACGCCACAGAACAGGACCGCATCCAGCTGCGCCAGCAGCTCGGGCTCGATCAGCCGGCACCCGTCCAGTTCGCGAAGTTCGTGGGCAACGCGGTGCAGGGCGATTTCGGTCTTTCCCTGCGGCAGGGGCAGAAGGTCTCGAGCCTGCTGGCCGAGCGCCTGCCCGCCACCCTCGAGCTTTCCGTCGTGGCCGCCGGGCTGGCCCTGCTGGTCGGGCTGCCGCTGGGGGTGTATACGGCGCTCAATCGGCATTCGCGCCTTTCCCAGCTGATCCTCACGTTTTCGCTGGTCGGGGTGTCCTTGCCCACCTTTCTGATCGGCATTCTGCTGATCCTGGTGTTTGCCGTGATGCTGGGCTGGCTGCCCAGTTACGGGCGGGGGGAAACCGTCCAGCTGGGCTGGTGGAGCACCGGCCTGCTCACGGCCGATGGCTGGGAACATCTGATCCTGCCCGCCATTACGCTGTCGCTGTTTCAGCTCACCCTCATCCTCCGGCTGGTGCGTTCTGAAATGCTCGAAGTGCTCCGTCAGGACTACATCAAGTTTGCCCGTGCGCGCGGGCTCACTCGGCGGGCGATCCACTTCGGTCATGCACTCAAGAACACGCTGGTGCCGGTCATCACGATCACCGGCCTGCAGCTGGGCGGCATCATCGCCTTTGCCATCGTCACGGAGACCGTCTTCCAGTGGCCGGGCATGGGCCTGCTGTTCATCCAGGCCGTGCAGTTTGCCGATGTCCCCGTCATGGCGGCCTATCTGTGCCTGATCGCACTGATTTTCGTCGTCATCAATCTGGTGGTGGACATGCTGTATTTCGTGGTGGACCCGCGCCTGCGTGCCGCACGCACTGGAGCACACTGAATGAGAAGCCGGCTTTACCAGATCTGGGACAGCGACCTGGCCTACGCCTGGCGCAATTCCAACACGGCCGTCCTGGCCAGCATCGTCCTGCTGCTCTTGCTGGTGGGCTCGGTGGGGGCCGGCTGGGTGGCCCCGCACAACCCCTTCGATCTGGCCACCATCAACCTCATTGACGCGCTGACGCCGCCCATCTGGATGGAGGGCGGCAACCCGGAATACTTGCTGGGCACCGACAGCCAAGGCCGCGACCTCTATTCATCCCTGCTCTACGGCATGCGGGTGTCGCTGTTCATCGGGGTGTCTTCGGTCCTGCTGTCCATGCTGATCGGGGTGGTGCTCGGCCTGGTGTCGGGCTACGCAGGCGGCCGGCTGGACGCCTTCATCATGCGGGTGGCCGACGTGCAGCTGTCCTTTCCGGCCATCCTCATTGCGTTGCTGATCGACGGCGTGGTCCGCGCCGCGGTGCCGGCGCACCTGCTGGAAAACATCGCCTTTCCGGTGCTGATCGGCGCGATTGCGCTGGCCGGATGGCCCCAGTACGCCAGAACCGTGCGGGGCTCGACTCTGGTCGAGAAGAATCGCGAATATGTGCAGGCCGCGCGCGTGACGGGCGTGTCGTCTTCCGCAATTCTCTTTCAGCATGTGCTGCCCAATGTGCTGGGCCCGGTGCTGGTGCTCGCCACCGTGCATCTGGCCACTGCCATCATCACGGAAGCCACGCTCTCCTTCCTGGGCGTGGGCGTGCCCCCGACTTCGCCCTCGCTGGGCACCCTGATCCGGGTCGGTAACGACTTCCTGTTTTCCGGCGAGTGGTGGATCACCATCTTCCCCGGCCTTGCGCTCGTCCTGCTCGTGCTGTCGGTCAACCTTCTGGGTGACTGGCTGCGGGATGCCCTGAATCCTCGACTCAACTGATATGGCTGCATCCCCGCCTCTTCTGGAAGTCCGAAACCTGCGGGTCGAGTTTCACACTCGCCGGGGCGTACTGACGGCGCTGGACGACGTCTCCTTTCACATCGATAAGGGCGAGGTGCTGGGCGTCGTCGGCGAATCGGGGGCCGGAAAGTCCCTGACCGGCTCGGCCATCATCGGCCTGCTCGAGCCGCCCGGCCGTATTGCCAGCGGCGAAATTCTGCTCGACGGGCGGCGTATCGACACCCTCGATGAGGAATCGGCCCGGCGCATCCGGGGCAAGGAAATCGGGGCCATCTTCCAGGACCCGCTCACCTCCCTGAACCCGCTCTATACCGTGGGCCGCCAGCTCACCGAGACCATCCTCACGCATTTGCCGATGACGCCGGCGCAGGCGCGCAAGCGTGCCATCGAGCTGCTCGAGTCCACCGGCATTCCTGCCGCGGCGCAACGCATCGACCACTACCCGCACCAGTTTTCGGGCGGCATGCGTCAGCGCGTCGTGATTGCGCTGGCGCTGGCCGCCGAGCCGCGGCTGATTGTCGCGGACGAACCCACCACCGCACTGGATGTCTCCATTCAGGCGCAGATCATCGACCTGCTCAAGACGCTATGTCGCGAGCACGGCGCCGCCGTCATGCTGATCACCCACGACATGGGGGTGATTGCGGAAACCGCCGACCGCGTCGCCGTGATGTATGCAGGGCGCGTGGCGGAGATCGGTCCGGTTGCACGGGTCATCGGGGCACCGCAGCACCCTTATACGCGCGGTCTGATGGATTCGATTCCCTCGATACACCGCAGTACGGAATACCTCGCCCAGATCGACGGCAGCATGCCACGGCTCAATGCCATTCCCTCGGGCTGCGCCTTCAATCCGCGCTGCCCTCAGCGCATGCCGCGCTGCATCACCGACCGTCCCGAGCTGCTTCCCGCAGGCGACAGCCGGGCGGCCTGCTGGCTGCACGACACAGGGGGTCAGCCATGAGCCGCAAGCCGCTGCTGAAGGTCGAGAACGCCAGCTGCTGGTTCGATGTGTCCGGACCCTGGCTGGAGCGTGTGCTCAAGCGCCAGCCGCCCGTGAAGCTGAAGGCGGTCAACGGGGTGTCTTTCACGGTGGAAAAGGGCGAAACCCTGGCTCTGGTGGGGGAATCCGGCTGCGGAAAATCGACCGTGGCGCGCATGCTGGTGGGGCTCTACACCCCGACCAGCGGCCAGATCGAGTTCGACGGGCACCCGGTGTCGGCGCTGCAGAGCCGCGATGGCAAGCGCCTGCGCCAGCGGCTGCAGATGATTTTTCAGGACCCGTATGCCAGCCTCAACCCCCGATGGCGGGTAGCGCGCATCATTGCCGAACCACTGAAAGTCCATGGGCAGCTGAACCAGGCCGAGCGCGATGCCCGGGTGGACGAACTACTGCTGCAGGTGGGCCTGTCGCCCACCGATCGCGACCGCTACCCGCACCAGTTTTCCGGGGGCCAGCGCCAGCGCATCTCGATTGCGCGGGCCCTGGCCGCACGCCCCGAGTTCCTGGTGTGCGACGAACCCACCTCGGCGCTCGATGTCTCGGTCCAGGCGCAGGTACTCAACCTCATGAAGAAGCTGCAGCGCGACCTGGGGCTGACCTACCTGTTCATTTCGCACAACCTGGCGGTGGTGCACCACGTGGCGGATCGCGTGGCCGTCATGTATCTGGGCCGCATCGTGGAACTGGCGCCGCGCGATGAGCTGTTCTCGCGCCCGCGCCACCCCTACACCCGCATGCTGCTTTCCGCGATTCCCGATACGGCGGGCACGGGCAAACGGCGCATTCCCGTGGCCGGTGAAGTGCCGAACCCGCTCAACCCGCCCTCGGGCTGCCCCTTTCACCCGCGCTGCCCCCATGCACAGGACATCTGCCGGCAGGTCATGCCGGCCACGCTGGCCGACGGGGCGGCGCAAGTTGCCTGCCACGGCATCGAACAGGGTTGGGTGACCGCCGATCTGATGGAATGAGCGCGACGGCGGCCGGCCCTCACTCAGAACACGGCTTTGTAGATCTCGAACGCATCCTCTTCCGTCACGGGGCGCAGGTTGTTCACCAGCAGACGTTGCTGCTTGAGGGCGTCGGCCGCCAGCATGCGCAGGTGCCCTTCTTCCACGCCCACTTCCCGCAAGGTCTTCGGAATGCCGGTGGCACTAACCAGCGCCCCCATCTGCTCGATGAAATGCCGCGCAGCCGATGCATCGTCAGCCGGGCAGCCCTCCGGAAACACGGCGCGGGCCAGCTCGGCGTACTGTGCCGTGGCCGCCGGAAGGTTGAAGCGCAGCACCGGGTCCAGCACTAGCGCATTCGACAGCCCATGCGCCACATGAAAGTGGCCGCCCAGGGGGTAGGCCAGGGCGTGCACGGCCGCCACGGGGGCGTTGGCGAAGGCCTGGCCCGCCAGCATGGCTCCGACCAGCATGTTCGAGCGGGCGTCCAGGTTGGCACCGTCTCGGCAGGCTGTCAGCAGGTTGCCGGCCAGCATCTGCAAGGCCCGGACGGCCAGACAGTCGGACACCGGGTTCTTGAGCCGCGCCGAGGTGTACGCCTCGATGGCATGCACCATGGCGTCAATGCCCGTGGCGGCGGTGGCCTGCGCGGGCAGGCCGACCGTGAGTTCGGCATCCAGCACGGCCAGGTCGGCCATCAGCACCGGCGACACGACCCCCGCCTTGGTGGTCTGCCCCGTCGTGACGATGGAGATCGCCGTGACTTCCGAACCCGTGCCCGCGGTGGTGGGCATCAGCACCAGCGGCAGGCGCGGCCCCTTCACATTTCCCACGCCATACATGTCGGCCAGTGGCTGATCCGACGCGCACAGCACGGCAATGAGCTTGGCCACATCCATGGACGAGCCGCCCCCCAGCCCCAGCACCACTTCGGCGCTTGCCTCGCGGGCGCGTTTCGCCGCCTCGAGGATGACGGTGTCGGGCGGGTCCGCCTGGACATTGTCGATGACGGTCACCTGCCAGCCATGGTCCGCCAGATTACAAAGCGCGGGGGCCAGCAGTCCGCTTTCACTGAGAAAGCGGTCGGTCACCACGCACAGACGGGTGGCGGTGTACCGCTGCCTCAGGGCTTCACCCAGGCGGGCGGCGGCCCCACGCTCAACCAGAATGTGGGGCACAGTCACGAATTCGAAATTCTGCACGGCATCTCCTCCAGATTGTTGTCCGGTACATTGCACCATCAAGCGGGTCTGACCGCATAGACCCAGGGGCGGAGTCGGGCATCGCGCTCACGAAAGGCGGCGATCTCTTCGAGTCGACGCAGATCCTGGTCGACCTCATCCCAACCGTTGAGCAGGGCTTCGCGCTGCTGGTCCGGCATCTGGAAGGCGACGCTTGCGCCGCCCTCCACCGTGATGGTCCTGGCCTCGAGGTCGACGTGCACGACACGCCCCTCTCTGGCGCCGGCAGCCAGCGCCGCACGCGGTTCCGCAGGCAGGCGGATCGGCAGCAGGCCATTCTGCAGGCAATTGTTGTAGAAGATGTCGCCAAAGCTCTCGGCGATTACGCAACGGATGCCGTAGTCGTCCAGCGCCCAGACGGCTTTCTCGCGAGAACTGCCGCAGCCGAAGTTAGCGCCCGCAATGAGTATTTCGGCCGTGTCGAAGGGGGGCTGGTTCAACACGAAATCGGGATCGGGGGAACCGTCCGGCTGGTAACGCCACATCTCGAAGGCCCATTCACCCAGCTCGCCGCGCTTGAGCGCAGTCATGCGTTCGATGCGAATGATCATGTCGGTATCGACATTATCTTTTTCGATGACGGCGGCCACACTGGAACAGCGGACAAAACGCTTCATATCGACTCCTGCTCAGGCAAGGTGGCGGGAATGTGACCGACGATGGCGCAGGCCGCCGCCGTGGCGGGGCTGGCCAGATGGGTCAGCGCCCCCGGCCCCTGCCTGCCGATGAAATTCCGATTCGAGGTGGAAACACAGCGCTCGCCCGGCGCCACCATGTCGCCGTTGGCGCCCACGCACATGGAGCAGCCCGGTTCACGCCACTGGAATCCGGCGTCGAGAAAGATCTGATGCAGGCCTTCCTGCTCCGCCTGACGTTTGACCGGCAGTGAGCCGGGGACCACCCAGGCTTTCACGCCCGGCGCCACCTTGCGGCCACGCACGATTCCAGCCGCCGCACGCAGGTCGGTGATGCGGCTGTTGGCACAGGAGCCGATGAAAACATGTTGCACCGGTGTGCCCGCCAGCAGCTGCCCCGGTTCCAGCTGCATGTAGTCGAGGGCGGCCTGAAGACCCGCGCGGCGGGCGGCATCCGGCTCCTGGGTGGGCAGGGGAACCCTGCCGTCGAGCGGAATGGCCTGTTCGGGCGTGATGCCCCAGGTGATGGTCGGGCCAATGCCTTCCACATCCACCACGCGTTCGTGGTCGAACACGGCATCGGGTTCCGACGCTAGTGCCGCCCAGTGGCGCACTGCCTCGTCAAATGCGGCACCCTGGGGGGCGAAGGGCCGGCCCTTCAGATAGGCAAAGGTCGTTTCGTCGGGCGCAATCATGCCGAAACGCGCGCCCAGCTCGATCGCCAGATTGCACAGCGTCATGCGTTCTTCCATCTGCATGGCGCGCACGCACTCCCCGGCAAACTCCACCGCGTACCCGACGGCACCCGACACGCCCACCACCGACAGCACATGCAGCGCGACGTCCTTGGCCGTGGCATGGGGACCGGGACGGCCTTGCAGGGTGATGCGCAGGGTGCGCGGCCTGCGCTGGCGCACGGTCTGGGTGGCCAGCACGTGCATCTGTTCGGAGGTGCCGATGCCCCAGGCAATGGCGCCGAACGCGCCGTGCGTGCAGGTATGGCTGTCGCCGCACACGATGGTGGTGCCGGGCAGCGTCAGACCCTGTTCCGGCCCGATCACATGCACGATGCCCTGACGGCCATCGGCAATGTCGAAGTGGGTGAAACCCAGTTTTTCGGCCTGCTTGCGCAAGCCGCCCATCATGGCCACCGCGTATTCGGGAGCCGCATCGCGCCGGCCGGGTTCGGTCGGGATGACGTGGTCAAGCGTCGTGAAGGTCAGGCCGCGGTCGTAGACCTCGAGCCCCCGCTGCTGCAGGTTCTGCAGAGCCTCGACCGTGGTCAGCTCGTGAGCATAATGCCGGTCGACATGCAACAGATCCACCTCTTCAGAGACCCGGGAAACCACATGCTGATCCCAGATCTTGTCGAACATCGTGCCCGTACTCATTGCATTGCCCCGTTTCTATTCAAGCTCATTGCCTGCCCCTCAGCGCGCCCAGCGGCGCTCGAATTCCCAGACGTCTTCGAACCCGATGAGCCGGCAGAACTCATTGAAGTCGAACAGGTCCACACCGACCCCTTCGCTCGAACCGGTTTCCTTCAGACGAACCAGCGCCTGTTCCATGGCCGCAGCCGCGACCAGACTGGTCATGGCCGGATAGATGGCCAGGGAATAGCCGATCTCGCGCAGTTCCTGCGCCGAGAGAATCGGTGTCTTGCCCCCATTTGACATGTTCGCGAGCATGGGCCGGTCGAAGGCTTCGCAGGCGCGACGCATTTCTTCCTCGGACTGGGGGGCTTCGAAGAACAGGATGTCCGCCCCTGCGTTCGCGTAGGCCTCGAGACGGCGCATGGCTTCGTCGAAACCCTGTTCGGCCCGCGCATCCGTGCGGGCAATGATCAGGAAGTTGTCCTTGTCCTCGCGCGCCTCGGCCGCCACACGAATCTTGTCGGCCATGTCCTGCGTTGGAATGCAGCGCTTGAACGGCGTATGGCCGCACTTCTTGGGGAACTCCTGATCTTCCAGCTGGATGGCCGTGACCCCGGCCTGCTCATAGCCTCGCACGGTGTGATGCACGTTCAGCAGGCCGCCATACCCGGTATCGGCATCGGCAATCACCGCTGCATTGGAAGTGCGCACCAGCGTGGCCATGCGCTCCTGCATTTGGGTGAAGGTCACGATGCCGGCATCGGGAAGGCCGTGGCACGAGGCAGTGAGCCAGTAGCCGCTCCCATACACGATGTCGAAACCGACTTTGCGCGCCAGGACGGTCGCGATCATGTCCTGGACCCCGGGGATCACCAGGAACTCCCCGGATTCAAGTTTTTGTCTGAGCAAAGGATTGGCCATGGCTTACTTCTTATTCCAGCTGGGGTTGACAGGGGTGGGGGTCAGTCGAGCTTGATGTTCGCGGTCCGCACGATGTCGGCAATGCGATCCAGCTCGCGCGCCACTTCCTCGTGGAAGCTCTCCGGGGAACCCGGCGTGGCGACCACACCCAGCCCGGCGAGGCGTTCCTTGACATCATCCTGCTTGAGCACGTTCTGCAACGCTTCGTTCAGCTTGGTGATGACGGACTTGGGCGTACCGGCCGGGGTCATCAGGCCCACCCAGGAATTGAAGACGAAATCGTCCACCCCTTCTTCGATCAGGGTCGGCACATCGGGCAGCGAAGGCGCGCGCTGAGCCGAGGTCACGGCCAGGGCGCGGACCTGACCGCCCTGAATGAACGGCATGGCACCGGCGACGGCGGCATAGCTCAGCGGCAGAACCCCACCGGCCACATCGGCCAGGGCGGCGCTGCCCCCCTTATAGGCTACGTGGCTGAGGGGGATGCCGGTGCGCTGGCTCAGGAGTGCGCCGGCCAGGTGCGGCGTGCTGCCCGCGCCGGCGGTGCCGAAGAAGACTTCATGCTGCTGTTCGCTGGCGTATTTCTTGAGCTCGGCAAAGGAGTTCACCTCGATCTTGGGGTTGGCCACGATGACCAGCAGGGCATCGCCAATCTTGCCAACGGAGTCGAAATCCTTGAGCGTGTCGAAGGGGACTTTGCTCTTGTCATACACATTCGGATTGATGGCCAGCGTGCCGTCGTAGGCAAGCAGCAGGGTGTAGCCGTCGGGGTTGGCGCGGGCCACACCCGCCGTACCGATGTTCCCGCCGGCACCCGGTTTGTTCTCGACCACCACGGTCTGACCCAGTTCGCGACCCAGGCGCTCCGCGACCACGCGCGCGGCGGCGTCGGTCACCCCTCCTGCCACAAACGGAACCACCAGACGGATGGGACGGTTCGGGTAGTCATCCGCCGCGTGCGCAGCGCCTCCGAACAGCGTGGAAAGAGAAAGCACGCCCACAGCAAGGGTGCGTGCAAGAAAAGACTTCTTGAAAACCGACATGATGCTGTCTCCCTGAGACGTAGAGTCATCGCCCCGCAGACGGTGCGAGAGGTTTACGTACATTAGTTACTGTTAAAAGTGTCTGACACTTTAGGCAGACTATAATGAAGAAGCCCGGCTCCGGTCAAGCAACGCTCCGCCCGGTGCGGGCCCGGAATCTCTTTCAGGAACTGAGTATGTGTGCACAAGCAGCGTCCGCGACGCCTTCCGGGCGCAGCGGCGAAACCGTCGAGCGTGTGGCGGCTGCCCTCAAGGCGGGCATCCTCGAAGGCCGGTTTGCCCCGGGGCAACGGTTGATTTCGCGCGACATCGTCGAGCGTTTCGATGTGGGTCGCAGCTCTTTGCGAGAAGCCTTCCGCCGGCTGGAGGCAGATGGCCTGGTGGACATCATTCCCAATCGTGGGGCCGTGGTGCGCAGCCTGACCCCCGAACACGTGCGTCAACTCTTCGAGATCCGTGAAGCGCTCGAGGGCTATGCGGCGCGACAGGCCGCGAAAAACATCGGCCGCAGCGGCAAGCGTGCCGAGTTCGAAGCCATCCTGGCACGCGGCCGACGCCATGTCTCCCAGGCGGCCTTTGCCGAGTTCATGGAAGACAATCGCGCCTTCCATCAGGCAATCGTCGATCTGGCCGACAACCCCATGCTGGGCCAGCTTATCGAGAAACACCACCTTCCCGTGTTCATGCTGCAACTGCGGCAGGTGATCAGCGTCGAGCAGATGATTCGCAACTCGCTGGAAGAACATGAGGCCATCGCCGCAGGAATTCTTGCAGGCGACGGGGATGCCGCCTATGCTGCGATGAAACGCCATTTGTGGCATTCGGCCGATCAGATCCTGAGCCGGCTCGAAGCGTCTTCGATGGCGGATTGACCCGTGCCGCCAGCCCGGCGGCGCCCTCGGTTTTACATCCCGCGCTCACCTGCCATCATGTTCGATCTCGTCGCCGCCTTCAGGCCCTCTTCCAAAAAACGCAAAGGTCCTTTGCGGTGCCGACGGCTCTAAAACATTGAGGCTTATAGTAATTTCATCGTATCGCTCCGCCACGCGGAGACAGCGCCCATATCTCGGAGACAGATACGATGAACATAAACAGAAGAACGATTTTGCTTGCAGCGGGGGCCCTGCCCTTCGCCCACATGGCGCGGTTTGCCCACGCCGCTGCTGACGTATGAACCGCTGCATCGGGACATCCTTGTCCTCGTGGCTCCCAAGCATGTTGCGCTCCCCCCGGCCGTTCAATACAAGTCGCTGCAAGATTACGAACTGATCCTGCCTTCAATGTCCAAGCCCATTCGCAATCTGGTGGATGACGCCCTCGCGCCCACCGGGGGCAAACTGAATATCGTGGCGGAGGTGGGCGCGGTTCAAACCGTTTTGCGGCTGGTGGAAAACGGGGTGGGCTGC
>JAJUFT010000041.1 GCA_029263615.1 Alcaligenaceae bacterium | reverse complement strand
GATGTGGTCGCCGTGCAGTCGGTGAGCCTGTCGGTGGGGCGCCACGAGATATTCGCCCTGCTGGGCAGCTCGGGTTGCGGTAAGTCGACGCTGCTGCGCATGCTTGCCGGCTTTGAAGAAGCCACTTCCGGACGCATCCTGCTCGATAACGAGGACATCACCGCCTTGCCGCCATATAAGCGGCCGGTCAACATGATGTTCCAATCCTACGCGCTGTTTCCTCACATGACAGTCGAGGCCAATGTGGCCTTTGGCCTTAAGCAGGAGGGCGTTCCACGCAACGAGATACACGGGCGCGTCTACGAAGCACTCGATCTGGTTCAGATGGGCGCTTACGCGCGGCGCAAGCCTTCCCAGCTTTCAGGCGGCCAGCAACAGCGCGTAGCGTTGGCGCGCAGCCTGGTCAAGCGTCCCAAGCTTCTGCTTCTGGACGAGCCCATGTCGGCGCTGGACAAGCAGATCCGCCAGAAGACGCAGATCGAACTGGTGAAGATCCTCGACAAGGTGGGCGTGACCATGATGCAGGTCACGCACGACCAGGAAGAGGCTATGACCATGGCACACCGCATGGCGGTCATGTCCGAAGGGCAGATCGTTCAGTGCGGCGCGCCGCAGGAAGTCTACGACTTCCCCAATTCGCGTTTCGTGGCCAACTTCGTCGGGTCCACCAATCTGTTCACCGGCCATATCGCGGTGGACGAGGCCGACCATGTGCAGATCGAGTCCGAGCAGCTCAACCGCCCCCTGTATGTGAACCACGGGGTCAGTGAGCCGCTGGGCATGGAGGTGCACGTCTCCATCCGTCCCGAGCGGATCCGCGTGCACCGTGAGCAGCCCGAGGGCGAGTTCAACTGGGCTCATGGCATGGTGAGCCACATGGCCTGGATGGGCAGCTACGCGCGCTACCTGATCCGTCTCGATTCGGGCATGCAGGTCGAGGCGGCAGTATCGCGGCTGGCCATGGCACAGAACGAGGCCCCTGCCGTGGGCGAGGAAGTCTACATCGACTGGAGCGGTGACAGCGCCACCGTTCTGACATCATGAAGCCGAAACTGCCCCGACCCCCGGCGTCCTGGCGACGCATGCTGACCATCGCGCCGCCCTTCGCCTGGCTGGTGCTGTTCCTGCTCGTTCCCTTTCTGCTGGTGCTCAAGATCAGCTTTGCGGACCTGCAGTTCGGCATTCCGCCCTATACGGCGCTGGCCGATTTCAGCGACCACACGCTCAGCCTGGTGCTGAACCTGCGCGGCTATGCGCTGCTGTTCACGGACAGTCTGTACGTCTCGACCTATCTTCACAGTGTGAAGATGGCGGCGGTCACCACGCTGTTCTGCATCCTGATCGGCTACCCGATGGCCTACTACATTGCGCGGTCGGAACCGGCCACCCGCAATCTGCTGCTCATCGGCGTGATCCTGCCGTTCTGGACCTCTCTTCTGTTGCGGGTGTATGCCTGGATCGGCATCCTGCGCAATGATGGCCTGCTCAACAACCTGCTGATGGGCCTGGGCCTGATCGACCAGCCGCTGGAAATTTACCGTACCGACCTGGCCGTCTATATCGGGCTGATCTACGCCTATCTGCCGTTCTTCATTCTTCCGCTCTATGCCAACCTGGTGAAACTGGACAACCGTCTGCTGGAAGCGGCCTATGACCTGGGGGCGCGGCCCTGGCAGGCCTTTCTGTCGGTCACGCTGCCCCTGTCGATGCCCGGGGTGGTGGCGGGTGCCATGCTGGTCTTCATTCCCTCGGTCGGCGAGTTCGTCATTCCGGAAATGCTGGGCGGTGCCGACACCCTGATGATCGGGCGCGTGATGTGGACCGAGTTCTTCAACAACAGCGACTGGCCCATGGCCGCCGCCGTGACCTGCGTGATGGTGTTGCTGCTGCTGGTGCCCTTGATTCTGTTCCAGTACGGGCAGACTCGGCAGATGGTGGTGCGCGGAGGGCGTCATGGCTAGGCCCGATTCCCGACTCCGGGCCCTGGCGCTCAGCCTGGGCTATCTTTTCCTGTATGGCCCCATCCTGGTGCTCATGGTGCTGTCGTTCAACGATTCGGCCATGATGACCACCTGGACCGGCTTTTCCCTGCGCTGGTACAAGGAACTGTTCACGGACCGGGCTCTGCTCGAGGCCGCCCAGCTGTCGCTCATCATCGCGGCGGCCACGGCCACGGCGGCCGTGGTGGTCGGAACCTGGGTGGGGTATGTGCTGGCACGCATGGGCCGTTTCCGTGGCTTCGCGCTGTTCGTCGGCCTGGCCAGCGCACCGCTGGTGATTCCCGAAGTGGTGCTGGGCATTTCCCTGCTGCTGATGTTTGTCGAGCTCAGCGACCTGCTGGGCTGGGAAGGTAGCAACGGCGCTTTCACCATCTGGGTGGGCCACGTGATCCTCAGCATGGCCTACGTGACCGTCATCATCCAGTCGCGGGTGCGCGACCTGGACCGCTCTCTGGAGGAGGCGGCGCTGGACCTCGGCGCCCCCCCGATCAAGGTCTTCTTCCAGATCGTGCTGCCGCTCATCGCGCCGGCCCTGCTGGCGGCCTGGCTGCTGGCCTTCACCCTGTCACTCGATGATGTGGTGATTGCCTCCTTCCTGACTGGCCCGGGGCACACCACCCTGCCGCTGGAAGTGTTCTCGCGCGTGCGCCTGGGTCTCAAACCGGAGATCAATGCGCTGGCCACGCTCTTCATGCTGCTGGTCGCCGTGTTCGTGGTGATCGCGCATCGTGTTCAGAATCGTAAAGGACAAGCGACATGACTGCCTCGAAGGCGCCCGCTCTTTATGGGCTCACCAAGTGTTCCACCTGCGTCAAGGCGCGCCAATGGCTGGAAGCCCAGGGGGTGCCCGCCGAATTCGTTGACTACCGCGAACACCCCTTGCCCGCCGAACGCCTGCGCGAATGGAGCCAGGCATTGGGCGGCTGGGAAAAACTGGTGAATCGGGCGTCGATGACCTGGCGTCAGTTGCCCGAAGCGCGCAAGCAGCCGGATTCCGACGAGGCCTGGCTGGCGCTGATTGCCGAGTTTCCCGCCTTGGTGCGCCGCCCGCTGGCCACCTGGCCCGATGGTGTCGTCACGGTTGGCTTCAACGAAAAAAAGTACCGGGAACGGCTGGGCGTATAGGTCTGTGGTCGCGGCTTGCCGACCGACAGACAGCTTCTGAATTTCCAAGGATTTCATCATGCTTAATCAGGACGAACTCAAGCGCAATGTGGCACAGGCGGCCGTCGAATATGCCTTGAGCTGCCTTCAACCCGACTCGGTGCTGGGCGTCGGTACGGGCTCGACCGTCGATTTCTTCATCGATGCGATCGCGCCCCACCGTGACCGTTTCCGGGCCGCGGTCTCCAGCTCCGAGCGCAGCACGGCCCGCCTGCGCCGTCTGGGCATCACGGTGCTTGATCTCAACGAGGTGGAAGAGATGCCCCTCTATGTGGATGGTGCCGACGAGGTCGACCCTGGCATGAGCATGATCAAGGGGGGGGGCGGGGCACTCACACGCGAGAAAATCGTCGCTTCGGTGGCACGCGAGTTCGTCTGCATTGTCGATGAATCCAAGGTGGTGGACGTCCTGGGCAAGTTCCCGCTGCCCGTCGAAGTCATCCCCATGGCACGCAATGTGGTGGCCCGCAAGCTGCGCGAACTGGGCGGCGAGCCACGGCTGCGCGAGGGTTTCGTCACCGACAACGGTTGTGAGATTCTCGACGTGGCGGGGCTGCGCGTGACGCGCCCGGCGGAAATGGAAGCCCTCATCAACAACATTCCGGGCGTGGTCTGCTGCGGGCTGTTCGCGATTTCCGGCGCCAACCTGGCGCTGGTGTCCACCCAGCAGGGGGTGCGTCGCATGTCTCCCGGGTCTGCCGCTTGAGACATATACGCGTCATAATAGGGGGGTACCCTAGCAGATCCTGGCACACGGGCCTGCTGTGCGCCTTGTTTCATCGCGATCGAAGAGTTCTATGACCGAGCATACCAACAGGCAGTTCGCCGCCGACCTTGAAGCCGTCCGTTCCCAGTTCCTGAGCATGGGCGGTCTTGTCGAAACCATGATTCAGGATGCCGTCGAGGCCCTGCAGACGGGCGATCTCTCGCTGGTCGAGAAAGTCCGCGAGTACGAGCGCGAGGTCAATCGGCACGAAGTCGAAATCGACGAGCGCATCGGGCTGCTCATCGCCCGTCACCAACCCACGGCGGTCGATCTGCGCACGTTGCTGTCCGTGTCGAAAATGCTGACCGACATGGAACGCTGCGGCGACGAAGCCGAGAAAATCGCCAAGGTCGCGCGCCGGCTCCACGAAGCCAATTCCCTGTATGAGCCGGTGGTGGAGCTGCGCCACATGGCGCGAGATGTCTCGCTCATGATTCGCAACATGCTGGACAGCTTCGCACGCAACGACCCGGTGGCTGCCGCCACGGTGGTGCGCAGCGACAAGGAAGTCGACAAGGAATGGAAGGCCGCGTTGCGTCACATGGTGACCTACATGATTGAAGACCCGCGCAGCATTTCCAAATCGGTCGAGCTGGTCTTCATCGCCCGTGCACTCGAGCGCATCGGGGATCACGCCAAGAACATGGCCGAGCGTGTGATCTATCTGGTGAGGGGGGACGACGTCCGCCACACGGGGTTGAAGCACACGGAACGTGCTGCACGGGGCGAGCTGGAAACCCCCAATTCCTCGGGGGCTGACGACGACGACACGAATAACGGCGGTTCGGCTTCCTGAGGCACTGCTGCCGATCTGCAGAGGCCCGTCCCGGCCGGAACGGGCCTGAACCTCAACCGGCCTCGAGCCTCATTCCGAGGGTGGGACGTACCCTTGGGCCTCGACGTCCCGGTTCTCGAAGAGATAGCTCTCCATTTGCTGGGCCAGATACTTCCGGGCCCGGGCGTCGGCCAGATTCAAGCGGTTCTCATTGACCAGACGCGTCTGGATTTCCATCCAGTTCGCCCAGGCTTCCTTGGAAATTTCACGCCAGATGCGCACGCCCAAGTCGCCGGGGTAGGGCGGATAATCCAGCCCCTCGGCTTCACGCCCGAGCTTGACGCAGTTCACCATGCGAGTCATGCAATACCTCCGATCGAATGAATCCGTCATTGTAGCGGCTGAGGCGGCGGCCGCCCGCGCCGGCTACAGACGCTTGATGAAGATCAGGCTGTTGCGTGAACGGTTGTAGGTGAGCTGGCGCTCTTTGGGCAGATCGGCAATGCTGCCCTGCACGAAACCGCGCTTCATGAACCAGTGCGAGGTGCGGGTGGTCAGCACGAACAGGCGCCGCAGGCCCAGGGCGCGCGCGCGCATTTCGGCGTGGCGCAGCAGCAGCTCGCCTTCGCCCGTGCCCTGCCACTCGGGGTGTACGATCAGGCAGGCCATCTCGGCCATGCCGTCTTCCGGGTAGGGAATGACGGCCACGCAGCCGTAGATCACGCCATCGTGTTCAAGGACGGTGAACTTTTCGACGTCGCGCTCGATGACGGCACGCCCGCGCGGCACCAGCGTGCCGTCGGCCTCAAGCGGCTCGATGAGCTGCACGATGGCACCGATGTCATCCACGTGGGCCGGACGCAGGTCGTCCAGCTTGTCTTCCACCACCATGGTGCCGACACCGTCATGCGTGAAGATCTCCAGCAGCACGGAGCCGTCCAGCGTGTAGGGCAGCATGTGGGCGCGCGCAACCCCGCGCTTGACGGCACGTGACGCATGGGTGAGAAACGCATGGGTGTCCTCGTCGAGGGAGCCCAGCGTCAGCAGACGGTCGGCTTCCGCGCGCGGCAGCTCGGTGACGGTTTCTCCCTTTTCATTTCGGATCAGGCAGTCCTGGGTCAGGAAGATCAGTTTCTCGGCGCGCAGCGCGATGGCCGCACTGGTGGCGAGGTCTTCCATGTCCAGGTTGAAAGCTTCCCCGGTGGGCGAAAAGCCCAGCGGTGATAGCAGCACGATGGCTCCCTGGTTGATGATAGCCTTGATCGCCTCCACATCGATCTTGCGCACGGCCCCCGTGTGCTGATAGTCGAGCCCGTCGATGACGCCGACCGGGCGCGCAGTGACGAAGTTGCCGGAGATGACGCGGATCTTGGCGTGCGACATGGGCGTGTTGGGCAGGCCCTGGCTGAAGGCTGCCTCGATGTCCAGACGAATCTCGCCCGCAGCCTCCTTGGCGCACTCAAGCGCGGCCGGCCCGGTGGGCTCGGTGCCGCGACCGAACTGGATGTCCAGACCCTTCAGGCGCAGCTGTTCATTGACTTGCGGACGGGAGCCATGCACCAGGATGAGCTTCACCCCCAGGGCGGAAAGCAGGGAGAGATCCTGAATCAGCGGGTTGAGCACGCCATCGCGAACCAGCTCGCCGCCAAACCCGATCACAAAGGTCTTGCCACGGAAATCGTGCACATAGGGCGCGACTTCCCGAAACCATCGCACGAACTGGGCAGGAGCAAATTCAGGAGCAACTTGTGCGGAATAGGTTTCGTTTTCAGAAGAAGACATGGGTGTGGCAAATGATTGAAGAGACCTCAAGGAAGAGGAAAATTATAATGAGCGTCCGTACAGACCCCATCGGTTTCATGCAAAAGACTGCACCATTGTCAGAAAACCCACACAAAGCCGCCGGCCCTCGCTCGCAGCCCCCCGCTCACCGCACCCGCTCCCCCGCGCCCCCTCGCCTGGAACGTGACCTTCCGATCATCCGTTACCCGGAAGATCTGCCGGTCAGCGCGCACCGGGAGCAGCTGGCCCGGGCGATCGACCAGCACCGGGTGGTCATCGTCTGTGGAGAAACCGGTTCGGGCAAGACCACCCAGCTGCCCAAGATCTGCCTGGAGCTGGGGAGGGGAAAGCGGGGCATCATCGCTCACACTCAGCCTCGCCGCCTGGCGGCGACGTCTGTGGCCAAGCGCATTGCCGAAGAACTGAATACCGAACTGGGCGATTGGGTCGGCTACCAGATCCGCTTCAGTGACCGTAGCGGCCCCAACGTCGCGGTCAAGCTCATGACGGACGGCATTCTGCTGGCCGAGACCCAGCGCGACCCCCTGTTGCGCCGCTATGACACCATCATCGTCGATGAAGCGCACGAACGCAGTTTGAACATTGATTTCCTGCTGGGCTTTCTCAAGGGACTTCTGGAAAAGCGCCGGGATCTGAAGCTCATCATTACCTCGGCCACCATCGACGCCGACCGTTTCGCACGGCATTTCAGCATGGATGGCAAGCCAGCCCCCGTCATCGAGGTGTCGGGCCGGCTCTACCCCGTGGAAGTCCGGTATCGGCCCATCCTGAAGGACGCTGATGATGCACCGGGGGCCCGCGCCAGTCGGGATGAGGAACGCGACCTGATCGATGCCGTCGTCGATGGGGTGGATGAATGTGCCCGCCACGGCCCAGGCGATGTCCTGGTCTTCCTGCCCGGCGAACGCGAGATCCGCGAGGCTGCCGAAGCCTTGCGCAAGCACCACACACCCGGCACGGAGGTGCTCCCACTCTATGCGCGTCTGTCTCAGGCTGAGCAGGAACGCATCTTCCGTCCCCAGAGCAATCTGCGGCGCATCGTCCTGGCCACGAATGTGGCGGAAACCTCGCTCACGGTTCCCGGAATCCGCTATGTCGTGGACAGCGGTCTGGCCCGCGTCAAGCGCTATTCCTGGCGCAACAAGGTCGAGCAGCTGCGCATCGAGCCCATCAGCCAGGCGTCCGCCAACCAGCGCGCGGGGCGTTGCGGGCGGATCGGGCCGGGGGTGTGCATCCGGCTCTACGATGAAACGGATTTCAAGGCGCGACCGGCCTTCACCGACCCGGAGGTCCTGCGCTCCTCGCTGGCGTCCGTCATTTTGCGCATGAAGGCGCTCAAGCTGGACGACATCGAGGCCTTTCCCTTTGTGGATGCTCCGAGCGGGCGTGCGGTGGCTGATGGCTATCAGCAGCTTCAGGAGCTCGGCGCCCTGGACGAGAACAACCGCCTGACCACGGTCGGGCGCGAGCTGGCCCGCCTGCCCGTCGACCCGCGCGTCGCCCGCATGATTCTCGCAGCGCGCGATCAGCATTGTCTGTCGGAAATGCTGGTGATTGCCTCGGCTCTGTCGGTGCAGGATCCGCGCGACCGTCCCATGCAGGAGCGCGAAGCTGCCGACGCGGCGCACGCCAAGTTCAACGACGAGCGCTCGGAGTTTCTCTCATATCTGAAGCTGTGGCGCTGGTACGGCGAGCAGGTGGAACACAAGGCTTCCCAGCGCAAGCTGGTGGCGTTGTTGCGCCAGAATTTTCTGTCCCCGCTGAGGTTGCGGGAATGGCGCGACGTGCATAGCCAGCTGGCGGCCCTGGTGGGGGAGCAGGGCTGGAAGCCCAACGCCACCGAAGCCACCTATGAGCAGATTCACATGGCCCTGTTGGCCGGCCTGTTGGGTAATGTCGGCACCAAGGCCGAGGACGGCGGCGTCTGGCAGGGGGCGCGCGACATCCGTTTCCACATTCACCCGGGCTCGCCCCTGGGCAAGAAGGCGGGTCGCTGGATCGTCGCGGCAGAGCTGGTGGAAACGACCCGTCTCTATGCGCGCTGCATTGCCCGCATCGACCCGCGCTGGCTGGAAAAAGTCGGCGCGCATCTGTTGCGCAAGAGCTGGTCCGAGCCGCGCTGGGAGAAAAAGGCCGGGCAGGTGGTGGCCAATGAGCGCGCCACGCTGTATGGCCTGACCGTGTATGCGGGGCGGCGCGTTCATTACGGCCGCATCGACCCCGTACAGGCGCGCGAGATTTTCATCCGTGACGCGCTGGTCACCGGTGACATCGACAGCAAGCTGCCCTTTCTGAAACAGAACAGCCGTCTGATTGCCTCGATCGAAAAGCTCGAGCATCAGGCCCGTCGCCCCGACATACTGGTCGACGACGCGCTGATCTACGCGTTCTACGATGCCCGCATTCCGAAGGACATCTGTCAGACTGCCACGCTGGAGCGCTGGTACAGCCGGCTCGACCCCGAAACGGCTCGCAGCCTGGAGCTGAGTCGCGACGAACTCATGCGCCATGATGCGGCCGGCATCACGACCGACGTCTTTCCCAAGAAGGTCAACTGGAACGGCGTCGAGATGGCGCTCGACTACCACTTCGAGCCGGGCTCGGTGCGGGACGGCGTCACGCTGACCGTGCCCCTGTTCGCGCTGAATCGCATCGACGCGACACGCTGCGAATGGCTGGTGCCGGGCATGCTGAAAGAAAAGGTCCATCTTCTGCTCAAGTCGCTGCCTCAGAAACTGCGGCGTCACTGCGTGCCCTTGCCCGACTATGCGGCCGGTTTCGTCGATCGCTGGTTCGATCAGGCATCCGACCCCGGCATGAGCCTGCTCGACGCCATTGCCCAGGACATGTGGCAACAGGTCAAGGTCCGGCCGCAACGCAGCGACTTCAAGCTGGAGACCTTGCCCGCCCACTTGTTCATGAACTTCAAGGTGGTCGACGAACACGGGCGCATGTTGTCGGGCGGTCGGAATCTGGACCAGCTCAAGGCCGAACATGGGCGCGAGGCCCAGGTGTCCTTTCAGAAGGTGGCCGGCCGCGATCAGGAAGTGGCCCAGGCACTGGCGCACGAAAACCTGGTGGATTGGAGCTTCGGCGAGTTGCCGGAAATCATGGAGATCCGCCGCAAGGGGCAGTCGTTCATCGGCTACCCGGCGCTGGTGGATGCCGAAACCCACTGCGAACTCGATGTCTTCGATGACCCGGCAGAGGCGCGCCGTCATCATCGGCGCGGCCTGTGTCGTCTGTTTCGCCTCGCCATGCGTGACCAGGTCAAGTTTCTCGCGAAGAACATTCCCGACCTGACCCGCATGAGCATGCTGTTCATGAGCCTGGGCACGCAGGAAGCGCTGCGCGACCAGATCATCGATTGCGGCATCGCCCGTGCGTTCATGGCCGAGCCCTGGCCGCAGGACAAGGAAAGCTTCGAAGCCCGCAAGGCCGAGGGACGCAATCGGCTCGGGCTGATCGTCCAGGAAGTCGCACGGCTCACCGCGCAGATTCTCGGCGAATGGAGCACGCTGATGAAGAAGATGCCCCAGGCCAAGCCCCATGCCGCCGCCTATGCCGATCTGCAGGCTCAACAATCGGCGCTCATGCACGCCTGGTTTCTGCGCGACACCCCCTACGACCGGCTGACCCACTTCCCGCGCTACTTGAAGGCGGCCCATGTACGCATCGACAAGCTGCGAGCGGACCCCGCACGGGATGCGCGACTGATGGCCGACATGGCGCCCCTGCTGGCGCAATACCGGCGTGCCTTGCAGGCGCTCAAGGGGGCGGAAGACAGCCAGCTGGAAGACTTCCGCTGGATGCTGGAAGAGCTGCGCGTGGCGCTGTTTGCCCAAGAGCTGCGTACCCCGACCCCCGTGTCGGTGAAGCGGCTGCAGAAGGCCTGGGCAGCCATGCAGCGTTGACAATGACAGGCCGCGGGAACTCCCGCCGGCCTGAGTACAATCCTGACATGAATCACGAAACCACTTCCCCCGCCTTCGTTCATCTGCGCGTCCATTCCGAGTTCTCGGTGGTCGATGGCATCGCCAAGATTCCGGCGCTGGTGGGCAAGGCCGTCGAGTACGGGCAACCGGCGCTTGCGCTGACCGACCTGTGCAACCTCTTCGGCTTCGTCAAGTTCTACCGCGCTGCGCAAGGCAAGGGCATCAAACCCATCGCCGGCGCCGACGTCTGGCTGGAGAATGAGCTGGACCGCGACAAGCCGCAGCGGGTCCTGCTGCTGGCCCGCAATCGCCAAGGGTATCTCAGCCTGTGTGATCTGCTCAGTCGGGCCTGGCTGGACAACGCGTATCGCGGGCGCGCCGAGATCAAGCGCGAGTGGCTCACCGGCAACGACGGCTTGATCGTGCTGTCCGGGGGCAGGGCGGGCGATGTCGGGCAGGCCCTGGAAGCCGGTCGCCAAGACGAGGCGGCGGCCCTGGCGCGCGAGTGGGCCCGACAGTACCCGGACGCCTATTTCATCGAGTTGCAGCGCAGCGGTGCCGAGGGCGATGAAAGCTACGTGCAGGCGGCCCTGCGTCTGGCGGCGCGCCTGGACCTTCCCGTGGTCGCCACCCACCCCATCCAGTTCCTCAAGCCGGAGGACTTCCGTGCGCATGAGGCGCGCGTCTGCATCGCCGAAGGCGAGCAGCTCGGCAATCCGCGGCGCCCGCGACGGTTCACGGAGCAGCAATACATGCTGAGTTCCGAGGAGATGGTGCAGCGTTTCGCCGACGTGCCTTCGGCCATCGCCAACACCCTCGAAATCGCTCGGCGCTGCAATCTGGTGATGGAACTGGGCAAGCCACGGCTGCCGGACTTCCCCACACCGGATGGGATCCCTCTGGATGACTACATGGTGCAGCTGGCAGAGGAAGGACTGGAGCGCCGGATGCAGCAGCTCTTCCCCGACGAGGCGGAACGGGAGGCGCAATACCCTGCGTATCGTGAGCGCCTGGCCTGGGAGTGCGAAATCATCATCAAGATGGGGTTCCCCGGCTATTTTCTGATCGTGGCGGACTTCATCAACTGGGGCAAGAGCAATGGGGTGCCGGTCGGGCCGGGCCGGGGGTCCGGTGCGGGCTCGCTGGTGGCGTATGCGCTGGGCATCACCGACCTCGACCCCATCCGCTACGACTTGCTGTTCGAGCGCTTCCTCAACCCGGAACGCGTGTCCATGCCCGACTTCGATATCGATTTCTGTCAGGACAATCGCGAACGGGTCATCGAATACGTGAAACAGAAGTACGGCAAGCAGGCCGTGAGCCAGATCGCCACCTTCGGAACGCTCGGCGCCAAGGCGGTGGTGCGCGACGTCGGCCGTGTGCTGGAAATGCCGTATTCGCTGTGCGACGGGCTGTCCAAGCTGATCCCCTTCAGCCCCATGGACCCCTGGACACTGGACCGCGCGCTCGCGGAAGAGCCGGCGTTCCGCGAGCGGTACGACCAGGAAGAGGAAGTCCGCGCCCTGGTCGATCTGGCCAAACCCCTCGAAGGGCTGACCCGAAACATCGGCATGCACGCCGGCGGGGTGCTCATTGCCCCGGGCAAGCTCACGGATTTCTGCCCGTTGTACTGCCAGCCGGGGCATGAAAGCAGCGTGGTGTCGCAGTACGACAAGGACGACGTCGAGGCCGTCGGCCTCGTGAAGTTCGACTTCCTCGGGCTGCGCAACCTCACCATTCTCGACTGGGCAGTGCGCTACGTGCGCCGTTTCAATCCCGACAAGCGTGACTTCGACGTCATGACTCTGTCGCTCGACGACCCCAATGCCTACAAGCTGCTGAGCGAGGGCAACACGACGGCAGTCTTCCAGCTGGAATCCCGCGGGATGAAGGAGCTGCTCAAGAGCCTGCGACCCAACACCTTCGAAGACGTGATCGCCATGCTGGCCCTGTACCGTCCGGGGCCGCTGGAGTCGGGCATGGTGGTGGACTTCGTCAATCGCAAGCATGGCCGTGCGGAGGTCGATTACTTCCATCCGGATCTCGAACCTGTTCTCAAGAGCACCTATGGGGTGATCGTCTACCAGGAACAGGTGATGCTCATTTCGCAGATCATCGGGGGCTACAGTCTGGGCGGCGCCGACCTGCTGCGTCGGGCCATGGGCAAGAAGAAACCCGAGGAAATGGCGAAGCACCGCGAGCTTTTCGAGAAAGGTGCGGTCGAGAAAGGATACGACGCCGAGCTGGCGGTCAAGCTGTTCGACCTCATGGAGAAGTTCGCGGGCTACGGCTTCAACAAGAGTCACTCGGCGGCCTATGCGCTGATTGCGTATCAGACCGCCTGGCTCAAGCACTACCATCCGGCCGAGTTCCTCGCCGCGACCCTGTCGTCCGACATGGACGACACCGACAAGGTGCAGGTGTTCTGGAAGGACGCCGTCGACAACGGGGTCAAGGTCCTGCCGCCGGACGTCAACGCCTCGGCCTACCGCTTTGAACCCGTCGAGGACGAATATACTGCCCGGGGCGAACCGCCGCGCTCCATGCGCTACGGGCTGGGCGCGGTCAAGGGCACGGGCCAGGCGGCAGTCGAGGAAATCATCCGCGCCCGCGCGGAGGGCGGCCCCTACACCAGCCTGTTTGATTTCTGCAAGCGGGTGGATCGCTCCATTGTCAACCGCCGCACGATCGAGGCGCTGATTCGAGCCGGTGCCTTCGACACCATTTCGGAGAACCGGGCAGCGTTGCTGGCCACCCTGGGCAATGCCATCGAAGCGGCCGAGCAGGCCGAACGCAGTGCCAACCAGATTTCGCTGTTCGACGACGATGCCGGCGACGTGGTGGAACTGGAGCTGGCCAAGGTGCAGCCGTGGGATCTGCAGACGCGTCTGCGCGAAGAAAAGGTTGCCCTCGGGTTCTATTTCAGCGGCCATCTGTTCGACGCGTGGCGTGACGAGGTCCGGCGCTTCGCCCCCACGCCCCTGTCACGCCTGCAACCGTCCCGCAGCCTGCAGTGGTTTGCCGGGGTGCTGACCGCCCTGCGCCCGCGCATGACGAGGCGCGGCAAGATGCTGTATGCCCTGCTGGACGATGGCTCGGGGCAGGTGGAAGTCGCCATCTTCAACGAACTCTATGAGCAGCATCGCCTGCGCCTGAAAGAGGACCAGCTTCTCATCGTGCAGGGCAAGGTGAGCCACGATGAGTTCTCCGGCGGCATGCGCGTGACGGCCGAGACCCTCTACGACCTGCAGCTGGCGCGCGAATCACGTGCGCACAGCCTTCGCATCACGCTCAATGGCAATGCCGACCCGCAACGCCTGCGTCAGCTTCTAAATCCCTTCCGTGCCGACCCGGAGAACGGTTTGCCGGGGGTGCCCGTGGAGCTGCAACTGGAAAGAGAAGGCTTTCGTTGCCTGCTGCGGCTGGGTGAGGACTGGCGAGTTCGCATGTCCGACACCATGCTGGAGCAACTGGCTGACTGGGTCGCCCCGGAAGCCCTGGAGATTACCTACGCATGAGTACCACACCTGCACGACAACTGCGCATTCTGCATTCCGAAGCGGCCACCAGCTGGGGAGGGCAGGAGCAGTACATCTTCCGCATGTTTCAGGCCATGCGCGAGCGCGGCCATCATCTGGAAGCCGTCTGCCAGCCTCATGCCGTCCTTGCCGAGCGACTGACACAGGAAGGGTTCAAGGTCCACACCCTGTTGATGGACGGCCCTGCCAACTATTTTCGCGGCGTGCCGCGTGTGCGCGCCATTCTGAGCGAAGGCCGCTTCGATGTGCTCAACACCCACAGCCGGCGCGACACCATGCTGGCGGGGGTGGCTGCCCGCCTGGCCGGCACTCCGCTCATCGTGCGGACTCGCCATCTGGCAAAGAAACCGGGCTCCCTGATCTCCTACACGGGGGTGCCGCACCGCGTCACGACGTCCAGCGAGTTTGTGCGTCGGGCGCTGATCGAGCGAGGTGTGCCGGAAAAGCATGTGGCCGTGGTGTACCCGTCCGTCGATCTTCCGCCTCTCACGGGGCATTCCACCTTGCGCAGTGAGCTGAAGCTCGCGCCCAACGATATTGTGGTGGGCTGCGTGGCAGTCATGCGCGCGCAGAAGGGGCACAAGGAGCTCATTGACGCCATGGCTCCGCTGATCGCTGAGCGGCCGAACCTGCATCTGGTGCTGGTCGGCGGTGGCTCGCCGCTTTTCGAGGAGCTGCAGGCCTACGTACAGAGCCTGCGCTTGAGCCGCCGGGTCCACATGCTGGGGCACAGGAACGATGTGCCCAATTTGCTGGAAGGCTTTGACATCTTTGCTCTTGCCACCCGTCAGGAGGCGGCCGGCATGGTGTTTGTCGAAGCCGGGTCCATGGGGGTGCCCGTGATCGGCACGCGAGTCGACGGTGTGCCCGAAATGATGCGGGAAGGGGTCAACGGCATGCTGGTGCCCCTGGACGACGTTCCCGCTCTGACCGAAGCCATCCGTCTCCTGGTGGAAGACCGGGAACTGCGCGTGCAGATGGGCCAGGCCGGTCTGGAGTTCTGCCGCAAATCGGGCTATTTTTCCATGGGCGCCATGGCTCAGCGGGCCGAGGAAGCTTATCTGCGCTGGCTCAAGGAACTGAAAAAATGACACGATCCGTTCCGGTCCTCATGTACCACCATGTCTCGCCTGTACAAGGCATGATCACGGTGTCTCCGGCCAATTTCGAGGACCAGCTCCGGTGGCTGCGCAAGCATGGCTACCGCTCCCTGACCTGCGAGCAGTTCGCCGCCCACCTGGAAGGCGAGCCCGCACCCCCGCGATCGGTGCTCATCACCTTCGACGACGGCTATCTGGACAACTGGGTCTACGCCTACCCGCTCATGAAGCAGTACGGCTTCAATGGGGTGATCTTTCTGGTCACCTCATGGATCGGAGAGGGCACGCTGCGGCCTCACCTGGGGAAGGACGCCCTGCCGGAGACCCCCTCCCATCACGACTGCGAAGACCTCATCGAACACGGCGAGGCCGACAAGGTCATGTTGCGCTGGAGCGAAGTCGAAGCCATGCGGGCAGACCGGGTGTTCGAGTTTCACAGCCACACGCACACCCACACGCGCTGGGACCTCGGCCCCGACAAGGCGCGCAAAAACGAACACATGGTGGCCGAGCTGGAGGCGTCACGCGCCATTCTGGCCGAGCGGCTGGGCGGTGTGTCGCAGCACTTCTGCTGGCCTCAGGGGTATTTCGATGCCGACTATATCCGCATCGCCCGGGAGGCCGGATTTCGCTACCTTTACACCACCCAGGCGTTCGGACGCAATCTGCCGGGACACGACCCGGCGCACATTCACCGTTTCGCCGTGCGCAACACCTCGGGGCAGTCGGTCGGGCGGCGCATCGTGGTGGGCAGCCACCCCTTGATTGCCCCTGTCTTCCATCGCTTCAAGCTTTGGAAGCGGGCGCGCCGGGAGCGGTCATGAGCACCGGGCCGGTTTCCACGCTCGGGGAACAGTCCGGGGTCGGCACCGCCGCCGCAGGCCGCGCCAGTCTGTCCGTCATCATCATCACGCTCAACGAAGCGGCGCACATTGCCGACTGCCTGGCGTCGGTGGCCTTCGCCGATGAATGCATTGTGGTCGACTCGGGCAGCACGGACGAGACCCGTGAGATCGCCCGGCGACTGGGCGCGCGGGTGGTCCAGACCGAGGACTGGCCCGGTTTCGGCCCCCAGAAGAACCGGGCCCTGGACCTGGCCGGCTGTGACTGGGTGCTGTCCATTGATGCCGATGAACGGGTCACGCCGGAATTGCAGGCGGAAATTCTCGATATCCTGCAGCGCTCGGCCACGGCTGCCGACGGGCCGCACGAGGCGCGCGACGCCGCGAACCGGTTCACCGCCTACCGCATTGCCCGGCTGTCCAACTTCGGTGGACGCTGGATACGCCACAGCGGTTGGTGGCCGGATCACGTTCTGCGGCTGTTCCGGCGGGGCACCGCCCGCTTCAAGGATGTCGCCGTCCATGAAAGTGTGGTGACCGACCAGCCGGTGGGCACACTCCAGAACCACTTCCTGCATTACCCCTACGCCAACCTCGAACAGTTCATCGCGAAGATCAACCACTATTCTTCCGAAGCGGCCGCCATGATGCATGCGCGGGGCAAAAGAACGACGGTATTGGGGGCCTGGGGCCATTCCGCCTGGACCTTCATTCGCCTGTACGTGTTGCGCCGGGGCTTCCTGGACGGCAAGGAGGGGTTCATTTTGGCCGTGATGGCGGCCTCGGGAAGTTTTTTTCGCTACACTAAGTTGCTATTTCTCAACAAGCAACGCTCTGAGTAGTCAGAGCCACCGGGCCCATGGTCCCCATATTGATGTATCACCAGATTGGCGAGCCCGGGCCCAAGGGCACGCCATATCGCAGCCTCACCGTGCACCCCAGCTCGTTCCGCCGTCAGATGCGCTGGCTGCATCGCCTGGGTTATCGCGGGCTTTCCATGCGCGACATCATGCCGTATGTACGGGGTGAGCGTCGCGGCAGGGTCGTGGGCATCACGTTCGATGACGGCTACCGCAATGTCCATCAGAATGCGCTGCCCGTGCTGCGCGAACTGGGGTTCACCGCAACCAACTACTTTGTCGTTCGCCAGCTCGGCGGCGGGAATGTCTGGGACTACGAAGGCGGCGTGGCACATTCCGACCTCATGTCGCTCGAAGAAATGCGTGACTGGGCGGCGCAGGGCATGGAAGTGGGCTCGCATACGCTCAATCACGCTCGCCTGACCGACCTGTCCGCAGAACAGGCGCGTGCCGAGATCACAGGGTCCCGACTCGAACTCGAATCCCTGATTGAGGCGCCCGTCACGGCCTTCTGCTACCCCTATGGCGCCGAGAACGCACAGGCACGCGAACTGGTCCGTCTTGCCGGCTACACCAACGCCACCACGACTCAGCCCGGCCTGGCTCACGCCGGCGACGACCCTTTCGGTCTGCCGCGGGTGATGGTGGCGCGTTCCACGCACATTCTCCGTTTCCTGCAGAAGTGCATGACTCAACTGGAAGAAAAAAAACGTAAGAAATGAATGCACAGACCCTGGCGTCGACGGAGGAGCGGCGTCTCAAGATCGCCTTTGTGGTGGACCGTTTCGGCAACCGGTTCGGTGGGGCCGAGGCCTATGGTGTGGAACTGATGCGAGAGCTGGCGCGGCGTCATGATGTCACCGTTTTTGCCCGCGAATATGACCCGGAATGCGACCTGCGTCTGCCCTATGTTGCGTTGCGAACGCCACGCGGCCTGCCCAGCTGGCTGCGGGTGCTGACCTTCGCCATCCGGGCCCGTAACGCCACGCGGAAGGGTTTCGATATCGTGCATTCGCACATGAACGGCTTCTGTGGTGATATCGAGGTCATCCATGTCACGCCGGTGCGCTACAACTGGCGGGTTCGGAAACGGTCTGCGCTCAAGCGCCTGACCTCCTGGATCAGCCCGCGGGTGCACACCTATCTTGCCCTGGAAAAACTGCGGGTCCGCGACCGCCCGGGCCATCGTGTGGTGGCGGTGTCCGCCCTCATTGCCGAGCAGCTCAGTGAGGCCTACGGCCGGCAGCGCAGTTTCCCGATTGTTCCGCCGGGGGTTCTGCGCCCGGCGGCCGATCAGGCCACCTTGCGCATTTCGACACGTGACCGACTGCAATACTCGCCTGACGACAAGGTCTGCCTGATGGTGGCGCGCAACCCCATGCGCAAGGGCCTGCCCACGGTTCTAAAGGCGCTGGCGGCCTTGCCCGACCACTGCAAGTTGCTGGTGGTCGGCGCCAATGCGGCCGCGCGCGACCATCTGTACAAGACCCCCGAATGCGCTGGCCTGACGGACCGGGTGATCATGCTGCCCGAAACATCCGACGTGGCGCCGTACTTCCTGGCAGCAGACATTTACGTTCATCCCACACTGAACGACAGCTTCGGTATGGCCCCGCTGGAAGCCATGTCCTATGACCTGCCCGTCGTTCTCAGTCCGGCACCCTGGTGTGGGTTCGCGCAGTACGTCGAGGCGGGCAGCGAGGCGCTGGTGCTCAGTCACCCCGAAGCGCACGAGGAACTGGCAGCCGCCGTCGCGTCCATCGCTTCCGACGCCGAGCTTGCAGAACGTCTGCGCGCCGGCGGCGGTCGTGTCGTGGCCCGGCACAGCTGGCAGGAAGTGGCCCGACAGTACGAACGCCTCTATCAGGAATGCCTGGTCGAGAAGGCGCCCGCCCGAGAAGTGTCGGAGGTCGTGAGCGAAGCCTGATCAGGGGCGTGTGCCGGTCTCGAGCCGTGTCAGCCAGGCCAGGGCATGGGTACGATCGCCACCGCACATGTCCGGGTCGGGTTGCAGCGAGCCACACACCCTGGGGCGATCGGGCAAGCCGAACAGTTTGCAGCGGCCCGATGCATCGAGCTGAATGCAGGGCACGCCCGCGGGCTTGCCCTCAGGCATGCCCGGGATGGGGCTGGAAATTGAAGGGGCAATGCAGCAGGCCGCGCAGCCCGGGCGGCACTCCATCAGAGCCACCCGCGCAGCCAGTACACCAGCATGCCCACATACTCCTTGACCACCGAACGGCTGGCAGTCAGAACCTGCATGCTGGGCAGCCAGAAGGAAAATGGCGGGTCTTCCGGAACGACGATCTGCGGCGGTGAGCCGGCGGCCACCGCATTGACCTGCTGCTTGCGGAACACACCCATGGCACGGGGCATGTGCAGGGCCGAAGTGACCAGCAAGACTTGGGAGATGTCGTGCTCCTTCAGCAGTCGGCTCGTATAGACGGCGTTTTCGTAGGTGGTCAGGCTCTCGCTTTCTTCGAGAATGGCCTCGGCGGGCACGCCCTGCTGGCGCAGCGAGTGGGCCATGATCTGCGCTTCGCTGACCACGCCGTCCAGCGCGGCACCCGAAACGACCACGACCGGCGCGCGGCCGGCATGATAGAGCTGGGCAGCCGTATCCACGCGTGTGACCGTGGTTTCCCTGTCATAGGGTTCGAACCAGTTGGGTCGGTTGCTGGCCGTGCTGCCACCCAACACCACAATGGCTTCGGCGCGTGGCAGGGCATCCGGGGGCGTGTAGGGGTAGAGTTGTTCCAGGTGCCCGCCGGCCCACAGTGACGAGGCGGGCAAGGACCAGAAGAGCACCCAGGCGGTGCCGCCGGCGGCAAGAAACGAGGCGATGCGGCGGCGTCTGAGCATGAAGAACAGCACGGCCAGCACCCATAGCGCAATTCCCAGATTCAGCGGAATCACCAGATTGGTCAGGAGGCTGGACAGCGACATGCGGCTTGGCGGATATCAGTGTTGGGTTTGCAAAAGGGTACTCACGTGGTGCTCGACCTCGTCGGCCGTCGGCCAGGCCCGCGCGCTGCCCATGCAGGTGGCATGACCTGACCACGGCCCGGTGCGTTCGCGGTCGGTGACGCCAAACAGCGTGATCTGTCGGGCTCCTGCCGCAGCAGCCAGATGAGAGACCCCGGAATCGTTGCAGACCACCAGGCCGGCCAGCTGAGTGAGTGTAGCAAACGCCCCCAGTTTCAAGGGAGGCAGGCAAATGGCCGTGGGGGCATTGCCCAGCGCGGCCTCGACCTCGGCGGGCGGCGGGCACATCACCACGGTATGCCCCTCTGCCTGCAGGCGCCTGACCAGGGTGTCGAAATGGGGCCAGACCTTCACCTTGCCCTTGTGCAGACCGGTGGCAGTCGGCGCCACGAGCACGAAGCTGCCTTCCTGAAGACCGGCGGATTCCAGCGTCTGCATGGCGTCGGCATGATGCCGCGGCGTCAGGCGCAGACCCAGTTCACGGGGAGGGCGGGAAGGGGGCGCGGCACAGCCCCATCGTTTCAAGACCTGGACGGTGAGGTGGTACCAGGATTCCACGGCGTGCAGGCTTTCCGTCGACTTTGCCACGGGCCAGCGCAGAATCAGACTGCGGCCGTCGTCGCGGTAGCCGGCACTGGGCACCCCGGCGAAACTGAAGACCATGGCGCTGGAAAGAGAATCCGGCAGCAACAGACCCCGCGGGTGCGCATGCCCGGCTTTTTTGCGAAAGGCATGGACCGCGGCGCGATCCTTGCGCCAGCGCCCCGTCATCTCCACAAACCCGGACAGTTCGTATCCCGAGAGAAGATCCCTGGCCCAGCCACGTGCACAGACGATGACCGGCAAACCGGTGGCCAGCACCGCCTCGAGGCTGGGCAGACTCATGCAGACGTCGCCTATCCAGTTCGGCAAGCGCAGGTAAATGGCGGAAATGGAATTCATAGGTGGGTGACGCTACGGCAGGCAAAGTGCGTTGGGAGACACGCCGAAGGGTTGGGCAGGTAAAATGGGCTGCCTGTCTGCCCATTAGTATATAAGCGAGTTCATCCTTGAAGTCAGAAAGCCCCGAGGCCAGCGAACAGTCCAGGCCGGTCAACTTTGAACTGTGGCGACGCATCTACGGTCGCGTCGGGCAGTACTGGAAGGCGATTGCACTGGCGCTGGTGCTTGTGGCCATCTCGGCAGCCACCCAGCCCACTCTGGCCATCATCACCAAGCCCCTCATCGACGAGGGTTTCACAGGCGCCAAGCCTTATTACATCTGGGCGATTCCGCTCGCCGTGGTGGGGCTGATCCTGGTCCGGGGCGTCAGCAGCTTCGGCAGCTCCTATCTGCTGGCCTGGGTCGCCAACAACACGCTGCTGGGCATCCGGCGCGATATGTTCGAACGCCTGCTGGGCATGTCGGACGAAGACTATAAGCGCAGCGATACGGGCCGACTGCTCAATCGCTTCACCATCGACGCCGGCAATGTCACTGCCTACGCGACCGACGTCATCACGGTTGTCGTGCGTGAGACCCTGGTGGTGGTCGCGCTCCTGGTGGTCCTGCTCTACATGTCGTGGGAACTCACCCTGATCGTGCTCGTGGTGCTGCCGGTGTCGGTATACACCGCCAGTGTGTTCATCCGCCGCCTGCGTCGCATCAACCGCGAAACCATCAGCATGAATGCCGAGCTCACCCGGGTGGTGCGCGAAGGCATCGAGGGCCAGCGCGTCATCAAGCTGTTCGACGGGCACGAGCGGGAATCCAGCCGTTTCGCGTACGTGAATGCGAAGCTGCGGCGCTACGCCATGCGCGCCGCCAGTGCCGATGCCGCCATGTCCCCCCTTTCGCAATTCTTCATTGCCGTGTCGGTCGCCGCAGTGATTGCAGTGGCGCTTTACCAGGCCAATCATGGCACGCTGACGGTTGGTAGTTTCGCCGCGTTCATGGCGGCGCTCGGTCAGATTTTCGACCCGGTCAAGAAACTCACGAAAATCGCCAGCCAGATGCAGCGCATGCTGACCTCTGCCGAGAGCGTGTTCACGCTGGTGGACAGCCTGCCTGAAAAAGACGAGGGCACGATCGACCTGGGTCGGGCCCGCGGCCGCATCGAATTCCGCAATGTATCGCATCGCTTCGAGGGAGCCGACGTCGACGTCCTGCACCAGATCTCCCTGGTGGTGGAACCGGGGCAGACGGTCGCCCTGGTCGGGCGCTCGGGGAGCGGCAAGACCACGCTGGTCAACACCATCCCTCGCTTCGTCGTCCCGTCTGAAGGGCAGGTGCTCATCGACGACACCGACGTGCGTGACATTACCCTCAGGAGCCTGCGGAGTCAGCTCTCGCTGGTCAGTCAGGATGTAGTGCTGTTCGACGGCACCATTGCGGACAACGTCGGTTATGGTGCCCTGCATGATGCCAGCCCCGAAGAAATACGTGCTGCCCTCGAATCGGCGGACCTGCTTGATTTCGTCGACAGCCTGCCCCAGGGCCTGGATACGCCCGTGGGGGAAAATGCCAGTCAGCTTTCCGGGGGCCAGCGTCAGCGCCTGGCCATCGCCCGTGCCCTGATCAAGAATGCGCCCATCCTGATTCTCGACGAGGCCACGTCGGCGCTCGACAACGAATCCGAACGTCAGGTTCAGGCTTCGCTCGACCGCCTGATGGACGGGCGCACCACCCTGGTGATTGCCCATCGCCTGTCCACCGTCCAGAAGGCCGACCTCATTGTGGTGCTCGATGCCGGGCGCATCGTGGAGCAGGGCAGGCACGACGAGCTGCTGGCCAGAAATGGCCTGTATGCTTCCCTGTATCGTATGCAGTTTCGAGAAGACTAGGAGCCTGATGTGGTGTTGAAGAATTGTGTGCTTGCCCTCGTGGCGGGAAGCGTGCTGGCGGGCTGTGCGGCACCCCGAACTTCCGGGGTTCAGCCGGAAGACTTGCGGAACTCCGTGAATTTTGTAACGGAAACCCTGATCGGAGACATCGACTTCCCCGCATTGCAGCGAAATCTCTTCCAGCACCGCGCCGCCTGCGGCTGGGCACCCCGCTTCGTCATGAAGGAGCGCCAGACGGGCTACGCGAATCTGTTCGAGACGGACGAGATTCCCGAAAGCTTCGAGAACACCATTCTGGTCGACCTGGTCCAGTACCCTGAATCGTGGCGTTCACCCAAACGGGTCGAAATCCGCGTCTACAGCTATTACTACAACGACGACGTGCAGAAACGCGTTGACCGCATCCTGTCTGCGGTGCGACAGCCGGGGGTTTGCGTACCCTGAATCCCCTGGGCGGGCCCCGGTTGAACCGGGCGCCCGGGCGCCGCGCATCAAATCAGAACGATGTCGTACTGTTCCTGCGTGTAATTGCTCTCCACCTGCAGGGAAATCGGCTTGCCGATGAAATCGCCCAAGATGGCCAGATGGTCGCTTTCTTCTTCCAGGAAAAGATCGACCACCGCCTGAGACGCAAGAATCCGGAACTCCTTGGGGCTGAATTGCCGCGATTCCCGCAAGATTTCCCGCAGAATTTCGTAGCAGAGGGTTCTGGCAGTCCTCACATTGCCGCGTGACTGGCAGGTGGGGCAGGGCTCACACAATTGGTGGGCGAGCGAATCGCGTGTACGCTTGCGCGTCATCTCGACCAGCCCCAGCTGACTGAAGCCACTGACAGTGACACGGGTGCGGTCGCGTGCCAGGGCTTTGCGCAGTTCCGCCAGAACGGCCTCCCGGTGCTCCGGGTCTTCCATGTCGATGAAGTCCAGAATCACGATGCCGCCCAGATTGCGCAGGCGCAGCTGGCGGGCGATGGCGACGGCCGCCTCCAGGTTGGTCTTGAAAATGGTGTCGCCGAAGTTGCGTCCGCCCACGTAGCCGCCGGTGTTGACGTCGACAGTCGTGAGCGCCTCCGTCTGGTCGATGATGAGGTAACCACCGGACTTCAGATCGACACGGCGCGACAGCGCACGGGTGATTTCCTCGTCCACGTTGGCGGTATCGAACAGCGGGCGTTCCCCGCTGTAGTGCTGGATGCGATCGACCACCGAAGGGGTGTAGCGCCTCGCCCACTCCTTGAGTTCATGGGTGGTGGTGCGTGAATCCACCATGATGTTGGTGGTGGAGGGCGTCACCATGTCGCGCAACACCCGTTGCGGCAGGGTCAGGTCGGCGTATAGCAGCGAAGGGGCAGGCTGGGTCTTGAGCTTTTCCTGAATGCTCTGCCAGAGCGTGCGCAAATAAGAGCAGTCGGCCGCCAGTTCTTCGTCGCTGGCACCTTCCGCCTGCGTCCGCACGATGAACCCGCCCGTCTCGCCTTCCTTCATCAGGCGGGCCACGCGTTCCCGCAGTGCTGCCCGTTCGGTTTCGGAATCAATGCGCTGAGAAATGCCGATATGCGGATCGAAGGGCAGATGGACCAGCATTCTTCCGGCGATGCTGATCTGGGTGGAAAGCCGGGCACCCTTGGTCCCGAGCGGGTCCTTGATCACCTGGACCATGATGGACTGGCCCTCGAACAGCAGTTTCTCGATGGGCGTGGTGGGCAACCCCTGTGCGCGTTCACTGCGGTTCTGGCGCAAGTCGGCCACATGGATGAAGGCGGCGCGTTCCAGGCCGATGTCCACAAAGGCGCTCTGCATGCCGGGCAGCACACGCACGACCTTGCCCAGATACAGGTTGCCGACATGACCTCTTTGTATGCTGCGCTCTATATGGAGTTCCTGTACTGCTCCTTGTTCGACCAGGGCGACCCGGGTTTCAAAAGGGGTCACATTAATGAGAATGTCTTCTGTCATGTATGGTGTATCCGGCGCTGTTCCTGCCAGCCCACAGGGCGGACAGCGGTTTATTGTCTCGACGCTCAAGTATGAGAGCTTATGCGTCGACACTCAAGCAGTCAGCCGGCACTCAAGCAGGTGCTTCGTCGACGCTCAAGCAGGCACCTCATGCCTTTCGACAGCCGAAGTACGAGTGTGGATTCCCGCTTTTTCCCCTCCACTTGCACACCCAAAAACTTTCATGCTATATTTCGTTTCCTCGCTGATCGAGACCTAGGGTTTTCCCGGATCTTCAGCGGTTTTTCTCCTTCGGGTGTCGTACTATTGAGGTAGCGCCACGGGGTTGAAGGAAAACCTTCGGCGAGCTGGGTTGAGGTTTTAGCCCAGTTGCAGGGCTCAAAATTCATGTTATGATTATGAGTTCCGCAAGCGAGAATGCAGCAGCGCAACGGGTGAGATGTTGAGTTTTCCCGAAGCGACGCGCTTCAAGCGAAAGAGGGGGTGAAGGCAGGTGATTCACCGGTTTTCAAAAAACTTCCTCGCTTCGCTTGACACGCAAAAAAAACTGCTTCATAATCTCGTTTCTTTGCTTCTGACGCAACAGCGTTGGTGGCAGAAACCGGAAGGACCGCACGTCAGGCGTTGGCCTGATCTGCCGCGGCAAGGCTGAAAGGCCGGGTCGCCTGCTCTTTAACAATTGAACAGCCGAT
>JAJUFT010000104.1 GCA_029263615.1 Alcaligenaceae bacterium | reverse complement strand
GAAGATCTCGAACGCTGGCAACAACACGGCGGTGCGCCGGCCCTCGCCCCAGGCGGCGGGAGCACATCCGGCATGGCGCTGGCGCCGCGCGAGGGGGTAGAGGAAATTCCCGTCATCGGCCTGCGCCGCAAGATCGCACAGAAGATGCAGGAATCGAAGCGCCATATTCCTCACTTCACCTATGTCGAGGAAATCGACGTCACCGAGCTGGAGAACCTGCGCGGCCGTCTGAACGAGCGCTGGGAGGGAAAACGCGCCCGCCTGACCCTGCTGCCTTTCCTGGCACGCGCCATGGTGCTGGCCGTGCGCGAGTTTCCGCAGATGAATGCGCGTTACGACGATGAAAAGGGCGTGGTCCTGCGCCATGGGCCGGTGCACCTGGGCCTGGCGACCCAAACCGACAACGGGCTCATGGTGCCTGTGTTGCGGCATGCCGAGACCCACGACCTGTGGTCGTTCGCTTCAGAGGTCAGACGGCTGGCCGAGGCGGTACGCGGAGGAACGGCCCAGCGCGATGAACTGTCCGGTTCAACGATCACGCTCACCAGTCTCGGCGCCCTGGGCGGCATCGTGTCCACTCCCGTGATCAACCATCCGGAGGTGGCCATCGTCGGCGTCAACCGCGTGGTGGAGCGGCCGGTGGTGATGAACGGGGCCATTGTGGTGCGCAAGATGATGAACCTGTCATCTTCCTTCGACCATCGGGTGGTCGACGGCATGCACGCCGCGCAGTTCATCCAGTGCATGCGCAGCTATCTCGAATGTCCCTCGCTGCTCTTTGTGGAGTGAATGTCCATGCAGTCGACGAATGTATTGATTCTGGGCGGCGGTCCGGCGGGCTATGTCGCGGCGTTGCGAACGGCACAGGCGGGGCTGGCCACCGTCCTGGTGGAAAGCGATCACCCCGGCGGCACCTGCCTGAACATCGGGTGCATTCCTTCCAAGGCGCTCATTCACGCGGCCGATGAGTTTCACAAGCTGAGTGCCGGCGGGCAGGCCGCCGATCTGGGTATCGAGGTCGGGCCGGCCTCGATCGACCTGGCACGCCTGAACGAATGGAAGGCGGGCATTATCGGGCGTCTCACCGGCGGGGTGCAGTCCCTGCTCAAGCAGGCCGGCGTTCGCGTCGTCCACGGCACGGGCCATGTGCTGGATGGCAAGACGGTGGAAGTCACGCCGGCTGAAAGTGAAGGCAGGCCGCAGCGCTTCGTCTGCCAGCATCTGGTCCTGGCGACGGGCTCCGAACCCGCTGCCTTGTCCATGCTGCCCTTCGGGGGCAGGGTGGTGTCTTCCACCGAGGCACTCTTTCCGCAGGCCCTGCCCGCCACGCTGGCCGTGGTCGGGGGTGGCTATATTGGCCTGGAACTGGGCATAGCCTATGCCAAGCTGGGCACACGCGTGACCCTGATCGAGGCGCGGGGAAACCTGCTCCCCAACTGGGATGCCGCCCTCAGTCGACCGGTGCAGAAGCGGCTGGCGGACCTGGGCGTCGAGGTGCTGCTGAACACCCGCGTTCAGGACGGCGATTCCGAAGCGGGTCGCCTGCACTTGCTGACCGAGGGCGCGCAGACCCAGGTTCGAGAGTTCGACCAGGTGCTCGTGGCGGTGGGCCGCAAGCCGCGTTCGCAAACGGCGGGCATCGACCGTCTGATGCTCGACATGGACGGCCCCTTCATCCGGGTGGACGAACAGGGGCGCACCTCCATGCGGCAGGTCTGGGCCATTGGCGACATCACCGGGGAACCGATGCTGGCCCATCGTGCCATGGCACAGGCCGAAGTGGTGGCAGCAGTGATCGCCGGCCAGCGACGCCGCTTCGAGCCCCTGGCCATTCCGGCTGTCTGCTATGCCGACCCGGAAGTGGTGGTCAGCGGCCTGCTGCCCGACGAAGCGCGGGCGCGCCACGGCGATGTGCTGACGGCGTCCTTTCCCTTCGCCCACAACGGCCGAGCACTGACGCTCGAGGCCGCTGAAGGGTTTGTGCGCGTGGTGGCCAAGCGCGATGATCATCGCATCGTCGGCTGGCAGGCAGTGGGCACGGGGGTGTCGGAGCTGGCAGCGGCGTTCACGCAGTCCATCGAAATGTGTGCGCGCCTGGAAGATGTGGCGGGCACCATTCACGCACATCCCACGCTGTCCGAGGCCATCCAGGAAGCCGCACTGAAGGCCCTGGGGACCGGGCTGCACGGGTAGGCGCTGCCTTCCCTCATGAGCTGGCCGGAGCCCGGCAGGGCCCTGCTTCCACGGCCCTGCGTCTACAATCGGAGCTCCGTTTTCATTTCATGAGGGTGCAATGAGTGAAATGTCTGCCGCCAGTGTGGAAGCGCAGCCCCGGCTCGATTTCGTCATGTGTGCGAGCCCGGCCGGCATGCACCGCATGGCGTACTGGGAATGGGGCGATCCGGACAACGATCGAGTGCTGCTTTGCGTGCATGGTCTGACCCGCAACGGTCGCGATTTCGATGTGCTGGCTGCGCGCCTGGCGCCGCATTACCGGGTGGTCTGCCCGGATGTCGTGGGCCGCGGCAAGTCGGATTGGCTGATCAACCCCGCGTTCTACGCCATTCCGCAATATGTGGCGGACATGCTGACCCTCATTGCCCGGCTGAAGCCCGCCCGGCTGGACTGGGTCGGCACGTCCATGGGTGGCCTGATCGGCATGGGGATGGCCGCCGGGCTGACGACCTCCGCCCTGATGCGGCTCGACCGCGGCGAGTTGGGTCTGGACCCCTCACACGGTATCCCGCTGGGCCGGATGGTGCTCAATGATATCGGGCCGGCACTGAATGACAAGGGGCTGAGTCGCATTGCAGAATACGTGGGCAAGCGCGAGGAATTTGACAGCTTCGAGCAGGCGGTCGAATATGTAAAGCGTATTTCGGAAGGGTTCGGCCCGCACGACGATGAAGGTTGGCGCGCCCTGACGCGTCACGTGTTCAATCGCCAGGGCGACCGCTGGGTCAAACATTACGACCTGCGCATTGCTGAGCCCATTGCCCAGCAGGATGCCGCCGTGCTCAGAGGGGCTGAAGCCGTGCTCTGGGCGGGTTTCGAAAGCCTGCGCGAACCGGTGCTCGTGCTGCGCGGTGAAACCTCCGATCTGCTGACGGAGGCGGGCATGCTCGACATGCAGAAGCGGAATCCGCGCGCACGCGGCGTGACATTCAAGGGGGTGGGCCATGCGCCCACCCTGCGCTCGCCAGATCAGGTCGACACCGTCGCCGCCTTCCTGCTCGAAGGGCTTGTCGGCTGAAGGTCGGGTTCACCGGCCCGCGGCCGCGGGGCGCCGAGGCGAACCATCTAGGAGGAAAACATCATCAAAGCTGATCTTCATTGCCATTCGACGCTGTCTGACGGCGTGCTTCCTCCCGAGGTTGTGGCCCGCCGGGCCCATGCCAACGGTGTGACGCTTTGGGCACTGACCGACCACGATATTGTGGACGGCATTCCCGCTGCACGGGCCGAAGCCGAGGCCCTGGGCATGAAATTTGTTGCCGGCGTGGAGATATCGGTCACCTGGTCGGGGCATACCGTGCATATCGTCGGTCTGAACGTGGACGACACCGACCCCGGGCTGGTGGAAGGCCTGCGCGCCGTGCGTTCCGGGCGGAGCGATCGCGCCCGTGAAATGGGCCGCCGGCTCGATGCCATGGGGGTGGTCAACAGCTACGAAGGGGCTCTGCGCTACGTGAGCAACCCCGCCTTGATCAGCCGCACTCACTTTGCGCGCTATCTGGTCGACCATGGGTATTGCAAGTCCTTGCAGGAAGTCTTCAACCGCTATCTGGGGGAGAACTGCCCGGCCTACGTGCCCATGCAGTGGTCCACGCTGGAACAGGCCGTCGCCTGGATTCACGGTGCCGGGGGCAGGGCGGTCATTGCTCACCCGGGCCGCTACGACTATTCGCCCATGCAGTTCGAGGTTTTGTTCGATCAGTTTCGAGAACTGGGCGGGGAGGGGATCGAGGTCATCACGGGCAGCCACACACCGGACCAGTACGTCGAATATGCGAAAGTGGCGCGACGCTTCGGTTTCCTGGCCTCCTGCGGGTCCGACTTTCACGGCCCGCGAGAGACCCGCATTGATCTCGGACATCTTCCGCCGCTGCCGGCGGATTTGACGCCGGTCTGGCACGACTGGCACTGAGAGCGTTTCAACATGAGCAAGGCATTTGTCAAGGAAAACGACCAGGACGACGACGATCTCGACATCGAGGTGTCGCCGCTTCCCGCGGGTACCAAGAACTACATCACCCGGGACGGCTACACGCGCCTGAGGGCTGAGCTGGAACATCTCATGAACGTGGAGCGCCCGGATGTGGTGCAGATCGTCTCGTGGGCCGCGTCCAACGGCGACCGCTCGGAGAACGGCGATTATCTCTACGGCAAGAAGCGGCTGCGTGAAATCGACCGTCGCATCCGTTTCCTGACGCGCCGGCTGGAAATCGCCGAAGTCGTCGACCCCGCTGCCCAACCCAACCGCGATCAGGTCTTCTTCGGCGCCACCGTCGTGTATTCCGATTCGGCCGGCGAAGAGTTCCGCGTCACCATCGTGGGGGTGGACGAAGCCGAGCCCCTGCAGGGTCGCATCAGCTGGATCTCTCCGGTGGCCAGAGCGCTGCTCAAGGCCCGAGAGGGGGATACCGTCGTCCTGCGCACGCCGGGAGGCGTGGAAGAGCTGGACATTCTGGAAGTGCATTACCCGGAAGCCTGAGGGCGGGCAGCGGCCGTCTCCCCTGACGGCAGGGGCCTCGCCCCATGACCCGGCGCGGGAGGGTAAAATGGCACGTTCAGTCCACCCTTGCGCCCACTTCCGTACACAGTGAACTCCATTCTGCATTTTCCCGGCTCGGCCGTTCTGTCCCCGTTCCGTCGTGAACAGCTCCTCAAACGCTTCTCGGCCCTCGGCCTGCCTGTCGCGGATATTTCCGGTCAGTATGAGCACTACGTCTGGCTGGCGTCGCCGCTCGATGCGGCCGGCCAAAGTCAGCTCGAGCGTCTGCTCGATTACGGTACACCGCTCGAGGCCAGCCCGGAAAACCGCAACAGCCTCGTGCTGCGTGTCTTTCCCCGTTTCGGTACGGTCTCCCCCTGGGCCAGCAAGGCGACCGACATCGCGCATAACTGTGGTCTGGCCACGGTGCGCCGCATCGAACGCGGCATTCGCTATGTCATCACGCCCGAGCGCGGGTTGCTGGGCAGCAAGTCGCTGAACGAAGCCCAGCTGCAGCAGATCGCCGCCGTGCTGCACGACCGCATGACGGAAACCGTCACCGACGCTAGCTTCGATGGCCAAGCGCTGTTTGCCTCCCTTCCGGGCAAGCCCACCACCACCATTGGGGTGCTGGCACAAGGGCGCCAGGCGCTGGTGGAAGCGAACGTTGCGCTCGGCCTGGCCCTTTCCGAGGACGAAATCGATTACCTGGCCGAGGCCTTTGCCGGCCTGGGGCGCGACCCCACCGACGTCGAACTGATGATGTTCGCGCAGGCCAATAGCGAGCACTGCCGTCACAAGATCTTCAACGCCACCTGGGTCATCGACGGCCAGGCGCAACCGGACACGCTGTTCGGCATGATTCGCGCCACGCACGCCGCCCAACCGAAGGGCACGGTGGTCGCGTATTCCGACA
This sequence comes from Alcaligenaceae bacterium, assembly GCA_029263615.1. Taxonomy (GTDB): domain Bacteria; phylum Pseudomonadota; class Gammaproteobacteria; order Burkholderiales; family Burkholderiaceae_B; genus Yanghanlia. The sequence continues at coordinate 1,160 of JAJUFT010000104.1, read as the reverse complement.
ACGCCGCCATCATGGAGGGCGGCCCCGCCACCCTGTTCCATGCGGGTGCGGCCGACAGCCACGGTCGCTACGGTCACCATGACGCCGTGGTGCACACCCTGATGAAGGTGGAAACGCACAACCACCCCACGGCCATCGCTCCCTTCCCGGGCGCCTCGACCGGCTCGGGTGGCGAGATCCGCGACGAAGGCGCCACGGGTCGCGGCTCCAAGCCGAAGGCCGGCCTGGCGGGTTTCACGGTGTCGAATCTGCGCTTCCCCGATGCCATCGAGCCCTGGGAAGACCGCCCGCATGGCGCGCCCGACCGCATTGCCACGCCGCTGGACATCATGATCGAGGGGCCCATCGGCGCGGCAGCCTTCAACAATGAGTACGGCCGCCCCAATCTGCTGGGCTACTTCCGTACCTTCGAACAGCATGCCGACGGCAAGCGCTGGGGTTATCACAAGCCCATCATGATCGCCGGCGGGCTGGGCTCCATCGATGCCCGTCTCACCCATAAAGACCCGTTGCCTCCGGGCGCCCTGCTGATCCAGCTGGGTGGCCCCGGCATGCGCATCGGCATGGGCGGCGGCGCGGCGTCAAGCATGAGCGTGGGGGCCAATACGGCAGAGCTTGATTTCGACTCCGTTCAGCGCGGCAATCCCGAAATCCAGCGGCGCGCCCAGGAAGTCATCGACCGTTGCTGGCAGCAGGGCGAACAGAATCCCATCATCGCCATTCATGACGTGGGCGCGGGCGGGCTGTCCAATGCCTTCCCCGAACTCGTGAACGACGCCGGTCGCGGTGCCATCTTCGAATTGCAGCAGGTGCACCTGGAAGAATCCGGCCTGTCCGCTGCCGAGATCTGGAGCAATGAATCGCAGGAACGTTATGTTCTGGCCATTCATCCCCACGATCTCGACCGCTTCGACGCCATCGCCAAGCGCGAGCGTTGCCCGTATGCCGTGGTCGGCGTGGCCACCGAGGAACGTCAGCTGCGCGTGACTTACGGCGAAGGCCTGCCCGGCGTGGCCGAGGCCGTCACCCCGCGCGCGGAAGGGGAGCTGCGGCCCGTGGACCGAGCCAGCCTGGGGCTCGGTGAGATTCATGGTGCCGGTCCAGCTTCCTTCGATGAGCTTGTCCAGATACAACGCTTTCTGCCCATCACTGCCATGATG
>JAJUFT010000139.1 GCA_029263615.1 Alcaligenaceae bacterium | reverse complement strand
TTCCCTGGATGGCCGCAGTGGGCAGCCTGCATTCCCCCATCGCCTGGGTCCTGCTGATCATGATTCTTGCGCACATTGCGATTGCGCTCTTCCATCATTTCGTGAAGAAGGACGGCGTGCTGCGGCGCATGCTTTGATGTGCTGGGGCAGGGCCGTACGTTGACAGGGCCAGGATTCACAGGGCGGTACGCCGGCAGACCCGTGTAGCCCGATCAGGCGCCGAGCCATCGGCCTTCCAACCAGGCCCCGGATGCAATGGCGCGCTGCATTTCCTGGCTAAGCAGCTCGATGGTCCGCTGCACATGCTGGCCAGTAGGCCGGTTCGTGGGCAACCCCAGCACGATACTGCGGAAAAGCGCCGGGTCGGCCAGCGGCGCGCAGGTAAGCCGCTTGGCCTGAAGATCTTCGGCCACGGCGATGGGCGGCAGGATCGTGAGCCCATGTCCGCCCAATACCAGCGCCCGCTGCACGCTTAGCGCATTGGTTTCCACCGCAACATCCAGCCTTACCTGTTTTACGGCGCAAGCGTGTTCCACGAGTGTGCGTATGCCATGGGGGGCGCTGGGAAGAATCAATGGCCGGCCGACAATCTCCGCCAGAGGGACCGGTCGGTTTTTCTGCAGGCCGGCGTCTTCCGGCCCCACTACCCATAGCGGTTCTTCCACCAGCGGTGTGGTCTCCACATCAGGCGACCGTTCCGCGCCGTAAAGCAATGCGGCATCGACTTCGCCGCTTTCCAGCCACCGAAGTAGGGTGCCGGCGTATCCGACCGCCAGCCGGATGCGTACGCCGGGGTAGGCCTTCGCAACCGCAGCGGTGAGTTTGGCAGACACGACGTCAACGGTGCTGGGCAGCAGGCCCAATACGACCAGGCCGCTGATTTCGCTGCGCGAGGTTCCGATCTCCATGCGCGCCCGATCCAGTTCCAGCAAGGCCCGCCTGGCATAGCCGACCAGCGCCTGCCCCGCGTCCGTCAGCACCATCCCATAGCGCTCGCGCTCGAACAGCGCGGCCCCGACGTCCTCTTCCAGAAGCCGGATTTGCCGAGATACCGCCGGCTGCACCAAGTGCAGGATATCGGCGGCGCGAGTGACGTTCCCTGTCTCCGCAACCGCAAGAAAGGCACGAAGCTGCTTGAAATCCATGCTGCACCCGGGGATTGTGAATTGTGATGGAGGAATGACGAAATTCTATTTCCTGAAGCCAAGCATCACAACCTACTATGCCTGGGTCATTTGAAATAAGGATGCCAGGAAATGGATGCGGGTTCTGAAACAGTGCCTCAGTGGCAGCGGAACATCTTCAAGGTTCTCAAGGATGGCGGTGTACGTCAGGTCGCCTACGTGCCGGATGCCGGCCATTCTCACGTCATACGCAGCGTGATCGAAGACCCGGAAATCGAAGACATCGTCCTCACCACCGAAGAAGAGGGGGTGGCCATCGCCAGTGGCGCATGGCTAGGTGGGCAGCGTGCCGTTCTGTTGATGCAGAGCAGCGGGGTCGGCAACTGCGTAAACATGTTCTCGCTGCTGCAAGCGGCGGATTTCCCTTTCCTTACGCTGGTGACCATGCGGGGTGAATACGCTGAATTCAATCCCTGGCAAGGACCCATGGGGCGAGCCACCCAGGCAGCGCTTGAGCTCATGGGCATCCATGTGTTGCGAGCCTCGCGGCCTGAAGAAGTGGAAGAGCTGGTCACGGCTGGTCTGGAAGCTGCGTTCCAGGCTGGGGACCGTGTGGCCGTGCTTTTGGGACAGAACCTCATCGGACGCAAGAAGTGGGAGCGCAATCAATGAATCAGCAGGCAAACGGACAACAGGTGGATCGCCGCGAGTTCGTAGCGGCCCTGATCAAGGCCCTGCCGGACGCCCTGGTGGTGACCGGACTTGGCTCCGCTTCCTACGATGTCTACGCAAGTGGGGATCGGGACAAAAACTACTATTTATGGGGCGCCATGGGCGGCGCCAGCTCGGTGGGGCTCGGGCTTGCGCTGGCTCAGCGTGACAAGCCCGTGGTGGTGATCACCGGTGACGGCGAACAGCTCATGGGAGTCGGCAGCCTGGCCACGATTGCCGCCAAACAGCCGGCGAATCTCACGCTGGTTGTGCTCGATAACGGCCATTTTGGGGAAACCGGCATGCAGCGCAGCCACTCAAGCCTGGGCACGGATTTTGTGGCGGTCGCCAAGGGCTTTGGCATTAAGGAAGCATTTTCTGTCTCGGACGTCGCGTCATGTGCCATGATTGCCGAAAAGGCCAACGCGCGCGGCGGTCCGATATTCGTCCAGGCCTTGATTGAGGCCAGCGAACCGCCTCGAGCTCTGCCGTCCCGCGATGGTCCCTATATCAAGAACCGCTTTCGGGCCGCCTTGGGATTGCGGCCGTTCTGAGCGCCAACCAAGGAGGGGACAATGAAAAGATACCGCTTATATATCGATGGCCGGGAGCAAGATCCGGCTGCAGGGAACTGGTTCGAGACACAGAATCCTTACACGGGAGAAGCGTGGGCCGAGATACCGAAAGGTGACGCTCACGACGTCGATGCCGCTGTGCAGGCGGCACACCGTGCCCTCACGACGGGACCCTGGTCCGAACTGACGGCCACGCAGCGTGGTGCGCTCATGCGCAAGCTGGGCGACCTGATCGCCCGAGATGCCGCCAAGCTGGCCGCCACCGAAGTGCGTGACAACGGCAAGCTGATCGCAGAGATGCAGGGTCAGCTGAACTACCTGCCACAGTGGTTCTACTATTACGGCGGACTGGCCGACAAGATCCAGGGCAGCACCCTGCCGCTGGATAAGAAAGGCTACTTCGCCTACACCCGGCTCGAGCCGGTCGGCGTTGTCGCTGCCATCACGCCGTGGAACTCGCCTCTTCTGCTTCTCGCCTGGAAGATCGCCCCGGCGCTGGCCGCCGGTTGCACGGTAGTGGTCAAGCCGTCGGAATTCACGTCCGCCTCCACCCTGGAGTTCGCGCACCTGGTCGAGGAAGCGGGCTTTCCTCCCGGCGTGTTCAACGTCGTTACGGGCTTTGGTGCCGAGGTGGGCACGCCCTTGGTGGAGCACCCGCTCGTGGCCAAGATCAGTTTCACGGGATCGGATG
>JAJUFT010000059.1 GCA_029263615.1 Alcaligenaceae bacterium | reverse complement strand
TGAGTGAAGAAGATCTGGCCTCGCATCAGCCGGACTGGTGCGGAACGATCTCGCAACGCTTCCATGACGCCATCGTTCACGAAATTCCGCCCAACGGGCAAGGCATCGCGGCCCTCATGGCGCTGGGCATGCTGCAGGAACTGGGCGTCGGCGATCATCCGGTCGATGATGTGGAAACCGTGCATCTTTCCATAGAGGCCATGAAGCTCGCGCTGGCGGATATCTACCAGTACAACGCCGATATCGATCACATGGAGGTGACGCCGGCCGAACTGCTGAACCCTGGCTACCTGGCCCAGCGCGCGCGCCTCATCGACCGCCGTCAGGCGGGCAACCCGGGGCACGGCATTCCCCGCCCGGGCGGCACCGTGTACCTGGCCGCGGCGGACGCATCCGGCATGATGGTGTCCTTCATTCAATCAAACTACATGGGCTTCGGTTCAGGCGTCGTCGTGCCCGGTACGGGCATCAGCCTTCAGAACCGGGGCCACGGCTTCAACCTGAAATCCGGCCATGCCAACGAAGTGCGGGGCGGCAAGCGGCCGTCGCACACCATTATTCCGGCGTTTGCCACCGGGCTCGATGGCAGCCCGCTGATGGCCTTCGGTGTGATGGGCGGCCCCATGCAGTCGCAGGGACACGTGCAGATGGCATTGCGGGTGTTGCGTTACGGACAGAATCCGCAAGCAGCCGCCGATGCAGCGCGCTGGCGTGTCACAGGGGGGAAGGGCGTGGCGCTGGAGCCGGGCTTCGATCCTCGAGTGGTGGAAGCCTTGCAGCAACGTGGTCATGAGGTGACGATCGAACCGGGGGAGGGGGTGTTTGCCTTCGGCGGTGCCCAGCTCGTCAAACGCCTGGCGGGCAATGTCTACGTGGGGGGGTCAGACCCGCGCAAGGACGGCCAGGTGGTGGCCGTTTGAATTTTGAGGCCCCTCAGGCAAAGGCGCCGCAGCGATTCACGCCAAAAGGGAGGGCGCGGGCGCTGACGCGTCGAGTGGCAGCCTTGCGCTTGCCTTGGGATGCAGGCGCTGTCTGTTCGTGCAGTTGCCAGTGGTAATAAGTGAGCTCGAGCACTTCAGCTGCACGGCCGAGGATTTCAATGGTGGCGAAGTTGTCTTTGATGTTTGTTGTCATAGCTTCGCATTATCCCGGTGCAACATGACAGGCGGATGACCAAGGCGCATCAAACGGCGAAATTGTGCAACGTGGTGTGTCCGGAGGCGGTTGGCCTCTAGCCTATTTCGCCGTCATCCGCCGTTCCCACATGGCGAGCGGCAGGGGCGTGCCGGTCTGCCAGACGCGAGCCAGGGTCGCTTTAAGTGCAGCCATGTCCCGCGCCGCCGGGCCGCCCTGCCAGTATTCCGGGGTGACCGCCTGCCACTGACCTGTTTCCGGGCTGCGCTGGCCGATGCGGAAGCGGAAGGAATAGTGGCCCGTTCCAATTCCCATGCGCAGGTCCGACACCACCAACTGCCCGTCGACTTCGTCATAGCGCAGCCAATCGCCGGTGAACCAGCGCAGACCCTCGAGCGCATCACGAGATGTCAGTGCATCGGCCAGGGCGGTATTGGACGGGAAACGAATGAATTCCGGATCGCGGTCATCCAGCATGCCGGTGACGGCCTCAATGTAATCCCCATCGTCCAGCCGAGCCACCACGCGCCATAGCACGATGTTGAGTGGCTGGGGCACGGAAAACATGGCGACGGGCGTGTGCCCCTGAGCCGCCAGCCAGCCTTCCACCCGGCTTTCCGCCCAGTGCTTGGCCCATTGCGATGCGCCCAGATAGGCACAGCTGACCAGCAGAAGGCACGTCAGGGCGCGGCTCATCTTCACACCCGGACCCACGAGCAGGGCCGCCAGTACGCCCACCAATAAGGGCAGGGTGTAGAAAGGGTCGATGATGAAGACACTGGACCAACTGGCCGGGGTGGGGCGCAAGGGCCACCAGAGCTGGGTGCCATAGCTGGTGAAGGCGTCCAGCAAGGGGTGGGTGATCAGCACCAGCCAGATCGTCAGCCACAGGCGGCCGTACCCCCGGCCGTCGGCTTGGAGCCGCAACCGGCGCGCAAGCCATACCAGCAGGAAGGACAGCCCCGTCAGCACGAAGAGCGAATGTGAGAACCCCCGGTGATTGATCATTTGCGCGAGGGGGTTGCCGTAGTCGATCAATACGTCGAGATCGGGCAGCGTGCCCAGGACCGCACCGGCCACGATGGCCTTGCGGCCGTGGCGGGGGCCCATCATAGCGCCGGCAATCCCGGCGCCCAGCACTGCCTGTGTGATTGAATCCATGATATCTGCTCGAGTGAAGCCGCGCCGTCCGGGCGCTCAGGTGCAAGCATACCTGCTGCCCGGCGCGGCACATGCACTGAACGGACCCGCCGGGCGCGCTAAAATGGACAGGTTTTTCCCAAGTGAGTTCCACCATGGCCGATTTCCTTGTCGCTGCCCTTTACAAGTTCGTTCACCTGCCCAATTTTCGCGAGATGCGGGCGCCCTTGCTGACCCATTGTGAGGCGCAAGGAGTGAAGGGCACCTTGTTATTGGCCGAAGAAGGCATCAATGGCACGATTGCAGGCCGCGAAGCGGGCATCCGCTCCGTGCTGGACTGGATACGCTCCCACCCTGCGCTGGCCGATCTCGAGCACAAGGAGTCCTGGGCACCCAAGATGCCGTTCTACCGCATGAAGGTCAAGCTCAAGCGGGAAATCGTCACCATGGGGGTGCCCAACATCCACGCATCGACCATGGCGGGCATCTATGTGAAGCCGGAAAAATGGAACGCACTGATTTCCGATCCGGAAGTCGTGGTGGTCGATACGCGCAACGACTACGAATACCAGATCGGCACTTTCGAGGGCGCAATCAACCCCTGCACCACCCGCTTCACCGAATTCCCCGAATGGATTCAAAAACAACGGGAAGACGGTGGCGTGCTGCACGGCAAGCGCAAGGTCGCCATGTTCTGCACCGGCGGCATTCGCTGTGAGAAGTCCACGGCCTACATGCGTTCGCTGGGCTACGACGAGGTCTATCACTTGCAGGGCGGCATCCTCAAGTATCTTGAGACCGTGCCCGAAGAGCAGAGCCTCTGGAAGGGCGATTGCTTCGTGTTCGACGAGCGCGTGTCCGTGCGTCATGGCCTGGAACCGGGCGAATACGAATTCTGCCGCGCATGCCGCATGCCGCTGAGCGCCGAAGACAAGAAATCCGAACACTTCGTCGAGGGCGTCAGCTGCCATCACTGCCACGACAAGCACACGGAAGAGCAGAAGCGCCGCTTCGCGGAACGGCAGCGTCAGGTGGAGCTGGCCCGCGAAAGGGCGGAGCGCCACATTGGGGTGAAGGTCGAACTCAAGAAAGAAGCCAAGGCACAGGCGCTGGCCGCTGCGCGCGCCCGTCGCGAGGCCCGTCTCGCGCAACGGCGCGAAGAAGCGCTGCGCCGTCAGCAGGCCGCTGCCAACGAAGCGACGCCCTCGCAATCGTGAGGGCTGTCAGGCGTTGAATGGTGCCCGGGGCGGCACCGAACTGTCTCGGGAGGAAACGGGTGGTATTGCCGGTACTCTATTCATTTCGTCGCTGCCCTTATGCCATGCGGGCGCGCCTGGCCCTGGCGGTCAGTGCACAGAATTGCGAGCTGAGGGAAATCGTGCTGCGCAACAAGCCGGCAGAGATGCTGCAGGCCTCTCCCAAGGGCACGGTTCCGGTCCTCGTGCTGCCGGACGGTCAGGTCATTGAGGAAAGTCTCGAGATCATGCTGTGGGCGCTGCAACGACACGACCCGGCGGGCTGGCTCGCGCCCGAAACGGGCAGTCCCGATGACATGTTGGCGCTGATCGCCTCCTGCGATGGCGAGTTCAAGCCCGCACTGGATCGCTACAAATATCCCCAGCGTTATGAGAATGCCGATACCTCGGACCAACGCCGGCGCGCTTCAGACTGGCTGCTGGGTTTGGAAGCGCGGCTGGCAGGCCGGGCGGGGGGAGGGCTCTTCGGCGCACGCGACAGCCTGGCCGATGCGGCCATCATGCCGTTTGTGCGGCAGTTCGCTCATGTGGATGAAGCATGGTTTGACGCACAACCGTGGCCAAGGCTGCGGGCCTGGCTCGCAGCATGGCTGGCATCGCCCCTGTTTGCGGCGGTCATGGTCAGGTACGAGCCCTGGCAGGGTGGCCAGGGCCCGACGTTTCCTTAGCGGTTCATGCCCGGTACAACGGCATTGAACCCGCAGTCGACGTGGGTGATCTCGCCGGTGATGCCGGCGGCCAGGTCGGACAGCATGAATGCAGCGGTATTGCCCACATCTTCAATCGTCACGTTGCGGCGCAGCGGGGCGTGCTGTTCGACGAACTTGAAGATTAGGGTGAAGTCCTTGATGCCGCTGGCGGCCAGGGTCTTGATGGGGCCGGCGGAAATGCCGTTGGCACGAATGCCGCGCGGGCCCAGCGCCGCAGCCAGATAGCGCACGCTGGCTTCCAGAGAGGCCTTGGCCAGACCCATCATGTTGTAATGCGGCACCACGCGCTCGGCGCCCAGGTAGGTGAGCGTTAGAACCGAGCTGTTGCGACCTTCCAGCATGGGCAGGGCCGCCTTGGTCATGGCCGGGAAGCTGTATGCGGAGATGTCGTGGGCGATGCGGTAGTTCTCGCGTGTCATGCCGTACAGGACATCGCCTTCCAGGGATTCACGCGGCGCGAAGCCGATGGCGTGAACCAGGCCGTCCAGCCCGTCCCATTGTTCGCCCAGTGCCTTGAAGGTGTTCTCGATCTGTGCGTCTTCCGAGACATCACACGGCAGAACGATGTTGCTGCCAAATTCCTGCGCGAATTCTTCCACGCGTTCCTTGAAGCGGTCGCCGGCGTAGGTGAAGGCGAGTTCAGCCCCTTCGCGGTGGCATGCCTTGGCAATACCGTAGGCGATTGAGCGATTGGAAATCAGCCCGGTGAGCAGAATGCGCTTGCCTTGTAGGAAACCCATTTTCAGTCAATCCTTCTTGTATAGAACTTGTATTTGAATACTCAGCCACGTACGTTGGAGCCGGGAACCCTGAGCCGCTTGCCGATTGCCAGCTTGTTGCCTTTGAGGTTGTTCAGCTTGCGCAGTGCGTCAACGGAGGTGTTGTACCGGCGGGCGAGCGAGAACAGCGTGTCGCCTTGCCGGACGACGTGAGTCTGGGCCTGAGGGCTGCGCCGCACGACCTGAATGTCGCCGTTGCGTTTCGCCTGACCCGGTCGGGGCGAGGCAGAACGGCGATTGCCGGTGTCCATGGAGACCTGACGAATTTCGCCGCCGCGGGCCGAGGGGAGCCGGGGTGACTCGCCTGGCGCTGCTGCCAGCGCGGTGACGGCCTCGGGCGTGGCGGGAACCAGCAGAGTGGTTTCCGTGCGTGCCGCAGTCTGGCGCTTGCTCAGGCCGTTGACGCTGAGCAGCTGGTCGACCTGCAGACCGAATTTTCGGGCAATGGAAGCGTAGGACTCGCCCTTCTTGCTGCGGTAGGTCGTCCAGGAACTGAGCCGGCCCTTGTAGGCCTTCAGGTTGGCCATGAAGATGTCGGCCTTGTCCGCCGGCAGCAGGATTTCGGCTTCGTCGTCCACCTTGATGATGGGGCGATTGTGGGCCGGGTTCAGCTCACGGAATTCGTCGACCGTCATTTCAGCCAATTGTGCCGCCACGGTGACATCGATGTTCTGTGTTTTCTTGACGGTCGTGAAATAGGGCGCGTTATTGATGGGCGGCAGCGTGATCCCGTATTTTTCCGGCGCGCTGATGATGTTCTTGAACGCCTGCAGCTTGGGCACGTAGTTGCGCGTTTCTTCAGGCATATTGAGCGAGCGGTAGTCCAGAGGCAGGCCCTGCTTCTCGTTGCGCTCCAGAGCGCGCCGCACGGAACCTTCGCCCCAGTTGTACGAGGCGAGAGCCAGGTACCAGTCGCCCTGGAATTCGTAAAGGTAGCTCAGGTAATCGAGGGCAGCGTTGGTCGAGGCGATCGGGTCGCGGCGCATGTCGCGCCACCAGTCCTGCTCCAGGTTGTAGTGACGCCCGGTACTGGGGATGAATTGCCAGAGCCCCGAGGCCTGGGAACGAGAAAGCGCGGTCGGGTTGAACGCACTTTCCACAAAAGGCAGCAGGGCCAGCTCGGTGGGCAGGCCGCGGCGGTCGAGTTCGTCGACGATATGGTAAAGATACTTGCCCGCCCGCTGGCTCATGATGAGCAGGGATTCAGGCCGCGCCGCGTAGTATTGTGTCCATTGGTCGACCAGGTCAGATTCCAGATTGGGTACCGCAAACCCACGCCGGATGCGTTCCCAGACGTCATTGGCGGGGCGGGTCAGGTCGATGGTGCGGGAAGTGTCGGTAGCCGAGAACGTCCGGGATTGCGTCGTCGCGCGTTCCGACTGCGTTGCACACCCGGCAAGCGCAATCGCGATCGTCAGTACGAATAGCCGCAAACAGTTCATGGGCGGATCATCAAAAATTGTTCTTCCATTCACGCAAACAAGCGAATACTTCTACTTCTGAAGCCAGCGCGCGCCCGGCATGGTGGGCGGCTGCGGCGGCCACTTCCTGCACGGCAGTGCGCAGAAAGGGGTTGGACTGCAGTTCCAGCCCCATTTCGGACGGCAAGGTCGGCCGGCCTTCTTCGCGCAGGCGCGAGGCGGTGGCCCAGCGCTGCTTGAGCGTCGCGTTGTCCGGCTCGACCTGCAGGGCCCAGCGCAGGTTCGACAAGGTGTATTCGTGCGCGCAGCATACCAGCGTGTCGCCTGGCAGCCGGGCGAATTTGCCCAGCGAATTCAGCATCTGTTCCGGCGACCCCTCGAAGAGTCGCCCGCAACCGGCGGCAAAGAGCGTGTCGCCACAAAACAGGAAGGCCGTGCCTTCCTCGTTGCGACCGTGATAGGCAATGTGTCCCGCCGTGTGGCCGGGCACATCGAGCACGGTCAAGGTCAAGCCAAAATCGGGCAATTGTACCGTATCGCCCTCGGACAGGCGGTGGTGGCAGATGGGCAGGGTTTCGCGTTCGGGGCCGTAGACGGGTGCGCCGGTGAGCCCGTGCAGCTCGCGGGCACCGCCGACATGATCGCCGTGGTGATGTGTCAGTAAAATGGCCCGCAGTCTGAGGCTGTGCTGTTCAAGATAGCGAACCACCCCAGCGGCTTCGCCCGGGTCCACGACAATGGCGTCACCGTTCTTGCGCAACAACCATATATAGTTATCAGAGAGAGCGGGCAGGGGAACAAGCTGGCTGTTTACCATGGGAAAAAGTGAGGGAATGGGTGGAGCAAGCGCTGATACTTGAGCTGGAAGAATGGCTGGACACACCCCAGGGCCGTTATGTGGCAGCCTGGGAAAACGCCCAGATCAGTGGCATGGTCGCCAATGCATTTGGTTATCATGCCATACAAATAGGGCTGCCGCATTGGGATTTGCTCCAAGCGAACCGCATCCCCCATCAGGTCTGCACCAGCATCGAGCCCGCCTCGGGCACCTGCCGGGCGCTGGTCGTCGCAGAGCCGGAAACCCTCCCTTTCGACACGCAAAGCGTGGATCTCATCGTCTTGCCCCATGGGCTGGAATGCGCCACCAACCCCCACCAGGTGCTGCGCGAGATCGAGCGTGTGCTGGTGCCGGAAGGCCGGGTCGTGATTTCCGGCTTCAATCCATGGAGCTTGTGGGGTCTGCGTGAACGTCTGCCGGCGCTCGACCCACTGGTGCCCGTTCCGGCGCCCTTGCAGGTCTCGTTGCCGCGGCTCAAGGACTGGTTCAAGCTGCTGTCCTTCGAGATGGACCGTGGCCGCTTCGGCTGCTACGCACCGCCGAGCTTCACCAATGCATGGCTGACGCGCTGGGCCTTCATGGAGAAGGCGGGCGACCGGTGGTGGCCGATATGTGGCGCCGTCTATGTGGTGTCGGCTGTCAAACGGGTGGCCGGCGCAACCGTGGTGGGTCCTGAGTGGAAGCGCAAGCGCAAGGCGATGAGACGAAGAGCGGCTGTGGCCACGGGACGCCAGTTCAACAAGGAATATTCCAGGGGACATGAAGTGAGTGATGCAAGATGAGCGGCCAGGCTGTCGAAATATGGACGGATGGTGCCTGCAAGGGCAATCCGGGGCCGGGTGGCTGGGGCGCGCTGCTGCGCCACGGGCGCCACGAGAAGGAACTGTTCGGCGGTGAAGCCGAAACCACCAACAACCGCATGGAACTGACGGGCGTGATCGAGGCTCTAAAGGCATTGAAGCGTCCGTGTCATGTGATCATTCACACCGACTCGCAATACGTGCAGAAGGGCATGAGCGAGTGGCTGCCCAACTGGAAGCGCCGGGGCTGGCGGACGGCCGACAAAAAACCGGTGCGCAATGCCGATCTCTGGCAGGCGCTTGACGCCCTCGTGGCGCAGCACGAAGTCGAATGGCGCTGGGTGAGAGGCCACGCAGGCGACCCCGGAAACGAACGCGCAGACGCGCTGGCCAACCAGGGAGTCCGGCTGCTGGAAAAACGCTGATCTCCGCTCTGCCGGCCGGAGGCTTCCATCTCGATGAAGCGCACTGCAATATCTGCGTTATCCGCAGTTACGCGCGGTAAACATTCGGTGCTACATTCATTGACTTGTCTGTTAATTCGGGCGAACGGATGGGCGCAGCCCCTTGTAACACTAACCTGATCACAAATACTCTGATGAAGTTCTCGAAGGCGGGTTTGATACTGGTTTTGGCCGTGGGTGCCGGTCTGGGGGCATGGGGCGCCCAATGGTGGATGCAGAAAGGGGGGGCAGGCCAGGTCGTGGCAGCGCCGTCCCAGCCTGCTGCTCCCGCGGCCAAGCCGGCTCCCAAGGTGAGGGTCGAGGTCGCGTCTGTCGACAAGGTGCGTCTCGAGCGAACAGTCTCGGCTGTGGGCACCCTGCGTTCGCGTGATTCCGTCATGCTGCGCCCGGAAATCAGCGGGCGCATCGTCGAGATCAATTTCGCCGAAGGCGGCAAGGTCGAGAAAGGCCAGGTGCTGGTGCGCCTGGATGACAGCGTGGCCAAGGCCAAGCTGCAACAGGCCAGGGCCAACCTGAAGCTGGCCGGCAGCCAGCATCGCCGCTCGGTCGAGCTCAGCAAGCAGGGCTTCGTTAGCAGCCAGGCGCGCGACGAGGCTGCCAGCAACCTGGCCGTACAGCAGGCCGCGGTGGCGCTGGCGGAAGCGGAATTGGAAAAGACTGCCATCCGCGCCCCCTTCGGGGGGCTGGTCGGCTTGAAAACAGTGTCCATCGGCGATTATGTCGGGCCGGGCACCGACCTGGTCCCGATCGAGTCCATCGATCCGCTGAATGTCGACTTCCGCATTCCCGAACAATTTTTGAATGCCGTGACGGTGGGTTCCCGCCTCGAGGTCACCTTTGATGCGCTTGCCGGTTTCAAGCGCGGGGGCAGTGTCAGTGCCATCAGCCCCCAGGTGGATGTCGGTGGCCGTTCCCTGCTGCTGCGCGCCAACGTGCCGAATCCCGACAACATGCTGCGCCCCGGGCTGTTTGCCCGCGTGACCCTCGAACTGGATGAGTCCATGGGGCTGGTCGTGCCCGAAAGCGCACTGGCACCCTCCGGTGATGCCCAGTACGTCTATCGCGTCGAGAACGGCGTGGTCAAGCGCGTGGCCGTCGAGATCGGGCAGCGCCTGGGCGTGAATGTCGAGATCGTCAACGGCCTGCAGGAAGGTGACCAAGTCGTTGTGTCCGGCCTGCAGAAGGTGCGCGACGGCATCGAGGTCGAAATACTGCCGCCCCCCGGGGCCTGAGACAGCCCCTCTTTTTGAAGTGAGACCGCGATGCAGGTGCCACAGACATGCATACGACGCCCGGTTTTCGCCACCGTGCTGTCGCTCATCATTGTTCTCATCGGGCTGATTTCCTACGATCGCCTCACGGTTCGTGAATATCCGGCCATCGATGAACCCGTGGTGTCGGTGCGTACCGAATACAAGGGTGCCTCGCCCGAGGTGATCGAATCCCAGGTGACCAAGCCGCTGGAAGATCAGCTCTCCGGCATTGAGGGGGTCGATGTCATGACCTCGCGCAGCCGCAGCGAGGTCAGCTTCATCAACGTCAAGTTCCATCTCTCGCGCGACCCGGATGCCGCGGCGGCCGAAGTGCGCGACAAGGTTTCGCGGGCGCGCCGCTTCCTGCCCGATGAAGTCGAAGAGCCGGTCATCAGCAAGGTGGAAGCCGATTCCACGCCCATCGTCTATATCGGTGTGATGACGGGTGAGATGTCGCAGATGCAGGCCTCCGACTACATCAACCGTTACATCAAGACGCGGCTTTCGGTGCTGCCGGGCGCTGCGGAAGTGCGGGTGTTCGGGGAGCGTCTGCCCGCCATGCGCATCTACGTCGACCGCCACAAACTCGCCGGCTACGGGCTGATCGTTCAGGACGTGGAAAATGCCCTGCGTGAGCAGAACGTGCTGATTCCCGCAGGGCGGATCGAATCCCTGGATCGCGAGTTCTCGGTGGTCTCCACCACCGACCTGCAGACGGTCGAGCAATTCGAAAACATCGTCGTGGCCACCGTCAACGGTTATCCCGTACGCATGCGCGAAGTTGCCGAAGTGCGCGTGGGGCCGGCCGACGAGCGGGTCTCCGCCCGTCTCAATGGGCAGCCTAGCCTGACCATCGGCGTGACCAAGCAGTCGACGGCCAATCCGCTGGATCTTTCCCGGGAGGTCCGCAAGGAAATCGAGCTCATCAATGAGAACCTGCCCTCGGGGATGTCTCTGCAGGTGGCATACGACAGTTCGGTGTTCATCCAGCGCTCCATCGATTCCGTCTACAAGACGGTGATTGAAGCCATCATCCTCGTGGTGCTGGTCATCTTCTTCTTCCTGCGCAGCGTGCGCGCCAGCATCATTCCCATCGTCACGATTCCCGTCTCGCTGATCGGGGCCTTCGGGCTGATGTATCTCTTCGGCTTTTCCATCAATACGCTGACGCTGCTGGCCATGGTGCTGGCCATCGGTCTGGTCGTGGACGATGCGATTGTCGTGCTGGAAAATGTCTATCGGCATATGGAGGAAGGTAAGAGCCGGCTGGAGGCGGCCTTGCTCGGTTCCAGGGAAATTGCCTTTGCGATTGTGGCCATGACGCTCACGCTGGTAACCGTGTATGCGCCGCTGGCGTTTGCCACCGGCCGTACGGGCCGGCTGTTCATCGAATTCGCACTGGCGCTGGCCGGCGCCGTGCTGGTCTCCGGCTTCGTTGCGTTGACGCTCACCCCCATGATGTGTTCCACGCTGCTCAAGCACCAGCACAATCATGGCAAGGTCTACGTTCTTATCGAGCGCTTCCTCGAGGGGCTCACCCGACGCTATCGCTCTGCGCTGACGGTGGCCCTGCGGCATCGCTTCCTGGTCGTGCTGCTTGGCTTGGCGGTGGCGGCCGGCAGCGGCGTGCTGTTCAAGGTCGTGAAAAGCGAGCTGGCCCCGATTGAAGACCGGGGCGTGGTGTTCGGGGTGGTGACGGCGCCCGAAGGGTCGACGCTGGAAGCCACGCAGCGCAGCCTGCTGCAGATCGAAGCCCTGTACGACGACGTGCCTGAAACCGGCGGTGTCCAGTCGGTGATCGGCTTCCCCACCGTCACGGACGGCTTCGCGATCCTGAGGCTCAAACCGTGGGAAGAACGTGAACGCAGCCAGCAGGCGATCGCGCAGGAGCTGCAACCCAAATTCGCGGCCATTCCCGGCGTGCGGGCCTTCCCCTCCAACCCGCCTTCCTTCGGTCAGCGTGCCACGTCCAAACCCATCAACTTTGTGGTCATGAGCCAGGCGTCCTACCCGGAAATGGCGGCTATGGTCGACATGCTGATGGACAAGCTGGCGCAATACCCGGGTTTGCAGAACCTGGATACCGATCTGCGTCTCAACACGCCCGAGCTCAAGGTCCGGGTGAACCGGGACAAGCTGGCCGACGTCGGGGTGGATGTCGATGAGGTGGGACGTACCCTCGAGACCATGCTCGGTGGGCGCCGTGTGACCCGCTTCCGCGACAGCGGCGAGCAGTATGACGTCATTGTTCAGGTCAAGCGCCAGGACCGTGCCACACCGTCCGACATTCACGATATCTACGTGCGCGCCCGCGACGGCAGCATGGTGCAGCTGGCCAACTTCGTGGAGGTCGAGGAATCGGTTGCACCCCAGTCGTTGAACCACTTCAACCGGCTGCGTGCGGTGAAGATCGAAGCGGCCATCGCGCCGGGCTATGCCATGGGCGAAGTGCTCGATCACATGAATCAGGTCGCACGGGATCTGCTGCCCCCCACGGTGCAGACCGACCTGGACGGCCAGTCGCGCGAATTCCGCGATTCGTCCGGCAACATCTATTTGATTTTCCTGATGGCCCTGGCCTTCATCTACCTTGTGCTGGCCGCCCAGTTTGAAAGCTGGCGCAGCCCGCTCATCATCATGTTCTCGGTGCCGCTGTCCATGACGGGCGCCTTGCTGGCGCTGTGGCTGACGGGGGGGACCCTGTCCATCTACAGCCAGATCGGTCTCATCACACTGGTGGGGCTGATCACCAAGCACGGCATTCTGATCGTGGAATTCACCAACCAACTGCGTGACGAAGGCAAGGAGATGTATGAGGCGGTCATCGAGGCCTGCGAGCTGCGCCTGCGCCCGATTCTCATGACCACGGGAGCCATGGTGCTGGGCGTTCTGCCTCTGGCCTACGCGACCGGTGCCGGTGCGGAGTCCCGCCAGCAGATCGGCTGGGTGCTGGTCGGTGGCTTGACCCTGGGGACCTTGCTGACGCTGTTTGTCGTGCCTGTCGCCTACACGCTCATTGGTGGCAAGCGCCGCAAGGTGGTATCGGTCGAAGAGGCCGAGGCCATGATCAGTGCCAGCCAGGCGGGAAGCGGGGGAACGGCTGCGCCGGTGCCCAGTGCCCCGAAGCACGGTAGCCATTAGGAACTGGCCCCTTCCCCGAAGGGGCTTCAGTGCAAGGTCAGCGGCGGCCGGCTCAATTGAGCCGGCGTTCGTGCGCGTGGCGGCAGGGCCTTACAATGAGGGCCTTCCGCCTACCTTTTCAGATATTTCAGAATATGCAGACTTCAAGCGGCCGCATGGTCATTCTCGATACGGAAACCACCGGTCTGGAACCGGAACAGGGTCACCGTATTGTTGAGCTCGCCTGCGTGGAGATGGTCAACCGCCAGCTCACTGGCAGGAATCTGCACATTTACTTGAACCCGGATCGTGACAGCGATCCGGAAGCGCTGGCCGTGCACGGGTTGACCACGGAATTCCTCTCACAGCACCCCCGCTTCGAGCAGGTCTATCAGGAGTTCATCGACTTCATCGAAGGCGCCGAGCTCATCATCCACAACGCCGCCTTCGACTGCAAGTTCCTGGATGCGGAACTGCGCCGGGTGGGCAAACCACCAGTGCGCGACCTTTGCGAAAAAATCACCGACTCGCTGCTCTACGCACGGGAACTGCACCCGGGCAAGCGCAACTCGCTGGACGCCCTGTGCGAGCGCTACGGCATTTCAAACGCGCACCGCGTCCTGCACGGCGCCTTGCTCGACTCGGAGTTGCTGGCGGAAGTCTGGCTTGCCATGACCCGTGGTCAGGATGCACTGCTGATGGACTTCCAGGAGGAGACACAGTCGGTGTCGTCCGGTGTGGGTGGGCTGCCCTCCGTTGACACCAGCGTGCTCCGTGTGGTGCGGGCCTCCTCCGAGGAGCTCGCCGAACACCAGGTTTACCTCGAACTGCTGGACAAGGCGGTGAAGGGGGAGTGCGTCTGGCGTCGCCTGGAACCTGCGCCTGACGCGGTGGCTGCCGAGTGACGCTGCACTTGCAGACTGTGGAAGATGTTGTATAATCGCTGTCTTCCTATCTGAGGCAGGTATTTGAAAGCGCGACGCTTTCAAATTCAGCTTCCAGCATGGGGCGGTTAGCTCAGTGGTAGAGCACTGCCTTCACACGGCAGGGGTCACTGGTTCGAACCCAGTACCGCCCACCAAAATTCCCCTTGTAAATCAAAGGGGCATTACACCGCCCGAGACTATTCAGCCCTCAGGGGTGTCATCCTCACCATCCAATCGCAGCACTCGATCGACCCCCGGCACCAATGTTGCCCTGGCGGCAGGTGGCAACTTCGAGTCGGCCACAATATCCCCGGTGGTCGACAGAATCACGCAGTCTTCTTCTGTGTAATAAAACCTGTAGCGCTTGATGCTGCCCCACACGCCCAGTTCGCCGAGCGTACTTTTCATGTGCTCCCGCACCCGCTGCCTGGCGGCCTCCACCTGGTCGACCAGAGTTTTGCGCCAGAATTGCTGAGGGAAGTCGAGACGCCTCATCCATTCACATAGCGCCAAGATGGCAATGGACTGTCCCTGTCTGCGGAATTCGGTATCAACGAAAAGGTAGGGCTTGAAAGCCCGTTGATCTTCCTGCAGCTCGCGCTTGATGGCATCAATGGTGTGGTCGACGTCGATGTGGCCAAGGCCAAGCACCTGACAGAGCTTGCGCAGGAACCCTTCCGAATTGAATTTGAAGTCGAAGTAAGCCTGGCCCAATCCCAGATGAGGGTCGTCGAGCACCCGCTGCAGCTGAGACAGCGTCTTTTCACTGACAGAGGCGTACCCCATCAGCTGGAGAAGTTCGGATTGGGTAACGTGAGCTGTCCTCAGGCGTATCTCGTCCAGAAGCGTCATGCGAAGTCTTTTATCCCTTTCAGAAATGACTTGTATGAATTGAATGGGGCGACGTAGCCATTGATGCGCACGGAAAGTCAGCGCAGTGTTTCGATCCTGACTTCTGCTGAAGCGTCATCGTTCGAGACCCAGGCGATGCTGTCCTGAATGTTGATGTTCAGCGTCATTTTCCTGTCTGCCATGGTGGCAAGGGTAGCCGTGCCGGCGGTATCCAGACAGAGCACACGCAGCCTGGCTGCTCGTTCCAGTTTGGATTCCACGCCTTGCCACCAAAGGGCGGCGTTGCGGCCATAGGCAATCACGACAACTTCGTCGGACTTGCCGCAGGCCTTGAGCAGACGTCGCTCGTCGGGCAGGCCCGTTTCCACCCACAGCTGAATGGCGCCGGTCAGATCCTTGCGCCAGAGGTCCGGCTCGTCAGTTTCGGATAAACCCCGGGTGAAGGCCAGCGTCTCTTCTTCGTCGGCAAACAGGGCATAGGCCACCAGGCGCACCATCATCCGTTCGTCTGTCTCCGAGGGATGTCGGGCGACGGTGACGGCGTGGCTGCCATAGTAGCCACGATCGTTGTCAGCAATGTTGAGTTCCGCTTTGTGAACGGTTGCGCGCAAGGCCATGGGGATTGTGAGGGCGTTCAGGAAAGATCAGCGATCGTAACACCGGAGCCGGTGAGGCTAAACTGTAAGGCATTCATCCACTCGCGTGGGGCCAGTTCCCGACGCATTTCACGACAGGCGATCTGAGGATATGGTCTCGTTGCAGGAACAGCTCTTGAGGGCGGGTCTGGTCGACCAGAAAAAGGTCAAACGCGTCAATCAGGTCAAGACGCAGCAGAAGAAGCAGGAGCGCCGCACAGGCACGCAAAGCGTCGATGAAACTCGGCAGGCGGTGCTCGAGGCGCGCGAGCGCGAGCGCGAGATCGTGCGGCAGCTCAACGCCCAGCGAGACGAGGAAGCGCGCAAGAAGGCCATTCATGCGCAGATCGTGCAAATGGTGCAGCAGAGCCGTCAGCCGAGGGGAGGCGGCGATATCGCCTACAACTTCACCTTTGGCACGAAGATCGAGCGCATCCACGTGTCGGCGGCCGTGCGCGACCAGTTGGCAGCGGGCCAGCTGGTGATCGTACGCCTGGGAGAGGCCACCGAACTGGTGCCCAAGGTCGTCGCCGACAAAATCGCCGAGCGGAATCCCGACATTGTCGTACGGGTCAAGAAGGCCGATACGATCCCGGCCGAGGATGACCCCTATGCAGACTACCAAATCCCTGATGATCTGATGTGGTGAGGAGCTCATCTGGTGGCGTGGGCCTGTGAGCATGACGTCCTGCGTATGGGGAGACTCTTCCAGCCCGCATGTTTCGTCAAGAAAGTAAGCGCTTATCCGTAGATGTTCGAGGTCGAAACTTGCGAGTGTGTCGCCCTCCATCTTGGCGAATGGTTAACGATAGTGCCTTCAGCGACGCATACATCCGGCGATCCATGCGCGAGGCCGGGGGCAGATTCGTTTCGGAACGAACCTTCCGTTGCCTAAAGCAAGTTAAAGAAGAATAATGATTCACCACCATGACGGCCGCGCGTCACAACACGAGCGGCCGAGCTGCATCACAAAAAAATCGATCTGCAGCTTTCTTCAGGACGATTTGTTGGAGACACAAAGTGAATCTGAGTTTTTCCACCAAGGGGCTGGACGCACGTCTGCGGCCGCAGTACTGGAACGAGGTGGTATGCAGCTATTGTGTGCCAGCCCACAGCCGCATTGACAGCCCGCAAGATTTCAATGGAACGTTCTCGGCGCGCCAGATAGGCGATTTGGTAGTGTCGAGCATGTCGGCCCCGCAGCATAAGTGGGAAAGGACGGCGACGCACATGAGGCGCGATCCGAACGAAACCTTTCTGCTTTCCCTGATGAAATCCGGCACGGGACAGATTTCACAGTTTGGTCGCAGCACCAGTGTGGGAAAGGGCGATATCGTGCTTTACGACGCCGAGCGCCCCTTTTCGTATGCCCTGGCGCCTGAATCGATTCTCCTATTGCGTATTCCTCGTCGGAAGCTTCTTTACCGGGCCCCCCTTGCCGATCGGTACACCGCCGTGCGCTTCAGGCCAGACAAACCCATTACCAGCCTGCTGTCGAACATGATTCAGGAAGCCGCGCGCCTGGAATTGGCGGACGACCTCCCGCCGTCGGTGGCCACGCAGTTTGCTGACTCCCTGTATGACTTGCTCGGGGCTGCGATCCAGGTGCAAATGGCAGGCGACACGGAGAAGGCTACCCAGAGGAACAGGGTGCTCGAACTGGCCAAGAGTTATATCGAATCGAATCTGGATGACCCCACGTTGACGGTGGAGCGCATCGCAACAGCAGTCAAAGTATCGGAGCGAACACTAAGTCGGATATTTGCCGAAAGCGGCATTACGCCGATGCGCTGGGTCTGGCTGCGTCGGCTAGAGGCGGCGCGACTGGCGCTTGTCGATGGGCACATGCGACGCGTGACGGATGTCGCTTTTCGTTATGGGTTCAGCGACGTTTCCCACTTCAGTCGAATGTTCAGACAGGTATACGGACGTCCTCCCCGTGACTTGCTCCATTCTGCGACGTAAGTAACTGCGGGTTGGCGCTAACAGTCAAAAGCGCTGGCCGGCAGGATCAAGCAGTGTGTCACTTTCCCGCCTAATGTAATCATGCAGCGAGTACGAGAAAAACAAAGACTCGTGACCATGAT
>JAJUFT010000056.1 GCA_029263615.1 Alcaligenaceae bacterium | reverse complement strand
GTGGTGCTGCTCGGGCTTGACGGCATGCACCAGGTCGGGAAACTTCATCGCATCCTGGATGAAGAAGACGGGCATGTTGTTGCCCACCAGGTCCCAGTTGCCCTCGTCGGTATAGAACTTGACGGCAAAGCCCCGCACGTCGCGAGCCGTGTCCTTGGAGCCGCGCTCACCCTGCACGGTGGAAAAGCGCACGAAGACCGGCGTGATCTTGCCGGCGGCATTGAAGGGCGCGGCGCAGGTGAGGTCGCTCCGGCTTGCGGATTCAGGGCATTTTCACGACCGTGTTCGCCCGGCTTGGTCGGGTTGTACGGCATGCCGGCGGTCATGGCAGCCAGGGCAGCGGCTTTCTGCACCGGTTCGGTGGGCGGGTTGTTGCTGCCGGGCGGGAGAGCCGGGCCACTGTCCGTTCGACCGTAAGCAGTATCGGCTGCCCGCGCGGTGTCGTCGGCCGGGGATCGGGGCGGCGGGGAGGAAGAATCTTTGCGACTCGGCATGTTGGGCTCCCGGTTTGAATGGGGCCAGATGCCGGTGCCGGGACGGCGCCAGTCTGGACCACGAGGGAGCCGGAACTGGGCAATCGTCGTGCCGTGCCCCGCCGCGCCAAGCGCTTTGAATGGCCTCTCAGCGGCCCAGGGGTAAAGCCGTCTTGTATGACACCTGTTTCAGGGCAAAACTGGAGCGGATTTTGTCAATGCCGGGGATGGGCGTCAGCTGGTCGATGATGAAGCGTTCGAGCGCTGCGATGTCCTTGACGGCCACCCGGATGAGGTAATCGGAATCCCCCGTCATCAGATAGCACTCCATGACTTCATCGTGCTCGCAGATGCGTTGCTCAAACTGATTGAGCGCGGCTTTGTCCTGGGATTTCAGACTGATGGAGATGAACACGTTCAGGCCCAGCCCCAGCGCAGCTGCATTGGCGATGGCCACATAGCGTTCGATGATGCCTGCGGCTTCCAGCGCCTTGACGCGCGCCAGGCAGGGGGACGGCGAAAGATGCACGCGGCGGGCCAGTTCCACATTGCTGAGCGAGCCGTCACGCTGCAACTCATCGAGGATCTTCAGGTCGATTGAATCCAGTTTCATGGTTTTCCAAGTGTTTTATTCTTCAGGGTCGACATTTCATGGAATTTTATGCTGTAAGGTCGTGCAGGGCGGCGGTGCTTTGAAAGCAAATTTGGCCGCCGCTGGCGCAGAATGAACGTCTTGATCTTGTGTTCAGCCGAGGTACGCCATGAACGCTTTCACTTCCATCCCCTCCCTGCTTTCCCCGCCAGTGCATTCCGCTTATGCTGACGAACAGTACCGGTCTGCCGATGCGCATGATGTCGATCCCGAAGAAACCACGGAATGGCGCGAATCGTTTGCGGCGCTGGCTCAGGTACATGGGCAGGCGCGCGCGGCCTTCATGCTGGACGAATTGCATCGCATGGCCGTGGAACTCAAGGTGGACTGGCGCCCCCTGCTGGGCACGCCCTATGTCAACACCATTCCGGCCGACCGTCAGCCGGCCTACCCTGGCGATTTGGCTACGGAGCAGCGCCTGTGCGCCATGATCCGCTGGAATGCCCTGGCGATGGTGCTGCGCGCCAATGCCGCCTATGGCGAACTGGGCGGGCATATCGCCAGTTTCGCCAGTGCCGCCGAGCTCTTCGAAGTCGGCTTCAACCACTTTTTCCGGGCGCGTGACCCCAGGCCCGGCGGTTTCGGCGGTGATCTTGTCTTCCTTCAGCCGCACAGCGCACCCGGGGTCTATGCGCGTGCCTTTCTCGAGGGCCGCCTGAGTGAACAGGATCTGGCGCATTATCGGCAGGAGCTGGGCGGCCCGGAAGCCGGGGCAAGGGGGCTCAGCAGCTACCCGCATCCCTGGCTGATGTCCGACTTCTGGCAGTTCCCCACCGGCTCCATGGGCATCGGACCCATCAGTTCGATCTACCAGGCGCGGTTCATGCACTATCTGACGCATAGAGGCCTGCTCGATTGCAGCGGCCGCAAGGTGTGGGGAGTGTTCGGCGACGGAGAAATGGACGAGCCCGAATCGATGAGCGCCCTGACCCTGGCGGCGCGCGAGCGTCTGGATAACCTCGTGTGGGTGGTGAACTGCAACCTGCAGCGGCTGGACGGCCCGGTGCGCGGGAATTTCAAGGTCATTGATGAGCTCGAACGCCTGTTCCTGGGCGCCGGCTGGAACGTCATCAAGGTTTTATGGGGCAGCGACTGGGACGGCCTTTTCGCTCGCGACCCCGACGGCGTGCTGATGCGGGCCCTGGCGGAAACGGTCGACGGGCAGATGCAGACGTTCGCGGCCAACGACGGACGCTTCAACCGCGAACATTTCTTCGGCCAGAACCCGGCCCTGGCCCGCCTGGTGGAGGGCATGACGGACGAGGATATCGACCGCCTGCGGCGCGGCGGCCACGACATGGTCAAAGTGCATGCCGCCTACGCCGCCGCCATGGCCTGTGAAGGCCGGCCCACCGTGATTCTGGCGCATACCAAGAAAGGCTACGGCATGGGCAGCGCCGGCCAGGGCCGCATGAACACCCATTCGAACAAGAAGTTCGAGGACACCGACATCCTGCAGTTCCGCGACCGTTTCTCGCTGCCGCTGACGGATGAACAGGCGCTGCGCCTGGATTTCTATCGTCCCGAGCCGGACAGCGCCGAGCTGCGCTACCTGAAGGCACGCCGCGACGCCCTGGGCGGCCCCCTGCCGGCGCGCCATACTGACTGCGAGCCGGTGCCCGTGCCCCCGCTGGCCAGCTATGCCAGATTTGCCCTGGAGCCGTCGGATCGCGAGATGTCCACCACCATGGCTTTCGTGCGCATGCTGGGCGGCCTGTTGCGCGACGAGGCATTGGGCCCGCGCATCGTACCCATCGTGGCGGACGAAGCCCGCACGTTCGGCATGGCCAATCTCTTCAAGCAAGTGGGCATCTATTCCTGCGTGGGACAGAAATACGAGCCGGAAGACATCGGGTCCATCCTGAGCTATCGGGAAGCGTTGGACGGACAGATCCTCGAGGAAGGCATCAGCGAAGCAGGTGCCATCTCCAGCTGGGTGGCCGCCGCGACCAGCTACAGCGTCCACGGCCTGGCGATGCTGCCCTTCTATATCTATTACTCGATGTTCGGTTTCCAGCGCATTGGCGACCTCATCTGGGCGGCGGCCGACCAGAAACCCCGCGGCTTCCTGATCGGCGCAACATCGGGGCGCACCACGCTGGCGGGCGAAGGCTTGCAGCATCAGGACGGCAGCAGCCATCTTTGGGCCATGACGGTGCCCAACTGCCGTTCCTACGACCCGGCCTTTGCGGGCGAGCTGGCCGTCATCCTGGCGTATGGCATGCAGCGCATGATGGTGGAGCAGCGGGATGAATTCTTCTACCTGACGGTCATGAACGAGAACTACGTGCAGGCCGCCCTGCCGCCAGGGGCGCAAGACGACATCATTAAGGGTGCGTATCGCTTCGGCCATTATGCCGCCCAGGGCACGACCCAGGGTTCGGCGCCGCAGCGGGTGACGCTCATGGGCTCAGGTGCGATTCTGACCGAAGTGATCCGCGCTGCCGAACAGTTGTCCGCCCAGGGCATCTCCGTGGACGTGGTCAGCGTGACCAGCTGGTGTGAGCTGGCGCGGGAGGGCAGGCGGCTCGAGGAAGCCGATGAATCACTGGATGCCTGCCATCTTCGCAAGGTATTGGCGGACACGCGAGGGCCGATTGTGGCCGCCACCGATTACGTGACGCTGGTGCCTGAATCGGTGCGGGCCTACCTGCCGGACGGGCGGCGGTATCGCTGCCTGGGCACGGATGGCTTTGGTCTGAGCGACACCCGGGCCCGATTGCGCCGTCATTTCGGCGTGGATGCCGCGTCCATTGCGACGGCGGCCCTGAAGGCCTTGTGAAACCGCAGCGGAAGGGAACGGGTCCGGCAATCGGCGGGTCAGAAGCGCTCCGAACGACGATTGCCGAAACGGTCTTCGCATTCAATAATGGCAGTCCGACTGCCAAGAAGAAGAGAGGAGAACACGATGCCCGGTTTGCTTCCCCATGTGGATCCTGACGGCCTGACAGAGTATTCGGTGGTCTACACCGACCGCGCGCTGAACCATATGTCCCAGCGCTTTCAGCGCGTCATGAACGATATCAGCCGCACCCTGAAGCAGGTCTACCGCGCCGAGTCGGCGATCGTGGTCCCCGGCAGTGGCACGTTCGGCATGGAGGCGGTGGCCAGGCAGTTTGCCACCGGCAAGCATTGCCTCGTGATTCGAAATGGCTGGTTCAGCTTTCGCTGGAGCCAGATCTTCGACATGGGGTCGATTCCCGCCAGCACCACCGTGCTGACGGCCGAACAGAAGGAATCCGGGCCGCAGGCTCCATTCTCGCCCCCGCCCATCGAGTCGGTGGTGGCCACCATCCGCGAGCACAAGCCCGACCTCGTCTTTGCCGCTCATGTGGAAACCGCCTCGGGCATCATGCTGCCGCCGGCCTATCTGCGCGCCGTGGCCGATGCCGTTCATGAGCACGGTGGGCTGTTCGTTCTCGACTGCATCGCATCCGGCGCCATCTGGGTCGATATGCAGGAAGCGGGTGTGGACATTCTCATCAGCGCACCGCAGAAGGGCTGGTCTGGCCCGGCCTGCGCGGGGCTGGTGATGCTGGGCGCTGAGGCCCGGCGTCGCATCGATTCCACCACCAGCACCAGCTTTGCCTGCGACCTCCGCAAGTGGCTGCAGGTCATGGAAAGCTACGAGCAGGGGGGCTTTGCCTATCATGCCACCATGCCGACCGATTCGCTTCTGGCGCTGCGCGACGTCATGGCCGAAGGCGAGGCGCGTGGCTTCGAGAATTTGCGCGTTGCCCAGCAGCAGCTGGGCGACAGAGTGCGAGCCCTGCTGCGCGAGAAGGGCTTCCGCAGTGTGGCGGCGCCCGGCTTCGAGGCGCCGGGCGTGGTGGTCTGCTATACCGAGGATGACGGCATTCAGTCGGCCAGGAAATTTGCCGCCGTCGGCATACAGGCTGCTGCGGGCGTGCCCTTGCAGTGCGGTGAGCCGGCCGACTTCAAAACCTTCCGCATCGGCCTGTTCGGCCTGGACAAATGGTCGGACATTGATGGCACGGTCGATCGCCTGGCGCGCGCCATCGATCAGATTCAGTCGGAAAGCTGAGCCGCAAGCACACTCATTCGAAGCGGACGTCCAGGTCGGGAAGGTCCAGGCCGGTCAGTCGGGTGGTCCAGCGTTCGCCGGCCGCGATGGGGAAGGCGGCGGTCAGGGTGCCGGTGGTGACGATCGACCCCGCCTGCAAAGGGGGCCGGCCCTCGCGGGCCAGGCCCTGCATCAGATGGAGCACGGAATTCAAGGGGTTGCCCAACACATTGCTGCCTGCGCCCTGTTCCTTGAGTCTGCCATCGCAATACAGTGCAAGCTGCACCGCTTCCAGCCGGGCCCTGAGATCCGGCCCCAGTTCTGCGACCGGGCGGGGGTGCCCGACGAGCAGGGCGCCATGCATGCCGCCCATCGAGATCGCCTCAGGCACCGTGGGTGGCACCCCGTCAGCGGGGGTGAGGACGATTTCGAAACCCTGCGCCATCCAGTCCACGCAGTCCAGCACGTCTTCGAGCGTTGCCTGCAGTGAGGGCGTTTTTCCAAAGTGCAGGACGATCTCCGGTTCGATGCGCGGCCCGACGAAGGGCGCCAGGGAACACGTGCCGCCGGCCCGCCCGATCTGAATCACGGTGTCGTCGTACATCGCGCCCCACATGGGTTCGGTGGCGCCCAGACGCTGCCAGGCGCCGATATTCGTATAACCGACCTTGTGCCCCACGATCACGGCGCCAGTGCGGGTGCGTTGCAGTTCGCGCTGGGCTGCAGCACGGTAGGCGGCGGAGAGTTCGGACGAGGTGGCAGGGGGGCGAGCAAGAGAGGCCATTCTGAACTTTCCCGAGGAATTGAGAACAAAGCCCAAGGATACCCCGGAGTGTGCCAGACCTTGGGTCGGGGTGCCTTGGATTATGATTTACGCCTGCGTCCAGGAAATCTTCTCCCATGTCCCATCCTGAATCCCCCCACGTTGCCGTCGTCGGCGGCGGCCCCAGTGGTCTGATGGCTGCTGAACGGCTTGCGCGCGCGGGGGTGAGCGTGACAGTCTTCGAAGCCAAGCCCTCGCTGGGTCGCAAATTCCTGCGCGCGGGCATTGGCGGCCTCAATCTGACGCATGGCGAACCCTACGAGCAGTTTTGCGCGCGTTTCGGCGATCGTATCGACCTTCTCAAGCCCATGCTCGACGCTTTTCCTCCGGCCGCCGTCCGGGCGTGGGCGGCCGATCTGGGGGTGGAGACCTTCACGGGCTCGTCGGGCCGGGTGTTTCCGGTCGACATGAAGGCAGCCCCCTTGTTGCGGGCGTGGGTGCACCGGCTGCGCCAAGCCGGTGTGCGTTTGCGCCTGCGCCACCGCTGGCTCGGGTGGAACGAAGCCAGCGAACTGCGCTTTACCGCGCCCGATGGTGAGTTCACGCTGCGCCCTGATGCCACGGTGCTCGCACTGGGGGGCGCGAGCTGGCCCCAGCTGGGCTCGGACGCAGCCTGGGTGCCGTGGCTGGCGGCCCGCGGGGTGAAGGTCACACCGATGCAGAGCGCCAATTGCGGGTTCGAGGTCGAGTGGAGCCCGCACTTTCAGGAACGCTTTGCGGGCGCCGAAGTCAAGCCGGTGACACTCTCGTATGTCGATGCGCAGGGGGAGGTGCACACCCGCAAGGGTGAGTTCGTGGTGACGGAATACGGGGTTGAAGGCAGTCTGGTCTACGCACTTTCGCGGCATTTGCGCGATACGCTGAACCGCACTGGTCAGGCGACCGCTCTCCTGGACCTGGCTCCAGACCGCAGCCCGCAGGCCGTGCTGGACGCGGTGGCGCGGCCGCGTGGCGCGCGCTCCATGTCCAGCCACCTGCAGAGCCGCCTCGGCCTCAAAGGGGTGAAGGCTGCCCTGCTACGAGAAGTGCTGGGTGCGCAGGGTTATGCCGATGCCATGCGTGTGGCTCATGCGGTGAAGGCGCTGCCGCTGCAGATCCGCTCAGCCCGGCCGCTGCGTGAAGCCATCAGCACGGCCGGTGGCGTCGGCTTTGAGTCACTGGATGCGTCCCTGATGCTCACCGCGCTGCCGGGCACCTTTGCGGCGGGTGAAATGCTCGACTGGGAAGCGCCCACGGGCGGGTATCTGCTCACGGCCTGCCTCGCGCAGGGGCGCTGGGTGGCGGACGGGGTGTTGCGTTATTTGCAAACGCATATGCTTGGACTGCAGAAAATTTCGCAGTTCAAATAACTTGAAGCTTTGAATGCGGCAGATTTGATACAGAAAGTGACACTAACACGGTAACATCGTTTCGAATCATGAGGAGAATTGTTTGATGTTGTCCGGATGGCAGCGTGTCACGGGGCGTGTGAGCGTCATCGTTGCCTTGCTGTGTGCCATCGTGGTGATCGGGATTTGGCTGGCCACGGTTCAGCGTGTCGACGCCGAACGCAGACATGCCGTGGCGGCGGCAAAGGATGCAAACCTGAACTTGGCTATTGCCTTCGAGCAGCAGGTGCATCGAACCCTGAAGTCTGCCGAGCAGGTGGCGTCCTTCGTGCGCGAGCAATATCTGCGCGACCCCGGCAGTGTGAACTTGCGTCAGTGGCTGGAAGACGGCCTCATTCGCGAGGACATCTTCACCATCATCACCGTGGCCGATGAGCGGGGCGATGCCCTGGATTCCACCATGCCCGAGGTGCGCGTGAACTACGCGGACCGGCCGTTCTTCATGGTTCAACGCGATACCGCGACCGACAGGCTTTATGTGAACGCGCCGGTCGTTGGCAGGGTTTCCGGCCAGGTGCGCATTCCCATGTCCCTGCGCATGACCCGTGACGACGGCTCCTTCGCCGGCATCGTGGTGATGTCGGTGACGCCCGAGGATTTCACCGCGTTTTACAAGGAGGCCTATCTGGGTGGGCAGGACATGCTCGAACTCATCGGGCTGGATGGCGTCGTGCGCAGCCGCAAAGTGGGGGCAGACAGCGGTCTGATTTCCAGCGAGAGTTCGCTCGCGCGCCTGGACTTGCTGGAGCAGGCGCGTGACGGGGGCTATGTCCACGATGGTCGCGGCCTGGACGGCGTGGCGCGTATCGTGGCTTACCGCAAGGTCGAGGATTATCCCCTGGTGGTGGCGGTCGGAACGTCTCATTCAGACGAGCTGGCTCCTGTCGAGCACCGCCGGCGCTATTACCTCATGGTGGCCACAGCGGCCACCGTGGTGGTGTTTCTGTTCGGTTTCCTGTTGATCATGCTGCTGCAGCGGAGCCGCCGCGCCGCGGAAAGCCTCGCCGAGAGCGAGGCACTTTACCGGGCCACGTTTGACCAGGCCGCCACCGGCATTGCGCACGTCACCCGTGACGGCCGCATTCTGGGAGCGAACCGCAAGTTGCACGAGATGCTCGGTTTTGAAAAGGGCGAGTTGATCGACCGTTCCCTGTTTGGCCTGATCGAACCCGGCAGTCGAGAGGAGGCACGGCGGTTTGCCGCGCAACGGCAGCGGACCACTGCGGAGGATGCCTCGCCGGAAACCGAACGGCAGTATTTGCGCAAGGATGGGTCTCCCGTCTGGGTCTGTGAAACCTGGGGGGTGGTCAGGACGCAGAGCGGCGAGGTGGCGTATCTGGTGGTGGTGATGCAGGACATCACCGCACGCAAGGCGCTGGAAGCGCGGCTTGCGCACGATGCCATGCACGACGTGTTGACCGGCCTGCCCAATCGCAACATGTTCCACGATCGTCTGGAACATGCCCTGGCGTCGGCGCGCCGCCATGACCGCATGGCGGGCGTCCTGTATATCGACCTGGATGGCTTCAAGGAAGTGAACGACAACTTCGGCCATGCCGTGGGCGATGCGCTGCTGAAGCAGGTGGCCCTCCGGCTGCAGGCCAGCATGCGGGCCGAAGACACGGTGGCCCGCTTCGGCGGGGACGAATTTGCCGTGGTGCTGTTCAGCATTGCCGAGCCAGAGGATTGCGCGCTGGTGGCACGCAAGCTGGAGCAGGCCCTGACCGAGCCGTTCGTGGTGGCCGGGTGCAAAGCCCGCATTTCAGCGAGTATTGGTGCCGCGGTGTTCCCTGTTGACGGAAACGATGCCGACAGCCTCATCCTGCACGCCGACCAGGCCATGTATGCCGCCAAGCGGGAGCGCGAGGCCTTCCCGCAGTAGCGCGGGCCGAACGCCTGGCGTTCAGTCGGAGGCCGGACGCAGCTGAAAGCCGCGGCCACCCCGCAGGATGAAGGTTCCGGCCCGCCCCAGGCGGTACAGCCGCTTTCCGGGCCGATGGCGGTCGAATGCGGCCGGTTTGACGGGGCACGGGCTGCTGCGGCGGTTGTCGGCCTCGAGCGTGATGTCGTCGTCATCGACTTCTTTCCAGATACCGCAGGCCCGGGGGCGGAACAGCCAGCGGACATAGCCGCGCAGGGCAGCCAGTTCAACCAGTTCCGCCTGATCCTTGGCGTTGGCGACCACATGTCGGTCGTCCGCCTCGCCCGGGTAACAGGCAAAGGCGCGATGACAATTCACGGTTTCTTCCAGGGGGGCGTTCAGCCGCCACCAGGGGCGGTGGGTGACGCGCTCCAGATCCCACGCGCCCAGTTTCCAGGCCGCATCGAGCATGGCGTCGTCGAGGGCTTCCACTTCACGCCAGGGGGCGTCGAGTTGCAGTGCCGAACCGGCGACGGAGCGTAGGGGGATGTCCACGCCAGGAAGGCGCATGGGGGCCTCCCGGTGAAAGCCGTGCCAATGAAGAATCAGCATGAGCGGGGTGTCGGGCTGGGCCACGGCGCTGAGCGTCACCGCGTACAAGGGTAGGCGCATCGCTGCGACATGGGCCTGTATGGTCTGCAGAATCTGCATGGGGCCTCCTTGTGACACTAACACACGAAATCATTCTAGCGCTGGAGGAACGCTTCTGGACCGGGGGTATTCCGGATGGAATCGCGCTGTCGGAAAACGGCGACACGGAGTCGCCGTCTATGGCGCCTTGGCCGGCCAGAGTACGGAAAACATGGCCAGCAGCATCAGGACGACGGCGACGATGTCCTGCCAATGCAGTGGCTCGCCCAGCAGCACCACCCCTGAAAAGACGCCGATGACCGGAATCAGCATGACGCCCAGCGTGGAGGCCTGCGGGGGAAGTTCCCTGGCCAGCAGAAACCACCCCACTTGCGCCACGCTGAGGGCCAGCAGGCCGTTGTAGATCACCGCCAGCAGGCCGGGCGTTCCCGGCCAGCGGAAGTCGGGCAGTTCAAAGATCAGCGCGCACAGCGAGAGCACGATCGCCCCCAGCAGCACCGTCCAGAAGGTGAAGGTCACGGTGTGGGTGGAGAGCCGCGCATGACGCAACATCTGCGTGCCCGTCCCCCAGAGCAGGGCGGCGCTGAGGGCGAGAAAGACGCCGGTCGGTCGCCCCGCCAGCGCCTCCATTTCGTGCCAGAGCAACAGCACCGAACCGGTCAGGGCGGCGCCCATGCCGACGAAGTGCCGCGCCTGCATGGAGGTCTTGTAAAGCACGGCGCCGGCAATGGCGGCGAAGACGGGCATGGTGTAGCCCAGGATGGCCGCCCGACCACTCGAGAGCAGGGGCATGGCCAGAATGATCAGCATGTTCCAGCCGACCAGATTGACGAAGCCCAGGTACAGCAGCTTGAGACGTTCGGTGCGCGGGACATGGAAGGGCAGGCGCCGCCACAGCATGAAACCGGCCAGCACGGGCAGAGCCAGCCACAGACAGGCTGCCCGGAACAGTAGTGGGGGCAGGTCGCCCACCCCCACTTTCATGACGGTCCAGTTGATGCCCCAGATCAGGGTGACCAATATCAGGGAGAGGACTTGGCTGGCAGTCAGTCGCATGCAGACGGTGTCAGATGTCGAGCGAGTACTGGTCGGTATCCACGGGCAGTTCCCCCTGGCGCCCGGCGCGACACTCGATGCGGATCGGCTCGGTCACCTTGCAGCAGCAGGGCAGAATTTCCGAGGCCCCCAGATAGGCGAGGGGCGGGTCGTCATAGCTGACATTGCCGGCGAGCAAGGTCAGCCGGCAGGTGCCGCAGTAACCACTGCGGCACTGGTACTCCACTTCATGACCGGTGCGTTCCAGGCCATCCAGCAAGGATTCGCCCTTCAGCAGCTGAAAGGTTTTATCCGTGGTGTGGATGGTGGTCACAGCTGGAACCCGCTCAGATCATCCGCCGACACTTCAGAATCAATCTGGCCCACCAGGTAGGAGCTCAGTTCCACTTCCTGCGGCGCCACCTGCACCGTATCGGAGGCGAGCCAGGTATTGATCCAGGGAATCGGATTGTGTTTGGCGCTCTCGAAAGCCGGCTTCAGGCCCACTGCAGCCATGCGGATGTTGGTGATGTATTCAACATACTGGCTGAGGATGTCTTTGTTCAGCCCGATCATGGAGCCATCACGGAACAGGTACTCGGCCCAGCGTTTCTCCTGCTCGGCCGCCTGCCTGAACATTTCGTGGCACTGGTCGTTCAGTTCCTGGGCTACCTGGGCGAACTCCGGGTCATCCTGCCCGGAGCGCATGATGTTCAGCATATGCTGGGTGCTGGTCAGGTGCAGTGCTTCGTCCCGGGCGATCAGACGGATGATCTTGGCATTGCCTTCCATGAGCTTGCGCTCGGCAAAGGCAAAGGAGCAGGCAAAGCTCACGTAAAAACGGATGGCTTCCAGGATGTTCACGCTCATCAGGCACAGATAGAGCTTCTTCTTGAGCGTGTAGGGGTCGACCTTGATGATTTCGCCATTCAGCGTGTGCTCGCCCGGGCCCAGCTGTGAATACAGCATGGTTTCCCGGATGAGGTCATCGTAGTAGAACGAGATGTCGCTGGCGCGCGCACGAATGTTCTCATTGCGCACGATGTCGTCGAAGATCAACGAGGGATCGTTGACGATGTTGCGGATGATGTGCGTGTATGAGCGCGAGTGGATGGTTTCCGAAAACGCCCAGGTTTCGATCCAGGTTTCCACTTCCGGCAGCGAGACCAGCGGCAGCAGGGCCACGTTGGGGCTGCGCCCCTGAATGGAATCGAGCAGCGTCTGGTACTTCAGATTGCTGATGAAGATGTGTTTTTCATGATCGGGCAGCCGCTGGTAGTCGATGCGATCCTGAGAAATGTCGACTTCCTCGGGGCGCCAGAAGAAAGACAGCTGCTTCTCGATCAGCTTTTCGAAGATCGGGTATTTTTGCTGGTCGTAGCGGGCGACATTGACCGGCTGCCCGAAGAACATGGGTTCCTTGAGCTGGTCGTTGTCGATTTTGGGAAAAATACTGTAACTCATGATGGAATTTTTCCTCAGATCTTACATGCCCCGCCGGCGCAATCGTCCTCGAACTCGGAATTGGGGTCGTCTGCACCGTCGCGCGTGTTGTGATAGTAGAGCGTTTTCACGCCGTACTTGTAGGCCAGCAGCAGGTCGCGCAACAGTTGCTTCATGGGCACCCGGCCGCCTTCAAAGCGCTGCGGGTCGTAGTTGGTGTTGGCGGAAATCGATTGGTCGACAAACTTCTGCATCACGCCCACCAGCTTCAGATAACCGTCGTTGTTGGGCATTCTCCACAGAAGTTCGTATTGATCCTTCAGCTTCTCGAAATCGGGCACCACCTGGCGCAGGATGCCGTCCTTCGATTGCTTGACCGACACCAGGCCGCGCGGCGGCTCGATGCCGTTGGTGGCGTTGGCGATCTGGCTCGAGGTTTCGGACGGCATCAGGGCCGTGAGGGTGGAATTGCGCAGGCCGTGCTTCTGAATGTCGGCGCGTAGGGCTTCCCAATCCAGATGCAGGGGCTCGTTGCAGATGCTGTCGAGGTCTTTCTTGTAAGTGTCGATGGGCAGGATGCCGGCCGCGTACGTGGTTTCGTCGAAGGCCTTGCAGGGGCCGTACTCGCGCGACAGCTGCACCGATGCCTTCAGCAGGTAGTACTGAATCGCCTCGAAGGTGCGGTGGGTCAGCGCCAGGGCGGAATCGTCGGAATAGCGGACCCCGTTCTTGGCCAGGTAATAGGCGTAGTTGATGACGCCGACGCCCAGCGAGCGGCGCTTTTCGGTGGCGTTCAATGCTGCCTTCACCGGGTAATCCTGGTAGTCGAGCAGGGCGTCGAGCGCACGCACGATCAGGTCGGCCAGGCCTTCGATTTCGTCGAGCGACTCCAGCGCCCCCAGGTTCAGGGCGGAGAGTGTGCACAGGGCGATTTCGCCGTCCGGGTCGTTCAGGTCATTCAGCGGCTTGGTCGGCAGCGCGATTTCCATGCAGAGATTGGACTGGCGCACCGGGGCCTTCGTGGGGTCGAACGGGCTGTGGGTGTTGCAGTGGTCGACGTTCTGGATGTAGATGCGGCCGGTGCCGGCACGTTCCTGCATCATCAGCGAGAACAGTTCCACGGCCGGCAGGGTGCGCTTGCGAATGGAGGGATCCTGCTCGTACTGCGCGTAGAGGCGTTCGAATTCGTCCTGGTCGGCAAAGAAGGCCTCATACAGACCGGGCACGTCGTGCGGCGAAAACAGGGTGATGTTGCCGCCCTTGATCAGGCGCTCATACATCAGGCGGTTGATCTGCACGCCGTAGTCCAGGTGACGGATGCGGTTTTCCTCGACGCCGCGATTGTTCTTGAGCACCAGGAGAGATTCCACTTCGAGGTGCCACAAGGGGTAGAACAGCGTGGCCGCGCCGCCGCGTACACCGCCCTGCGAGCACGATTTCACCGCGGCCTGGAACATCTTGAAGAAGGGCAGGCAGCCGGTGTGCTGCGCTTCGCCACCGCGAATCTCGCTGCCCAACGCGCGGATGCGGCCGCCATTGATGCCGATGCCCGCCCGTTGCGACACATAGCGCACGATGGCGCTCGTGGTGGCATTGATGCTGTCGAGACTGTCGTCGCATTCGATCAGCACGCAGGAACTGAACTGACGGGTGGGCGTGCGCACGCCCGACATGATGGGCGTCGGCAGGGAAATCTTGAAGGTGGAGACGGCGTCGTAGAAGCGCTTGACGAAGTCCAGCCGGGTGTCACGCGGATACTTCGAGAACAGGCACATTGCCACCAGGATATACAGGAACTGCGGGCTCTCGTAGATCTGCTTGGTGACCCGGTTCTGCACCAGGTACTTGCCCTCGAGCTGCTTCACGGCGGCGTACGAAAAGTTCATGTCGCGCCAGTGGTCGATGTGACGGTTCAGCTCGTCGAACTCTTCGCGGCTGTAGTCCTCGAGAATGTGCGGGTCGTACTTGCCCAGCTCGGTCAGTCGCTGCACATGATCGTAGAGATGGGGCGGTTCGAACTGGCCATAGGCGATCTTGCGCAGGTGGAAGATGGCCAGGCGGGCAGCCAGATACTGGTAGTCGGGCGTTTCCTCGGAAATGAGGTCGGCTGCCGACTTGATGATGGTTTCATGAATGTCGCCGGTGCGGATGCCATCGTAGAACTGGATGTGGGAGCGCAATTCGACCTGCGAGACCGACACATTGTCGAGGCCCTTTGCCGCCCAGTCCACCACGCGGTGGATCTTGTCCAGATCAATGGGTTCGGTACGACCATCCCGCTTCGTGACTTTCATGATGGATGTCTGATTCATGTGATGGAAACCTCTTGATTCTCAGGACGGATGCCGCGCATCTGGGTGGATGCTGTCCAGGGTTGAACGATCCGGGCGAGCCGCTCACGGCGTCTGCAAACGCAGGAAAAAGGCGAAAAAAGGCCTTCCTGCGCGTGTGGCGGAGCTGGCTGCGGGGTACTAAATGTAGTGCGCATAATAACATGCTGCACTATATGTAGTGTTAAATTTGTTTGACCGGAGGCTTCGGGGATGACCCGGAGATACAGTGTGGCAATGCGCGGCGAGGCGCAAGTTTACTGGCTTTGCGGCAATCTTTCAGGGCAGGGTCGTGGCTTCGCCGATGAAATTTTGCAACGTTGCGATGGGCAATTTCGTACACTGCGCGTATGTCCGACACCCCTTCCCGCCGCGCGCGTTGCGCCCGTTGTCAGCGGCCCCAGAGCCATTGCCTGTGCCCTCATGTTCCCGTGGTGGAACACCGCACGAGGGTCATCGTCCTGCAGCACCCCGATGAGGCACGCCA
Organism: Alcaligenaceae bacterium; assembly: GCA_029263615.1. Taxonomy (GTDB): domain Bacteria; phylum Pseudomonadota; class Gammaproteobacteria; order Burkholderiales; family Burkholderiaceae_B; genus Yanghanlia. Next base: position 3,388 of record JAJUFT010000056.1, on the reverse strand, counting down.
TCCCATGAATACGGCACGGTTGGCCGTACTGGGTCTGCGCCATGCCGAACTCTGGGTGGGGGAGCAATTCCCCGCGCTGGAAGGCGTGCTCGCCCAGGCAGGCCCGGCCTGCCTGTTGTTCCCGGCCGCGGAGAACGGCGTGTTGGTCGAAACGGAGCCGGCACCACGGGACACGCCGTCGATGCTGCTGGTGCCGGATGGCACCTGGCGCCAGGCACGGCAGCTGATCCGCGCGAACCCCGTGCTGCACGCGCTTCCACGTCTGAGCCTACCGGCCGGTGCGCCCTCGGAATACCGGATCCGACGAGCGAGCGAGCCCGCCGCCGTATCGACGATCGAGGCGTTGGTTCGTGCTCTGGAATGCCTGGAACCTCAGGGCGAATTTCGTCCACTGTTGCGACCGTTTCGTGTCATGGTCGAGCAACAGATCGAGGCGATGGGCGTTGAGGTGTACCGGCGCAACCACCTGAGGTGATGCGCGTCGTTCGGGGAAACCCCTTTCTCAATGTGAGCTGGGATGTGCCTAAAGGGCGCGCATCAGCGGTGTGGCCGCGCGGCGGGGGAATGCGTGGCCGAGTGGGCGCGGCCAAAGGAGCGCCGCCAGGCGCGCAGGCGCCGAAGCAGGCGATGTGAAACCGAGGGTTGACCGCCGCGCCGGGCGGTGCGTTTCAAGCTGGATTCTGGAAGGATGAGTTTGAACAAATTGTAACCTCCATGTGGATGTCCGACCTTCCATGGTAACAAAAAATATTTATTTATCAATAGCTTGGGTTCAATGAGGCGGGGAAGGACCGAGTTCGCCAGGTGGCTCGCCGGAATAGGCCAGGGAAACGGAGATCAGCAGGTCGCGGAATTTTCGCGGTTGCTCAAGAAGTGACAGGCAGGTTTCCCGGTTCAGCAGGAGCGGGCGGGCGTTCTTGAGCCGGTTGAGGTTGTGGTGCAGAAGATGGTGGTCGGAGGCGTCCTCGGGGACGTCGGCGACGATGACTCGCAAGCGCTCCGCCATGGACCGGATGTCTTGCGCTTGTGTGGCGATGGTAGTGTGGAATCCGCTTTCCGATGCCTGCTTCTGCAACAGCCACAAGGGGTGAGTCTCTTCAGAGAGGGTGGAACCCAGGATCAGAAAGATGACATCAAAATTGTACATTCGGGATCTTCCGGTGAGCAATGGCCGTTGTCGGTTTACGGGATGGCGCCTGAGGAACGTCGCGTGGCAGATCGTGCGCACACGTCGGCTCTCCAAATGTTAGTGAATATTTCTTTCTGGATTTTAGAGTGGGTAGTCGACAATACAACTCAAGAATCGTCAATTCAACAGACCCGTGGCGCTACCGGCTTCGAGCAGATAGTATGTTGCGAGTTCCACTTGATCATTCAACGGAGGGGAGATCTTGAAGTATCGCAAACTGGGCCATACCGACATTGAAGTCAGCCTGATCGGGCTGGGCACCATGACATGGGGCGAGCAGAACACCGAGGCAGAGGCGCACGAGCAGCTGGATTACGCGCTATCGCGCGGCATCAACCTGGTCGACACCGCCGAGATGTATCCGGTGCCGCCCCGTGCCGAAACACAGGGCCGTACCGAGGCGTATATCGGCAGCTGGCTGGCGAAGACGGGTCGCCGTCATGAAATCGTGCTGGCCAGCAAAGTGGCGGGGCCCACGAGCGACCCCAAGCGGCCGAGTCACATCCGCGACGGCAAGGTACGGCTCGATCGCAAGAACATCACCGAGGCCGTCGACACCAGTCTGCAGCGGCTGCGCACCGATTACCTTGATCTCTATCAGCTGCATTGGCCCGACCGCACCACCATGTGCTTCGGTCGTCCGGCCTACCCCTGGCGGACGGATGAATACACCGTGCCCATTGAGGAAACCCTGGAAGTGCTGGGCGATCTCGTCAAGGCCGGCAAGATCCGCTACGTGGGCGTGTCCAACGAAACGCCCTGGGGCGTGGCCCAGTTCCTGAAGTACTCCGAAACCCGGGGTTTGCCGCGCATTGTTTCCATCCAGAACCCCTACAACCTGCTGAATCGCACTTACGAGTGTGGCTTGTCCGAGTTCAGTCACCTTGACGGGGTGGGCCTACTGGCGTATTCACCGCTGGCCATGGGCGTGCTGACGGGCAAGTACCTGAATGGAGCGCGGCCGGAAGGGGCCCGCATGACCCTGTTCACGCGCTTCGATCGCTACTCCAAGCCGCAGGCCGAGAAAGCCGCAGCGGAATATGTGCAGCTGGCGCTCGATCACGGTCTGTCGCCGGCCATCCTGGCGCAGGCCTTTGTGAACCAGCAGCCCTTTGTCACCAGCAACCTCATCGGCGCCACCAACCTCGATCAACTCAAGGAAAACATCGACAGTGTCGATGTCGAGCTGTCGCAAGATGTGCTGGAGGGCATCAAGGCCATACACCAGCGTTATCCCAACCCGGCCCCTTGAGTAGGACCTCTGCGCATGAGCCGTGACGTAACGGACATCACCGAAACCACCCTCCAGAGTGAATCGGTCTACGAAGGCAGCTTTCTGAAGGTCAGGCGTGATACGGTGCGCCTGCCCAATGGACGGGAGGGCATACGCGAGTACGTACGCCACCCCGGCGCGGTGGTGGTGATCGCCTTTCTGGACGATGAGCGGGTCGTCATGATCCGGCAGTACCGGTACCCGGTACAGCGGCTCATCGTGGAGTTTCCTGCCGGCAAACTCGACGCCGGGGAATCGCCCCTGGTGTGCGCGCAGCGAGAGCTCCTCGAGGAAACGGGGTATAGCGCTCATGACTGGGTGCAAGCCGGACAGATGCATCTGGCAGTGGGCTATTCCGATGAAGTGCTCCATATCTTCGTGGCCCGCGGCCTCACAGCCGGGGCCCGGCAGCTCGACGAAGACGAATTCCTGCATGTTGACGTGATGCGGGTTGACGAGATTCTGGAGGGCTGCCGCAGCGGTGCCATCACCGATGCGAAGTCCCTGAGCTGCGCCCTCTGGCTGCAGAATATCCACGAAGGCCGCTGGCAGGTCTAGGCGGTGGCAAAGTACTGGCGCATCATGGCCCCCAAGGCATCCGCCGGCATGGGCCGCGCCAGGCCATAGCCCTGTCCATATCTCACGCCGGCGACGGTCAGCAGCCTCGCCTGGTTCATGGTTTCGATGCCTTCGGCAATGATCTGTGCATTGATGGCCCGGGCGATGTCGACCATTTCGGGAATGAGATTGGAACGCAGGCTGGCCTCTTCCAGTTCATGCACGAAGCTGCGGTCTATCTTGAGCCGGTCCGGCGCGAGCCGGGTGACCGAGCGCAGATTGGAATATCCCGTGCCGAAATCATCCACCGCAATCAAATAGCCATTTGACTTCAGGCATTCCACTTCCGGGATCAGCTCGCTGGAAAG
>JAJUFT010000135.1 GCA_029263615.1 Alcaligenaceae bacterium | reverse complement strand
GTGAAGACGCCCTTCACCGCTGTCATGTCAGCGACGTTGCACTGGGCGGCCAGCAGGCAAAGTGGCCGTAGCCTGAACCGATAGTCGCTCGTGGCAATTCCCGTATTGGCGGCCAGGGGGACAAGTTTTCCGGCTTTCTCAACAAACCAGCGCCTTCCGCCTCCCTGGCGTTGGTGATGACCGACCAACGCCCGGATCTGCGCGGTCGGTGATTTTTCCTGGCGCATCGCCAGCGCAAGCTGGTCAGCGGTTTGCTTGTGAGGGAAGGCGTGACATTTCGTCTCTTTCAACCAGGTTTCGCTTGCCATGCGAAGCTGGTCGATTCCGGTCCTCAGTTCTTCCGAGCGCACAAGCTTTTCAATCGCGGGCGCCTGGTCTTCTCCATCCTGGTTGATCGCAAGCCACAGCAAACGCATCGCCGCCATCGCTGCGTCAGCGAGATCGGTGAATGCGGGGAGTACGGCGAGCGAATCGGCCGGGGAGGCCGAGCTGCGTGCGGGCTTCCTTGCCAAGGTCTTTGCAAGCGTCGATGAATGAGCGAGTTCGCGACAGAGGTCGGCGTGTGATCTCGGGTTTTTTGCGCGCGAGAGCACTTCGATCACCGTTCGTCGCACGGAGTCCGCTCCGAATAGCGTGGGGGCAAGGAGGTCTCGTTCTGCCTTGGTGACGGGCTTCCAGATATCCCGATTTTTCGTGGGCAAGAGGCCTTGACCCGCTTCGGTGTCCCAGTGTGCCCAGCCACGTTCGATCCAGTACCGTGCCTGTTTGTTGTGTTCGCTCCAGACGCCCCAGCGCGTGCCGTGTTCGAAGTGCGCCTCCTCGAGCCGTGCATCTTCGGGCAGGCTTTCATTGACAATGTTTGCGAGCGCCAGGGCTTTGCTGCCAGGGGTCCAGCCATTGTCATCGGCCAGGCCGGGCAGTGAGCGGAATGCCACGCGATAAGCGCCATAGGTGCCGATCTGACGGTAGCGGCGGAACTGCTCGTGGCTCATTGCAAAATCGGCAAGCCTGCAATGGGATGCGAGCCAGCGTTCCACACTGCGTCTGCCCCGCAGCTGTCCGTCGTTTTGCCCGGCCTGCAGTGCGCGGGCGATCCAGAGCAGTTCAAGCGGGCGCAGCCACGCATAACGCGCTCGCTGGGCGTCGCGGCGTGAAAGCGCTCCGCTCTGCGCTTTCTGCCATACGATGTGCGACCATTTGAGGCACCACGAGAGCAAGGTGATCCACCTTGCATCGGAGGTTCCGTTGCTGAGGCCGGGTGCGAGAAGGTCTGCAAAATAATCTGCGCCGGCGCGCAGGCCAAGCGGATCGCCGCGCCTGAGCGCGACAGGAGCCCAGGGCGCAGTGAAATACCAGTTCCCTGTGCTGATCTCCCCAGTTGTTTGGTACCCCACTTGCGTACTCCACCGTCTTGAAACCATTTGAAACGCGATCATACCGGAGTTGCTGGCGGCGTCCGGTGCGGCCGCTTTCTGGGAGGCCTGGCAATCGGCGCCCACGCCCTTCATGCGACAATCTCTCTTCCCGGTGAACCACAAGCAGAAATCTGGCAATGCGGCGTTATCTGCCTTTCCTGAACTGGCCCCGTCTGACCCTGAAGCTGTTCGAGCGCGAGTTTTTCGCGGGCCTGACGGTGGGGCTGATGGCGCTGCCGCAAAGTGTGGCGTATGCCGGGTTGGCGGGCATGCCCCTGGTGACCGGTATTTACGCCACCTTGCTGCCCACCCTGGTGGCGGCGCTGTTCAGCGCCACGCCGCGGCTGGCAGTGGGCCCCACGGCGCTGACCTGTCTGCTGATCTTTGGTTCCCTGTCGGGCATGGCCGAACCCGGCAGCGCCCAGTGGGTGCTGCTCGCCGGCTGGCTGGCGCTATTGAGCGGGGTATTTCAGATGGCGCTGGGGGCCTTGCGCCAGGGCTGGCTGATGGACTTGGTGTCTGCGCCGGTGCTGATGGCCTTCACCCAGGCGGCGGCCCTGCTCATCATCACGTCGCAGTTGCCCGGTCTGCTGGCGCTGCAATGGAGCGACGGCGTGGTGCATGGCTGGCACCCGCCTTCCGCCATCCTGGGGCTGCTGTCGCTGGCCCTCATCCTGGCCTGCAAGCGGTTGCGGCCGTCCATTCCCGCTGTTTTCTTTCTGTTGGTGTTCACGGCCGCTGCCGCCTGGTGGTGGGATTGGGACCGCCATGGCGTGAGTGTGGTGGGGCCCCTGCCCGGCGGCTTTCCCCCCCTGGGCTGGCCCGGAGCGTTGCGCTGGAACCAGCTGCTGGAGCTGGTCGTTCCCGCCCTGGTGATCGCGCTGGTGAGTTTCATGGAGACGGCCGCCAGTGCGCGGCTGGACAATGCGCAGAGCGGTGAGCGGTGGGACCGCGACCAGGATCTCATTGGCCAGGGGGCGGCCAAACTGAGTGCGGCCTTGTGCGGCGCCTTTCCCACCAGCACGTCGTTTTCGCGGTCGGCGCTGAACCTGTTCGCCGGCGCGCAGACCGGCTGGTCGAATGTGTTCTGTTGCGTGGTGGTGGCCATCGTGCTGCTGGTGGGCCTGCCGGTGCTCGCCTGGGTGCCCCGGGCGGTGCTGGCGGCGGTGGTGGTGGCGTCGGTGCTGGGGCTGTTCAAGTGGCAGCCCTGGAAGCTGCTTTGGCTGACCTCGCGGCGCGACCTGTTTGTGGCGGTGCCCACGCTGGCGGTGACCTATATTGCGGCGCCCTCCATGTACTGGGGCATTTGCGCGGGGCTGGTGCTGTCTTTGCTGATCTTCGTCTACCGTCGGCTCAACCCGCGCATTGTGGAGCTGGGGCGCCACCCCGATCACAGTCTGCGCGACCGGCATCTATGGAATTTGCCGCCCCTGCACGAGGGCTGCCTGGTGCTGCGGCCGGACTGCTCTCTGGATTATCTGATTGCGCCCGCCTTCGAGCGACGCGTGCTCGATTTTGTGGAAGGGCGCGACGACCTGCGCTCCGTCTACATCTTCATGACGGGCGTGAATCTGATCGACGCCACGGGCCTGGAAGTGCTGACGCGTCTGTTCGACCGTCTGCGCAGGCAGGGCATCGATATTCACCTGGTGGGGGCCAAGCTGGACGTCGAGCGTCGCATGAAGATGCTGTTTTCCCGCCGCGAGGACGTCCGTTTCCACCGGACGGAACAGGAAGCGCTGGACGCCATGGCGCAGACGCCGCCGCGCGAGGAGTAGGCATTCATTGAAGTGCCGGCTGGCCTCCGTTATAACGGTTCTTCCTTTTCGGACTGATGGGGGGCATCATGATGAGAGCTTTATCCTGTGCGGGGCTGCGTCGGGCAGCGCTGCTGGTGGCGATTTCGGGTGTCGGTTTCATGGGCGCTGCGCCTGCGGTGCAGGCGGCGGTGTCGCTGGACGTGCCTTACGTGCCCACACCGCCTGAAGTGGTGAGCCGCATGCTGGAAGTCACGAAAGT
>JAJUFT010000040.1 GCA_029263615.1 Alcaligenaceae bacterium | reverse complement strand
GTCGTGCAGAGGAAGTGCACGCTTTTTTCAAGGAGACGCCCGGATGAGCCAGGTGCAATCATTGCAGGAACAATTGCAGAAAGGTGGCTTGGTGGACGTTTCGTCCTCAAAGCAGGATGAAGTGATCAAGGCCGCGCAAGAGGAAGGGCTGACCACCTTCATCGTCGATTGCGACCGCGCTCGCAGCCGTTCAGCCGTGCTGCGAGCCGTGGTGAAGGCGGTCGATTTCCCCGAATTTTTCGGCGGCAATCTCGACGCCCTTTATGACTGTCTGTGTGACACGGTGCTTGACCAGAAAACCGGTCTGTTCCTGTGGTTCGACAATCTGCATTCGGGCGACCCGGCCCTGGAGGCCGATTCCGTCGCCATCGAGAACGTCTGCAAGGATGTGGTCGAGTACGCGGCCAACAACGGGCGCGTGTTCGCCTTCCACATCGTTCATGCCGGCCGTCACCCCGACCCCGAGCCCGGTGTCGCTCCCACGCCTTATTCCGGTTCCGCCGAAGAATAATCCGCTCAGTTCCAGCGCCTGATGGCGGCCAATGCGGCCATCAGCGCAATGCCTGCGGTTTCGGTGCGCAGCACGCGCCGTCCGAAACGCACCGGGGTCAGGCCCTGTTCGTTCATCCGGGCCAGTTCGGCATCCGACCATCCCCCTTCAGGCCCCACCATCAGCGCCAGCGGGCCCGCGTGACCCACCACAGCGCCTTCCAGATCGCTATCCGCGTCGGGGTGGCAGGCGAGCCTCAGCAAACCCGGTTCAGGTTGCGCCAACCAAGCTTCCAGACTCTGCACCGGCGTCACCTCCATGATGCGATTCCGCCCGCACTGTTCGCTGGCTGACACGGCAATGCGTTGCCAATGCTGCAGCCGTTTGGCCCGCCGTTCTCCCGAAAGCTGGATCACACTGCGCTGGGCGGCGATGGGCACGAGCTGCGACACGCCCATTTCGACGGCTTTTTCCACGATCCAGTCCATCTTGTCGCCGCTGGCAATGCCCTGTACCAGCACGGTGCGCACCGGCAGTTCCGCCTCCTGGTCGACGCGGTCGCCGGTGGTGGCCCAGGCACGCTTGCCCTCGATGTGGAGGGTGGCCGGGTAGTGGCCCCCAAGACCATCGAACAGCACGATGTCGCTGCCGTCGCGCAGGCGCAGCACGCGCACGGCATGATGGGCAAGGGCGTCCGGCAGCTCGAATCGCTGCTGCGCCGCGAGGGGGAAGGGGCAATGGAAGCGGGGTTGGCTCATGGGCAGGTTGGAAGGAAACGGAAGCGCCTATGATACCTTTCGGCCAGGCGGTGGGGTTCGCCCGGTTGCTCCGGTTTGCGGTGGTAAAATCAGGCACTTTGCAAACTCTTTATTGAGAGACGGGTGCCAGCGCTTGCACCCCGGCCTCCATATCACCCAATGAGCCATACGCCAGCCCAAGTCATGTCCATGGCAAACGCCATTCGCGCGCTTTCCATGGATGCGGTTCAACAAGCCAATTCCGGTCACCCCGGCGCCCCCATGGGCATGGCCGAGATTTCCGTGGCCCTGTGGTCGCGCCATTTGCGCCACAACCCCGCCGACACGACCTGGCCCGACCGCGACCGTTTCGTGTTGTCGAACGGGCACGGCTCGATGCTCATCTATTCCTTGCTGCATCTGACCGGTTACGACCTGCCCCTCGAGGAGCTCAAGCAGTTCCGCCAGCTGCATTCCCGCACGCCCGGTCACCCCGAAGTCGGCGTGACGGCCGGGGTTGAAACCACCACTGGCCCGCTGGGCCAGGGCATCGCTAATGCTGTCGGCATGGCGCTGGCGGAAGCCCTGCTCGCACGCGAGTTCAACCGCGACGGGCACGAGATCGTCAACCATCACACCTACGCCTTCGTGGGCGACGGCTGCCTCATGGAAGGCATTTCGCACGAAGTGTGTTCGCTGGCCGGCACCCTGGGGCTGTCCAAGCTCATCGTCCTCTACGACGACAACGGCATCTCCATCGATGGCAAGGTGCAGAACTGGTTCGGTGACGACACGCCGGCCCGTTTCGAGAGCTATGGCTGGAACGTGATTCGCGACGTCGACGGCCATGACGTTGCCGCCGTGGATCGCGCCATTGCCCAGGCCAAGCTGCAGGGCGCCCAGAGCGGCAGGCCCACGCTGATCTGCTGCCGTACCGTCATCGGCAAGGGAGCCCCCAACGCGGCCGGCTCCGAAAAAGTCCATGGCGCCCCGCTGGGTGCCGCCGAAATCGAAGCCACGCGCGCCGCCCTCGACTGGGCATACGCGCCCTTCGAAATCCCTGCCGAAGTCTACGAACTGTGGAACGCCCGTGAGCAGGGTGCCCGCCAGCAGGCAGAATGGCAGGCCAAGTTCGACGCCTATGCCGCCGCTTTCCCGACCGAAGCGCAGGAATTCCTGCGCCGCATGGCGGGCGACTTGCCCGAATCCTTCGGGCAGCAGGCTCAGGAATTCATCCGCAGCGTCAACGAGAAGGCCGAAACCATGGCCACTCGCAAGGCATCGCAGGTGGCGCTCACGGCTTATGCGGAGCGCCTGCCCGAGATGCTGGGTGGGTCGGCCGACCTCACCGGTTCCAACCTGACCGACTGGAAGGGCGTCACTCCGGTGCGTGCCGGCGAAGGCCAGATTCAGTTCGGACGCCACATCAATTATGGCGTGCGCGAATTCGGCATGGCCGCCATCATGAACGGCATTGCCCTGCATGGGGGCTATCTGCCTTACGGTGGCACGTTCCTGACCTTCTCCGATTACTCGCGTAACGCCGTGCGCATGGCGGCGCTCATGAAGCAGCGCGTGGTGCATGTGTTCACGCACGACTCCATCGGTCTGGGTGAAGATGGCCCCACCCATCAGCCCGTCGAACACGCTGCCAGCCTGCGCCTCATCCCCAATCTGCATGTCTGGCGTCCCTGCGACACCACCGAGACGGCGGTGGCGTGGGCCAGCGCCCTCCAGCGTCCGGCCAGCGTGGGCATGGCCGTGCGAGACGGTGGCCCCACGGCCCTGCTGCTGTCCCGTCAGAATCTGCCCTTTGTGGCACGCGACGAATCCACGGTGGCGGCCATTGCCCGCGGCGGCTATGTGCTTCGCGACGCCGAGAATCCGCGTGCCGTCATCCTTGCGACGGGTTCGGAAGTGGCCCTGGCACTGCAGGCCCAGCAACAGCTGGCGGAACGTGGCGTGGCCGTGCGTGTGGTCTCCATGCCCTGCACCGAGCTCTTCGATGCACAAGACGCTGAATGGCGCGAGTCGGTCCTCCCCAAGGGCCTGCCCCGCGTGGCAGTGGAAGCCGGTGCGACGGCCGGCTGGTACAAGTATGTCGGCCTCGAGGGTGCCGTGATCGGTATCGATTCCTTCGGCGAATCCGCGCCGGCGGACCAGTTGTTCAAGCATTTCGGCCTGACCGCGGAACATGTTGCCGCAGCGGTCGAACAAGTTCTTTAATCAGGAGATCCAGAAATGACGATTCGCGTGGCGATCAATGGTTACGGGCGTATCGGCCGCAATATTCTGCGTGCCCACTACGAAGGCGGCAAGAAGCACGATATCGAAATCGTGGCCATCAACGACCTGGGCGCCCCCAAGACCAACGCCCACCTCACTCAGTATGACACTGCACACGGCCGTTTCCCCGGCACCGTGGGTGTCGACGGCGATTACATGGTCGTCAACGGCGACCGCATCCGCGTGCTGGCCAATCGCGATCCGTCCGCTTTGCCCTGGGGCGAGCTGAACGTCGACGTCGTTCTCGAGTGCACGGGCTTCTTCACCAGCAAGGAAAAGGCTTCTGCTCACCTCAAGGGTGGCGCCAAGAAGGTGATCATTTCCGCACCGGGCGGCAAGGACGTGGACGCCACCATCGTGTACGGCGTGAACCACCACGTGCTGAAGGCCTCCGACACCGTCATTTCCAACGCCTCCTGCACCACCAACTGCCTGGCCCCGCTGGTCAAGCCCCTGCATGAGAAGCTGGGTGTGGAAACGGGTCTGATGACCACCATCCATGCCTACACGAACGACCAGGTGCTGACCGACGTCTACCATAGCGACCTGCGTCGCGCCCGTTCGGCCACCCAGAGCATGATCCCCACCAGCACGGGCGCCGCCGCTGCCGTGGGCCTGGTGCTGCCCGAGCTGGCCGGCAAGCTCGATGGCTTTGCCATGCGCGTGCCGACCATCAACGTTTCCGTGGTCGACCTGTCCTTCGTGGCATCGCGTGACACCACCGTTGAAGAAGTGAACCGCATCCTGAAGGAAGCGTCCGAAGGCGAGCTCAAGGGGATCCTGAACTACACCGACGAGCCGCTGGTGTCGGTCGACTTCAACCACGACCCGGCTTCGAGCACGGTCGATTCCCTGCTGACCAAGGTGTCCGGTCGTCTGGTGAAGGTCTCGTCGTGGTATGACAACGAATGGGGCTTCTCCAACCGCATGCTCGATACCACTGTGGCCCTGATGACGGCCAAGTAAACGGCCTTTCGCCGGCTGACGGCGAAGCAGGGCGGGGCAACCCGCATTCGGGGAAGTTCGGAACGCGTGTTGTGGCGTGTTCGGAACTTCCCTTCCTTGTTTTCACCCCCTCTTTCTATTGCATTGCACCATGACCACCGTCCAGACCCTGTCCTCTCTGGCGCAATCCGGCGCCCTCTCCGGCAAGCGTGTATTCATCCGCTCCGACCTCAACGTGCCGCTCAAGGATGGGCGCATCACGGAAGACACGCGTGTTCGTGCTTCGGTGCCCGCCATCTGCATGGCGCTGGACGCAGGCGCGTCCGTCATGGTGACTTCCCACCTCGGGCGCCCGACGGAAGGGCAGCTCCGCCCTGAAGATTCGCTGGCGCCGGTGGCCGAGCGTCTGGCCGAGCTGCTCGAGCGCCCGGTGCGCCTGGTGCAGGACTGGGTGGACGGGGTGGATCTGCAGCCGGGCGAAGTGGTGCTGCTTGAAAATTGCCGCTGCAACCCGGGCGAAAAGAAGAACGACGAGACACTGTCGCGCAAGATGGCGGCGCTCTGTGATGTCTACGTGAACGACGCCTTCGGCACGGCACACCGCGCCGAGGCGACCACGCACGGCATGGCCCAATATGCGCCGGTCGCCTGCGCAGGCCCCTTGCTGGAAGCCGAGCTCGACGCCCTGGGTCGCGCGCTGAGTGCGCCCAAGCGCCCGCTGGTGGCCATCGTGGCCGGCTCCAAGGTGTCCACCAAGCTGTCCATCCTGCGTGCTCTGTCCGAAAAGGTCGATCAGCTGGTGGTCGGCGGCGGCATTGCCAATACCTTCATGCTGGCGGCCGGTCTGCCGGTGGGCAATTCTCTGGTGGAAGCCGATCAGGTCGAGGAAGCCAGGGCCGTGATTGAAAAAATGAAGGCGCGCGGGGCCGAGGTGCCCATTCCGGTCGATGTGGTCTGTGGCCATGAAATCAGCGCGGACGCCACCGGTACGGTCAAGGCGGCCAAAGACGTCGCCGACGACGACATGATTCTGGATATCGGGCCGCGCACCGCCGAACAGCTGGCCGGCATTCTTGAAAAAGCCGGTACCATCGTATGGAACGGCCCGGTCGGCGTGTTTGAATTCGATGCCTTCGCACAGGGCACCGAAATGGTCTCCCGGGCGATTGCCCGTTCGCCTGCCTTCTCCATTGCCGGGGGCGGTGACACGCTGGCGGCCATTGCCAAGTACGGCATTGCGCCGGACATCGGCTATATCTCGACGGGAGGCGGCGCCTTCCTGGAGTTCCTGGAAGGCAAGAAGCTTCCCGCCGTGGCCGTTCTCGAGGAGCGTGCGAAACAATAAGCGAACCAGCGCAGGCTGATCGTCGGGGGCCGTCTGCAGACGGCGCCACAATAAGGAGCAGGAATGACGACATACATGAATTTCATCGACAACGAGTGGTCCGCGGCCTACGACGGTCGCACGGTGGACGTGGTGAATCCGTCCACGGGCGAGGTCTTCGCACAGATTGCACGTTCCGGCGGTTCGGAGATCGGCCGCGCCGTTCAGGCCGCCCGCCATGCATTCGAGGGAGACTGGGGGCGCATGGCGCCCGCTGCACGCAGTCGCCTGATGCTGCGTCTTTCCCAGGCACTGCTGGACCACGCCGATGAGCTGGCCGCGCTGGAGCAGCAGGACACCGGGAAGCCCACGCGTCAGGCACGTGCCGATGCCGCGGCCGTGGCCCGCTACTTCGAGTTCTATGCCGGGGCCATCGACAAACTGCATGGCCAGACCATTCCCTATCCCCAGGAATACACGGTGCTCACTCTGCGCGAGCCGCATGGGGTCACCGGCCATATCGTGCCGTGGAATTACCCGCTGCAGATTTTCGGACGCAGCGTGGCGGCCGCCCTGGCAGCCGGCAATGCCTGCGTCGTGAAGCCAGCCGAAGATGCCTGCCTGTCGCTGCTGCGCGTGGCGGCCATTCTGGCGGAAAACGGCCTGCCTCCGGGCGCACTGAACATCGTGACCGGCCTGGGTGCCGAGGCAGGTGCCGCCCTGGCGGCCCATCCCGGCATCGACCACATCTCGTTCACGGGATCGCCGCAAACCGGCCAGGCCGTACAGCAGGCCGCGGCGGCCAACTTCGTGCCCGTGACGTTGGAACTGGGCGGCAAGTCGCCGCAGATCGTTTTCTCCGATGCCGACATTGACGCCGCCCTCCCGGTGCTGCTGAACGCCATCATCCAGAACGCGGGTCAGACCTGCTCGGCCGGCAGCCGCGTGCTGATCCAGCGCGCCATTTATTCCGATGTGGTGAATCGGCTCGCCGAACTGTTCCGCAGCACCCGCACGGGCGCGGCCACCGACGACCCGGATTGCGGCCCCCTCATCAATGCCCGTCAGCTGGGCCGCGTGAAGGAATTCCTGCATGATGCCGATTCAGGTGGCATCTCTGTCGCTGCCCAGGGGCAGCTGGACGCCAATGCGCCGTCCGGCGGCTTCTATCAGGTGCCGGTGCTGCTGAGTGACGTGCCGCCCGAGCACCGCCTGGCTCAGGAAGAAATTTTCGGCCCGGTGCTGTGCGCCATACCCTTCGATTCCGAAGAAGAAGCCATCCGCATTGCCAACGGCACGCCCTATGGTCTGGTGGCCCGGGTCTGGACCCAAGACGGCGGGCGTCAGTTCCGCCTGGCGCGGAAACTGCGCGCCGGGCAGGTCTTCGTCAACAATTATGGCGCGGCTGGCGGGGTGGAACTGCCCTTCGGGGGTTCCGGCCAATCCGGTTACGGGCGCGAGAAGGGCTTCGAGGCGCTGTACGGCTTCACCCAGCTCAAGACCGTCGCCATCCGACATGGTTGACTCAGGAGCGTGCAATGAGTGAGCAGGCGCGCCTGCAGCGGCGTCATTCTGACGATCTGATCGTCGGACTGGTTTCGGTGTCGGATCGTGCCTCTTCCGGCCAATATCAGGACGCAGGGATTCCCGCCCTGCAGTCCTGGCTGGAAACGGCGCTGGTGCAGACGCCGCAGTTCGTCACACGACTGGTTCCGGACGAACGGGAGACGGTCTCGCGCACCCTGGTCGAGCTGGTCGACGTCCTGGGCTGCGACCTGGTCCTGACCACCGGCGGCACCGGGCCCGCCCGGCGCGACATCACGCCCGAGGCCACGCTGGATGTCGCCACGCGTGAAATGCCGGGCTTTGGCGAACAGATGCGTCAGGTCAGCCTGGCCTTCGTGCCCACCGCCATTCTGTCGCGACAGGTCGCGGTCTTGCGTGAATCACCCGACCACGCCGCCCTGATCATCAATCTGCCCGGTCAGCCCAAGGCCATTCGGGAAACCCTCGAGGGCTTGCGCAGTGCAGACGGCAAGGTCGTCGTGGCGGGCATTTTTGCCGCCGTGCCCTATTGCCTGGACCTCATCGGCGGCCCATATGTTGAAACCCGCGACGACGTCGTCAAGGCATTCCGGCCCAAGAACGCCATCCGTGCGCGGCACGAGGCGTGAAGCGCCGCGCCGGGGGTGGCATGCCGCCTGCCGGTCCAAGCAAACATTCGTGATCACCCTTAAAATTCACCTGGTTCTGCATTCAACCCATTCATTTCAGGAGGTCAAGTCATGGCCCTAGTTTCCATGCGTCAGCTTTTGGATCACGCCGCCGAAAACGGCTACGGGATCCCGGCTTTCAACGTCAACAACCTTGAGCAGGTGCAAGCCATCATGGAAGCGGCGGCCGAGACCGACAGCCCCGTCATCATGCAGGCCTCCGCCGGCGCCCGCAAATACGCAGGCGAAGGCTTCCTCAAGTATCTGATTCAGGCCGCGGTGGAAAGCTATCCGCACATTCCCGTCGTCATGCACCAGGATCACGGCCAATCGCCGGCAGTCTGCCAGGGTGCCATCGACCTCGGTTTCTCCAGCGTCATGATGGACGGCTCCCTGAAGGAAGACGGCAAGACCATTGCCGATTACGAATACAACGTCGAAGTCACTCGCAAGGTGGTCGAGATCGCTCACAAGCTGGGCGTCACCGTCGAAGGCGAGCTCGGTTGCCTGGGTTCGCTAGAGACCATGATGGGTGACAAGGAAGACGGCCACGGCGCGGAAGGCACCATGACGCGCGACCAGCTGCTGACCGACCCGGAACAGGCTGCGGATTTCGTGCGCCGCACCCAGCTCGATGCGTTGGCCATCGCCATCGGCACCAGCCACGGCGCCTACAAGTTCACGCGCAAGCCCACGGGCGACATCCTGTCGATTCAGCGCGTCAAGGAAATCCACGCCCGCCTGCCCAACACCCACCTGGTCATGCACGGCAGCTCCAGCGTTCCCCAGGAACTGCTGGCCGAAATCCGCCAGTTCGGTGGCGACATGAAGGAAACCTACGGTGTGCCCGTCGAGGAAATCCAGGAAGCCATCAAATATGGCGTGCGCAAGGTCAACATTGATACCGACATCCGTCTCGCGATGACGGGTGCCATCCGCCGTTTCCTGGCCGAGAATCCCTCGAAGTTCGACCCGCGTGAATACCTCAAGCCCGCGCGTGAGGCCGCCAAGAAGATCTGCGTCGCCCGCTACCAGCAGTTCGGTACGGCCGGCAACGCCAGCAAGATCAAACCCGTTCCGCTGGAAGAAATGGCCCGCCGCTACGCCGCCGGCGAACTCAAGCAAGTCGTGCAGTAAATTGCGGCACGAATAAACCAGAATCGTTGAAACAAGGATGACATCGTGGTTCAGGCCCTCCATCAATCAACCATAACGTCGCTCCCGTTGTTGGGGCGCGGCAAGGTGCGTGACATGTACGCGGTGGGAGACGACAAGCTCCTGATCGTGGCAACCGACCGCATTTCCGCGTTCGATGTCATTCTTGACGATCCGGTGCCGGGTAAGGGTGAGGTGCTCACCCGCCTGACCGATTTCTGGCTCGAGAAGCTCGCACACATCATTCCCAACCACTCGACCGGCATCGACCCCACCGAGGTCGTCGCCCCGGAAGAGCGCGACCAGGTCGTGGGTCGTGCCGTCGTGGTGAAACGGCTCAAGCCCATTCTGGTGGAATGCGTGGCGCGCGGATATCTGATCGGTTCCGGCTGGAACGACTACCGGGCCACCGGCAGCGTGTGCGGCATCGCCCTGCCTGCCGGCCTGCAGCAGGCCAGCAAGCTGCCCGAGCCGATCTTCACGCCGGCCGCCAAGGCCGAGTTCGGCCTGCACGACGAGAACGTCGATTTCGATTACGTGGTGGAGCAGGTCGGCCCGGAACTGGCGGCACAGCTGCGCGACGTCACGCTGCGGCTTTATACGGAAGCGGCCGAGTACGCCGCGGGCAAGGGCATCATCATCGCCGACACCAAATTCGAGTTCGGGCTGGACGACGCCGGTCAGCTGCACCTGATGGATGAAGTGCTGACCCCGGATTCCTCCCGTTTCTGGCCCGCCGACAGCTATGCCGAAGGCATCAGCCCGCCGTCATTCGACAAGCAGTTCGTGCGGGACTGGCTCGAGACGCAGGATTGGGACAAGACCCCGCCGGCGCCGCGCCTTCCGGCCGACGTCATCGAAAAGACGGCAGCAAAGTACCGTGAGGCGCTCGAGCGTCTGACGGCGTGAATCGCTAATGCTTTCAGAACGGGCAGGGCAGGCTATGAGCACTACCGAAACCACCACGCCGTGGGTTGGCGTCATCATGGGTTCTTCCAGTGATTGGGATGTCATGAAAAATGCTGTCGCCATCCTGGAGGAATTCGACATCCCCTACGAGGCCCGCGTCGTCTCCGCACACCGCATGCCGCTTGACATGGTCGAATATGGGGAATCGGCCACGCAACGCGGCCTGCGCGCCATCATTGCCGGGGCCGGAGGCGCTGCGCATCTGCCTGGCATGATGGCCGCCCTGACGCCGGTGCCGGTGTTCGGCGTGCCCGTGCCCTCTCGCTACCTCAAGGGCGAAGATTCCCTGTTGTCCATCGTGCAGATGCCCAAGGGCGTGCCGGTGGCCACCTTTGCCATTGGCGAGGCGGGTGCGGCCAATGCCGCCCTGCATGTCATTGCCACGCTGGCCACGACGAATTCCGATCTGCGTGCGCGTCTGGTGGAATTCCGCCATCGTCAGACTCAGGCGGCTCGAGACATGGTCGTGCCGCCGCACGTGCTCAAGTAGCGCAAACTGATTTCAACAAGGTTTTTTCATGAATGACACTGGCAAGCAGCCTGTCCTGATGCCCGGCGAATGGCTGGGCATGCTGGGCGGAGGCCAGCTGGGCCGCATGTTCTGTCATGCGGCGCAAAGCCTCGGCTACAAAGTAGCCGTCCTCGATCCCGATCCGCTCAGTCCGGCGGGAGCCGTGGCCGAACTGCATCTTCAGGCGGCCTACGACGACGCCTCTGCTCTGGACCAACTGGCGACGCGCTGCCGGGCCGTCACCACGGAATTCGAGAATGTGCCGGCCCGCAGCCTCGAGATTCTGGCCGCCCGTACCCTGGTGCGCCCGGGTGCCCGCGCGGTGGCGATCGTGCAGGACCGCATCACCGAGAAAGCCTTCCTGGACGCGAGCGGCGTGCCCGTGGCACCCTACCGTCCCGTACAGAGCGAACACGATCTCTCCGACGCGCCCGACGCCCTTTTCCCCGGCATCCTGAAGTCGGCCCGCCTGGGCTATGACGGCAAGGGACAGGCACGCGTTGCCAGCCGCGAGGCCGCGCTCCAGGCCTTTGCCGAGATGGGCGGCAAGCCGTGCGTGCTGGAAGCCATGCTGCCGCTGGCGCGGGAAATCTCGGTCGTACTGGCTCGCGGGGCAGATGGCGCGACCGTGGTCTACCCCAGCGCCACCAACGAACATCGGGACGGCATTCTGGCCGTGTCCACCGTGGATACCGGCTCGCCCGATCCCCTTTTCCAGCAGGCCGGCGAGGCCGCCCTGCGCATTGCCGGCGCACTCGACTACGTCGGCGTGCTCTGTGTGGAATTTTTCGTGCTGCAGGACGGCCGTCTGGTGGCCAATGAAATCGCGCCGCGCCCTCACAACAGTGGCCACTACACCATGAATGCCAGCGTGGCCAGCCAGTTTGAACAGCAGGCGCGCGCAACGGCCGGCCTGCCACTGGCCGACACGACCAGCCTGTGCCCGGTCATCATGTTGAACCTGCTTGGCGACCTCTGGTTCGACCCGGCCTCGGGTGCCCGGCGCGAGCCCGACTGGGCATCGGTGCTGGCCGTGCCCGGTGCCCAGCTGCACCTTTACGGCAAGGCAGAGGCACGACGTGGCCGCAAGATGGGCCACGTGAATGTGCTGGGTGCGAGCCTGGAGCAGGTGCGTGAACGTACCATCCGTGTCGCGGCAGCGCTGGGCCTGCCGTTCGAGGGCTGACATGCACGCAGGAACGACCGGGGATCATCGCACACCCGCCGAGCCGGGCCTGACGGCTCACAGGGACGACGCACTGGATGAAGCCGCGCGTCGCCTCGTGGCTGGCGGGTTGGTGGCCTTTCCGACGGAGACGGTCTATGGCCTGGGGGCCGATGCCGAGAACCCCGAGGCGGTCGCCCGCATCTACGCGGCCAAGGGTCGGCCTTCGAATCACCCGGTCATTGTCCATGTGGCTCCGGAAGCCGACCTGCACTATTGGGCGGCCGAGGTGCCTGCCGAGGCTCAGGCGCTGGTCCAGGCGTTCTGGCCGGGTCCACTGACCCTCATTCTGCCCCGTGCGCCCGGCATCACTGCCGCCGTGAGCGGCGGGCAGGACAGCATCGGCCTGCGGTGCCCCTCGCACCCCGTCGCACAAGCCTTGTTGCGTCGCTTTGCAGCGCTCAAGGGCGGCCAGGGTGGCGTGGCTGCACCTTCCGCCAACAAATTCGGGCAGGTGTCGCCCACCCGGGCGGCGCACGTGCGTGGCGAATTCCCGGAGCTGGGCCCCGACGCGCTGCTGGTCCTCGAGGGCGGGCCGTCTGAAGTCGGCATCGAATCCACCATCGTCGACCTTTCCCGCCTAAACCAAGGCGTGGGCCCGGTGCTACTGCGGCCGGGACACATCACGGCAGAACAGCTGGCCGCCGTATTGGGCGTGATGCCGGCGCGTCCAGATCAGGCCGCCCCGCGCGTGTCGGGCTCGCTCAAGGCGCATTATGCGCCGCGCACGCCGATGAGCCTGGTGGCACGGAACGCCTTGCCGGCGGTGGTGCAGGAGGCGACCCGGCGCGGTGAACGGCTGGCGGTGGCCGTCTTCGCCCCTGTGCCGGACATTCAACTGCCGAATCGCGACGCGGTGCGTTGGCAGCTGTGTTCAACGGAGCCGCACGCCTATGCTTCCGCCCTGTACGCCCTGCTGCGCGAGCTGGACGCTGAAGGACACGACCGCATCCTGTTCGAGTGTCCTCCGACCGGCCCGGACTGGCAGGCGGTCAACGACCGGCTGGGGCGGGCCGCCGCGGCTTTCGAATAGGCCGTGAACGCTTAGGCGGACACCTTCTTCACGAAGCGCTGCAGTGCTTCGATCACCACCTGGGGCTGATCCTTGTGCGGGGTGTGCCCGCATTGGGGAATCTCCAGCAATTCCGTGTGCGGAACGCGCCGCCGGATGCCGCGAATCTGTTCCAGCGTGCCGTATTCGTCGTCCACACCCTGAATGGCCAGCACGGGGCAGCGGATATGGTCCAGCATGCCCTCAATGTTCCACTGGCGGAATTCGGGGGTCAGCCAGATGTCCACCCAAGCCCTGAACACCGAATCCACATCGCGGTGATGGCGCGCCAGGCGGGCGGGAAGATCGGTGCTGCGATAGATTTCCATGGCATTGCGTATGCCCTCGAGGGTCACGTCTTCCACAAAAATATGGGGCGCGGCGACGGCAATGCCCCGCACCCGTGTCGGGAACATGGCCGCATACAGCAGCGCGATGGAACCGCCATCACTGTGGCCGTACAGAATGGGTTGCTCGTCGTCCAGGCCGAGTGCGGTCAGCAGGGCGGGCAGGGCATCGGCCGCCTGCACATGCAGGTAGTCGACGCCGCGCGCTTCATCTCGCGGACGCGGGGTGCTCTGACCATAGCCATAGCGCGAGTAGAGCAGGCCGCGACAGCCCGTGGCGGCACAGACTTTTTCCGGCCAGTCTCGCCACATGGAGATCGACCCCAGCCCTTCATGCAGGAAGACGATGAGGGGGCGGTCGTTCAGCTCGGGTGAGATCCACCGGACTTCGATCTCCATCTGCTTGCCCATGCTGTGCAATGGCACCCGGGTCGGGGCCGTGAGTGTCTCGTTCATGAATGCTCCTGCCAGCGCGCATCCGTGGTATGGTCGGGCACGCTCGGCGCTCCTCCGTGGGGTTGTGATTTGTGTGCCAGGCGGCCTGCGCCCGCCGGGCCGCGCCGTTCGAGTTTAAGGCAAGTCGGGGGCGGTCTGCGTCCGGCATCTCCCCAAGACGCCGAACTGGTTTAAGCTTGCAGCATTCAACCCCGGGTAAACTGCATGCCCGGAACATCCATCGGAAACGAATCAGACATGAAATTCAAGGATTTCGAGGTTGGCATGGTGGTCACCCACCCTCCTGTCGTGGTGACCCGCGAAGAAATGCTGGAATTCGCGCGAAAGTATGATCCCCAGTCCTTCCATGTGGATGAGGCCGCGGCGGAACAGGGCCGCTGGGGCGGGCTGATCGGCAGTGGCTGGCTGACCTGTGGCATTGCCATGCGCATGGTCTGCGACGTGGCACTCAAAGACTCGGAATCCTTCGGTTCACCGGGGTTGGAGCGCCTGCGCTGGCCCCGGCCGGTGCGCCCGGGCGACGCCCTGCGTCTGGAAGCCACGGTCGACTCAAAGCGCATCTCCTCCACACGCTCTGATCTCGGCATCCTGCGCTGGACATGGCGCATGTTCAATCAGGACGACGAGCTCGTGCTGGAACTGGAAGCGACCAACATGTTCGACCTTGGCGAGGTGGAACACGAATGAAAAAACCACGATCCGCGTCTTGAGCGCGGTCGTGGTATTTGAGACGGGCGCCCCGGAGTTCGGGGCGCTTTGCTTGCCCGAAGGCTTAGAAGAAAGCCTGCAGCCCGGTCTGTGCACGGCCCAGAATGAGGGCGTGTACGTCGTGGGTGCCTTCATAAGTGTTCACGACTTCCAGGTTCACCAGGTGGCGGGCAACACCGAACTCGTCGGAAATGCCGTTGCCACCCAGCATGTCACGCGCCATGCGGGCGATGTCAAGGGCCTTGCCGCAGGAATTGCGCTTCATGATGGACGTGATTTCCACGGCGGCGGTGCCTTCGTCCTTCATGCGGCCCAGACGCAGGCAACCTTGCAGTCCCAGGGTGATTTCAGTCTGCATGTCGGCCAGTTTCTTCTGGATCAGCTGGTTCTGGGCCAGCGGGCGACCGAACTGCTTGCGGTCCAGGGTGTACTGACGGGCGGTGTGCCAGCAGAATTCTGCCGCACCCAGCGCGCCCCAGGCGATGCCGTAGCGAGCCGAGTTCAGGCAAGTGAAGGGGCCGCGCAAACCGGTCACGCCGGGCAGCATGGCGTCTTCCGGCACTTCCACTTCGTCCATGACGATCTCGCCGGTGATGGAGGCGCGCAGGCCGACCTTGCCGTGGATGGCGGGGGCGCTCAGGCCCTTCATGCCCTTTTCCAGGATGAAACCGCGGATCTTGCCGTCGTCTTCACCGCCGACCACCTTGCCCCAGACCACGAAAACGTCGGCGATGGGGGAGTTGGTGATCCACATCTTGTTGCCGGTCAGACGATAGCCGTCGGCCGTCTTGACGGCGCGTGTTTCCATGCTGCCCGGGTCGGAACCGTGGTTGGGCTCGGTCAGGCCGAAACAGCCGATCCATTCGCCACTGGCCAGCTTGGGCAGGTACTTCTGCTTCTGGGCTTCGCTGCCGAATTCGTTGATCGGCACCATGACCAGCGAAGACTGCACGCTCATCATGGAACGGTAGCCGGAGTCGACGCGTTCCACTTCGCGGGCGATCAGACCGTAGCAGACATAGTTCAGTCCGGCGCCGCCGTAGGCTTCGGGAATGGTCACGCCCAGCAGGCCGAGTTCGCCCATCTCGCGGAAGATCGCCGGGTCGGTCTGTTCGTGGCGAAAGGCCTCGAGCACGCGGGGGGCGAGTTTGTCCTGACAGTACGCGCGGGCAGCATCGCGCACCATGCGTTCTTCGTCGGTCAGTTGGGCGTCGAGAAGCAGGGGATCTTCCCAGTTGAAGCTAGCAGACATGTTGATTTCCTGTATGGGTGAAGTCAGTGTTTCAGGGCTTGTTCCCGGATGGCGGTCAGTGACTGCGCCGGTGTGATGGCTTCCGGGTCCAGCATGCAATGCAGGATGGCGGGCTTTCCGCTGGCCATGGCACGCTGCAGTGCCGGTGCAAACTGTTCGGTGGTTTCGACACGCTCGCCGTATCCGCCGAAGGCCTGGGCGTAGGCGGCGAAATCGGGGTTGCGCAAGACGGTGGCAGACACCCGCCCGGGGTAGTGACGCTCCTGGTGCATGCGTATCGTGCCGTACATGCCGTTGTCGATGATCAGCACGATGATGGGCAGGTCGTATTGAACGGCCGTGGCGAACTCCTGGCCATGCATCATGAAGCAGCCGTCGCCGGCCAGGCAGACGACCGTACGCTCGGGGTACAGGCGCTTGGCACCTACGGCGGCAGGCAGGCCATAGCCCATGGACCCCGAGGTGGGGGCCAGCTGGGTGCCGTAGCGGGTGAAGCGGCGGAAGCGGTGCAGCCAGGTCGCGTAGTTGCCGGCGCCGTTGCACAGGATGGCGTCGGCCGGCAGGATCTCGTTCAGATGCTGCATGACCTGAGGCATCTGCAGGGCACCGGGGTGGCGAATGCGGCTCGGGTCGGTCCATCGTTCGTAGCTGGCACGGGCGGCGGCCAGGGCGTCGGCCCAGCCTGGCGCTTGTGCGGGCGCCTGCAGCGTGCCCAGCGCGGCACAGAAGGCAGCCGGCGAGACGTTGACGGCCTCGTTGGCGATATAGACCCGGTTGAGCTCCGAGGGGTCGGGGTGAATGTGCACGAGGTGCTGGCGCGGTACGGGGACGTCGAGCAGGGTGTAGCTCTGGCTGGGCGTTTCCGAGAAGCGCCCGCCCACCATCAGCACGAGGTCGCTGTCGCGCACGAATTGCAGAAGCTGCGGGTTGCTGCCCAGCCCGATGTCGCCGATGAAGCTGGGGTGATCGACCGGGAACAGCATCTGGCGGCGGAACTGCACGGCCACGGGCAGCTTCCAGGCCTGGGCGAAGGCCTTGAACTGTTCCACCGCTTCCTCGCTCCAGCGGCTGCCACCAAGAATGGCCACCGGCTGACGCGCCTGTGCCAGGCGGGCGGCGATGGACTGCATTTGGGCTTCGGACGGCGAGGCATCGGGGACCTGATAACGCGGGGCGTCGGCAACCTGCGCGGTTTCGACCAGCATGTCTTCAGGCAGGGCAATGACCACGGGACCGGGGCGGCCGGACGTGGCCACATGGAAGGCACGGGCGATCAGTTCGGGAATGCGTTCCACCTGGTCGATCTCGGTGACCCATTTGGCCTGGGTGCCGAACACGGCGCGGTAATCCATTTCCTGGAAGGCCTCGCGCTCGCGCATGCCGCGTTCCACCTGGCCGACAAAGAGAATCAGCGGCGTGGAATCCTGCTTGGCGATATGCACCCCCGCCATGGCGTTGGCGGCACCGGGGCCGCGGGTCACCATGCAGATGCCCGGCTCGCCGGTCAGCTTGCCATGTGCGTCGGCCATCATGGATGCACCGCCTTCCTGGCGACAGACGGTGACCTCGATCTGGTGATCGTGCAGCCCGTCCAGCACGGCGAGGTAGCTTTCTCCCGGCACGCAAAACACGTGTCGCACGCCGTGGGCGACGAGCTGATCCACCAGGAGGTGACCGCCCATCCGGGGGGCAGGTGAAGAATGTGTCGTTTGATTCATGGTGTCCCAAGGATATGTGCACCGCACGCACAGTGCAATTGATAAAATTTCACAATGTCTTGCCTTCCATGCAAGTGGTCCGCATGGGGGTCGGGCACACATTTTAGGTAAGTTCGCAACCAAATACCGGATAGGGAACCGCATGCGTCACGGCATCCCCAACCTGGGTGCGCTGCAGGCGTTCGAAGCCACGGCGCGCCTGGGGTCATTTTCCCGCGCGGCCGAAGAGCTGGCCCTCACCCACAGCGCCGTCTACCGTCAGGTCGCCGGCCTTGAGGAGCGGCTCGGCGTGGCGCTGTTCACGCGCGTGCGCCGCCGGGTCATGCTGACCGATGCCGGTGCGGAATACGCAGCCCGGGTGCGCCACCACCTGGATCAACTCGAGAAAGACACACTGGGGCTGATGTCGCGGGCGGGTGTGGGGCGCAATCTGCATCTGGCGGTGCTCCCGACGCTGGCCATGACGTGGCTGATGCCCCGCCTGGCCGCTTTCCACCGGCGTCGTCCCGACATCGTGGTCAGCCTGTCCGTGCGCACCCTCCCGTTTCAATTTGCCGACGAACCCTTTGACGCGGCCATCTATCATGCGGAGCGCATGTGGCCGGGCACGCGCGGCATCAAGCTGTTCGATGAAGGGGAGCTGCTGCCGGTCTGCGCCCCGCAATTGCTTGCCGCCCAAGCCGGCAAGGAGGACCCGCTGGCGGACCTGCCGCATCTGCACACCACGTCCCGGCCTGACGCCTGGCGCCGCTGGTATGTGGCTCAGGGGCGCGACTACCTGCCCACCGTGAATGCCGGGCCGCGCTACGAACTCTTCACCATGTCATTGGCGGCGGTTCGTGAGGGCATGGGGGTGGCGCTGGTGCCCCGTTTTCTGGTGGAATCTGCCTTGCAGTCGGGCGAACTGGTCATGCCGGTGAACGCAGGCCTGCATGTCGACGAGGCGTACTTTTTCAGCTACCCCCTTGTCAATGAACCCGGTGAAGCCCTGCGTGACCTGGAAACCTGTCTCAAGGATGCGTCTGCATGAAGATGACTTCTCCCTGGATCCTCACCCTGCGCCGGGCCGGATCGACGATGCTGATCGGCGCCCTGAGCCTGGTGAGCTTTCCTCACGGGGCGGCCCAGGCACAGGCGGTGCCAGCCGTCGTCGCGGCCGACCTGAACCCGGAAGTGGCCACTCACCGTGGCCTGGACTCGCGTCCGGCCGTGCGGGCACAGGAATTTCTGGTGAGTGCGGCCAACCCGTTGGCGACTCAGGCGGGAGTGGAAATCCTGAGTCAGGGCGGATCGGTGGTGGATGCGGCCATTGCGGTCCAATGGGTGCTGGGGCTGGTGGAGCCGCAGTCCTCGGGGCTGGGCGGCGGTGGATTCGCGCTGGTGTACCAGACGGGGAGCCCGTCCGTGCATGCCTACGATGGCCGCGAAACGGCACCGGCGGCTGCGCAGCCGGATCGATTCCTCAGAGACGGCGGCCCCATGCCGTTTCGGGATGCCGTCGACAGCGGGCGGGCGGTGGGCACGCCGGGGCTGGTGCGCATGCTGGGCGACATGCATGCCCGTCACGGCGTGCTGCCCTGGGCGCGCCTGTTCGCGCCGGCCATCCGGCTCGCCCGCGAGGGCTTCGAGGTGTCGCCGCGCATGCATGCCATGGTGGCGGCCTCGGAAAGCCTGGCAGCCAGCCCCGAGGCGCGCCGTTACTTCTACGATGAGCAGGGCCGGCCATGGCCCGTGGGCCATCGTCTGCGCAACCCCGATTACGCCCGGGTACTGGAGCGCCTCGCAGAAGGAGGGCCGGACGCCTTCTATACCGGTCCGCTGGCGCGCGACATGGTGGAGGCCGTGCGGCGTCACCCGGTGCCGGGAGATCTCAGCGAAGCCGACCTGGCCGGCTACCGGGCGGTGCGTCGCGATGCGCTGTGCGCAGAAGTCGGGGCACATCGCCTCTGCGGCATGCCGCCACCCAGTTCGGGCGGGCTGGCGGTGATCCAGATGCTGGCCCTGCTGGAGCACACCCCCATTGCGGAACTGCGGCCCACCTCAGCGGAAAGCATTCATTATTTTTCAGAGGCCGGTCGCCTGGCGTTTGCCGATCGCGATGCGTATGTGGCCGACCCGGCCTTTGCACGGGTTCCCGTCCATGGTTTGCTCGACCCCGATTACCTGGCCTTGCGCGCCCGCCTGATCCGCCCGGACCGCTCGATGGGTCGCGCGGCTGCAGGCGTGCCGGCCGGCCTGCTGGAGCCCCCTGCCCATGAAGCCCCGCTGGAACAGCCGGCGACCACCCATCTGGTGGTGGCGGACCGGGCGGGCAACGTGGTGTCCATGACAACCTCGATCGAGGCGGCCTTCGGCAGCAAGATCTTCGTCAATGGTTATCTGCTCAACAACCAGATGACGGATTTTTCATTGAATCCGGTTGACGAGGAAGGGCGACCCCATGTGAATCGGGTGGAAGCGGGCAAGCGGCCGCGCAGCTCGATGGCGCCGATGGTGGTGTTCCGGGACGGACGGCCACTCCTGGCCGTGGGCTCCCCGGGGGGCAGTGCCATCATCAATTACGTGGCGAAAACGCTGGTGGGGACGCTGAAATGGGGCCTGGATATCCAGGAGGCGATCGAGCTGCCGAACATGGGCAGTCGCAACCGGGCCACGGAAATCGAGCGGGACACGCCGCTTTTGAAAGCAGAGGCCACCCTCAAGGCCATGGGACACGCGCTGCGTATCACCGATTTCCCCAGCGGCCTGCATGCGGTCATGTGGACCCCGGCGGGCCTGGTGGGCGGGGCGGATCCCCGCCGGGAGGGGGTGGCGGCGGGCCGTTGAGCTTCAGTCGAAAACCACGGTGCGCTGCCCGTTGAGCAGAATGCGGTGCTCGACGTGCCAGCGGACGGCGCGCGCCAGAACCAGCGATTCCACATCACTGCCCACGCGGGTCAGTTCTTCGGCACTCATGGCGTGGTGGACGCGCTCGATGTCCTGTTCGATGATCGGGCCTTCGTCGAGATCGGCCGTGACGTAATGCGCTGTGGCGCCAATGATCTTCACGCCGCGCGCATGGGCCTGGTGGTAGGGGCGCGCCCCCTTGAAGCTGGGCAGGAAGCTGTGATGGATGTTGATCGCCTTGCCTTCCAGCGCCTTACACAGGTCGTCAGACAGAATCTGCATGTAGC
Organism: Alcaligenaceae bacterium; assembly: GCA_029263615.1. Taxonomy (GTDB): domain Bacteria; phylum Pseudomonadota; class Gammaproteobacteria; order Burkholderiales; family Burkholderiaceae_B; genus Yanghanlia. The sequence goes on along the minus strand of JAJUFT010000040.1, from coordinate 5,251 downwards.
GGGCGAGCACCACGAGATCGACGTTTTGCTTTTCGACCAGCTCGAGGATGTGGGCCTCCTGCTCGGCACGCGTCTCGGGGGTGACCGGCAGATAGTGGAAGGGCAGCCCGTAGGCGCGCGACATGTTCTCGAAGTCGCGGTGGTTCGACGCGACGCCGACGATCTCCATGGGGAGCTGGCCCGTGTGAGTGCGGAACAGCAGGTCGTTCAGGCAGTGCCCTTGCCGGCTGACGAGCAGCAGCACGCGGGAACGGCGCGCCGTGTCGTAGATCGCGGCGTCCATGTCGAAGCGCTGGCGGATATCGTCGAAATAGGCTTCCAGGGTCGCAACTTCCTGCACTTCGGGCAGGCTGAAGTGCACACGCATGAAGAAACGTCGGGTTTCCACGTCGCCGAACTGCTGGGAATCGATGATGTTGCCCTGCAGACCCAGCAGCCAGCCGGACACGGCATGCACGATGCCGGTCTTGTCGGGACAGGAGAGGGTGAGTATGTATTCCTTCATAGTCTTGTCGTTCTTGCGTCAATGGCGGCGTTGACCGCCTTAGGAGGGGGCTATCCGAGCGCGGCGCGTACCTCGCGCCCGATGGCCAGGCTGGCCGTGAGGCCAGGCGATTCAATGCCGAACAGGTTCACCAGCCCCGGCACGCCATGCGTGGCCGGCCCGGCGATGATGAAGTCCGCTGCGGGCTCGCCCGGGCCGACGATCTTCGGTCGGATGCCGGTGTAGCCGGGTTGCAGCGCGCCGTCGGGCAGGTCGGGCCAGTATTGTCGCACTGCGTCATAGAAGACGTCGGCACGACGCGGGTCGATGTCGTAGTGTTCGCCATCCACCCATTCGGTATCCGGCCCGAATTTGGCCTGGCCGCCGAGATCCAGCGTCAGATGAACGCCCAGGCCGGCACTGTCGGGCATGGGATAGATGAGGCGGGTGAAGGGGGAGCGGCCGGCCAGGGTGAAATAGCTGCCCTTGCAGAAATAGGCCGGCGGAATCAACCCTTCGGGCTGACCGGCGAGCCGCCGGGCCACGGCCGGGGCCGACAGCCCGGTCGAATTGATCACCCGGCGGGCCGTGAGTTCCATGGGTTCTGCGCCGTCGAAGCTGAGCAGGAATTCGCCGTCCGGCAGGACGCGGCCCGCGCGAAAGGGGGTCATGAACACACATTGCGCGCCGGCGTTTTCGGCGTCGCCCTGCAGGGCGAGCATCAGGGCATGGCTGTCGACAATGCCTGTGGAGGGCGAGACCAGGGCGGCATCACAGCGCAGGGCGGGCTCCAGGCGGGCGGCCTCGGCACCATCGATCTGATAGAGGTCGTCCACCCCATTCAGGCGTGCACGTTCGGCGATGCCGGCCAGCTGACGGGTCTGTTCCGGGCTGGCCGATACGATCAGCTTGCCCAGACGCTGGTGGGCAATGCCCCGCTCGGCGCAGTAGCGGTAGAGCAGTTCCTTTCCTTCCACACAGAGGCGGGCCTTGAGGCTGTTCTGAGGATAGTAGATGCCGGCGTGAATGACTTCCGAATTGCGGGCGCTGGTGCCGGTGCCGATGCCTTCGGCCGCTTCCACCACCAGCACTTCGTGGCCCGCCTGAGCCAGTTCACGCGCAATGGCCAGGCCAACGACGCCGGCGCCCAGAACAATGCTATCGATATCTGCCATGTAGAGACTATGTTTGACTACCTGCTTGCGGAAAAGCCCTGCCCATTGCCCTGCGGCGGGCCCGGTCAGCTGCCCGAGATGGGCTCGATGGAAGGGGTGAGATCGAAATCTCCTGCATGATAAACCAGAGGCTGCGTATGACGCCGCCCGCAGCGTTCCACCTGTCCGACAAAAATGGTGTGATCGCCGGCGGGGTGACGTGCAAAGTTGTAGCACTCGAACCAGGCGGCGGTGTCGGGGTCGGCCAGCATCGGCACGCCGCCGGCACTGCGGGCGAGTTCGACGTCGCGGAAGCGGTCTTCCTGCGGGCCATGGGCGAAGCGCTTGGCCAGATGCAGCTGACTGGCCGACAGCACGTGAATCACATAGCGTGGCGCGGCCAGGAAGTGCGGCATGGCGGACGCCTTCTGGGACAGCGACCACAGCACCATGGGGGGCTCCAGCGACACCGCATTGAAGGAGCTGACGGTCAGCCCCCAGGGGCGGCCGTCCTGGGTTTCGGTGGTCACGATGGTGACGCCGGTGGCAAAGCGACCCAGGGCGGAACGGAAGTAGGCCTGGTCAAAATCCGGGGGAAGGGCGGTCATGGGCAGATCAGTATGGAGGGTCGGCACGTCCGTCGCCATTACGGCGCGAGGCGCTGCATGACCCAGGTGGCATCGTCTTGCAGACGATAGGCCACGCGGTCGTGCAGGCGCGAGGGACGTCCTTGCCAGAATTCAACATAGTGGGGAATCACGCGGTAGCCGCCCCAGTGAGGGGGGCGCGCCGGGTCGTCACCCAGTGACTCCGTCAGTTCCTGCTTGCGCGCCTCCAGGGCGTCGCGGGTGATGGGCTGACTCTGCGGCGAGACCCAGGCACCAATGCGGGATTCCAGGGGTCGGCTGCGGAAGTAGTCGTCGGATTCCTCGGCCGAGGTCTTCTCGATTCGCCCTTCGATGCGCACCTGACGTTCCAGCGCTTGCCAGAAGAAGAGCAGGCTGGCACGCGGGTGGGCCGCCAGTTCCTGCCCCTTGCGCGACTGATAGTTGGTGTAGAACACGAAGCCGTGTTCGTCGAACCCCTTGAGCAGGACGATGCGCGCCGAGGGATGCAGGTCCGGCCCGAGCGTGGCCAGGGTCATGGCATTGGGTTCGGGAACGGCGGCTTCCAGCGCCTGGGAGAACCAGCGTGTGAACTGTTCCGTCGGCGTTGCCGCCATATCGGCTTCCAGGAGTTCGAACTTGCCGTACCTCTGGCGAATATCAGCAACGGACATGATGGGGGGATCTCCAGAAACAGTGAAGGATTGGGACGGGCGCGGCCTAGGCCTCGCGCAGCTGACGGGCGAGGCTGAACAGCCGAGTGTCGACGATGCCGTGACGCTGAAGGGCGTCGGCCGTCTCCAGAACGTAATCGATGCAGGGCCCGTAACTGCCATGGGCGGAGCGAACAATCTGCAGCAGCTGGTCCTGGGGCAGGCCGCGCACGTATGCGGAGGTGTTGCGGTTCATGGTGAAGGCCAGCGCCGTGATGATGCCGTGTTCGGTGCGGCAGTTGAGCCAGCGCGGAATATAGGCGCCACTGGGCATTTCCCGGCGCCAGAGGGCATCCATGACCTCCGTGGCCTGTTGGTTGTCGATCCGAAACACCACGCCGCGGCAGGACCCCCCCGCATCGAGCCCGAAGACCAGGCCGGGGCGCTCGGGTGTCCCCCGATTGACGCGCGACCAGAGGCACAGAGACCGGTGGTAGCCATGCAACAGGGCGTGCCGGCGCTCCACGAATTCGAAGTCCGGTCGCCAGATGAGAGAGCCGTATCCGTAAATCCAGATGTCCTGGCCCTGCGGCAGGGCCGCCATGGCTGCCTGAAGTGACGCCTGTCGCTCGGCCTCGGTCAACAGTCTGAAGCTGGAAGGCGCAGGGGCAAGAATGGAGGACGGCTGTGTGTTCACTTTCCGGAGAATGCGAATGTAAGGGAAAACGGAGTTTGCATCATTGTAGAGCAGCTAAAATGCGGGCTCTATGGAAGACTCTCAATTCGTCGATGCGCAACGCCGGTTCGGCGGCCTGGATCGCCTGTACGGCGAAGGCGCAAGCGCCCGCCTGCAGCAGGGGCACGTCGTGGTCGCCGGGATCGGCGGCGTGGGCTCCTGGTGCGCGGAAGCACTGGCCCGCTGCGGGGTCGGCAAACTCACGCTGATCGATCTCGATCATGTGGCCGAATCCAACATCAATCGTCAGATTCATGCCCTGGACAGTACGCTGGGTCAGTCCAAGGTCGTGGCAATGACGCAACGCATCAGGCAGATCAATCCACGGTGCGAGGTGGTCGGCGTCGACGATTTTGTGGTGCCCGAGAATGTCCGGGATACCGTTCCGGCCGACGCCGACGTGGTGGTCGACTGCACCGATCAGGCCCCTGCAAAGATCGCCATGATTCTCGAGTCGCGCGCGCGGGGGCAGACACTGCTGGTGTGCGGCGGTGCCGGCGGCAAGACGCAGCCTCTGGCTCTCCGCAGTGGCGACCTGTCGCAGGCCACTCACGATGCCCTGCTTGCACGGCTGCGCAACACCTTGCGACGTCAGCACGGCTACCCGCGGGCGGCGGATACCGCCGGCAAGGTGCGCAAACGTGTCCCGCGCATGGGTGTGCGTGTGCTCTGGTTCGATCAGGCGGCCATCCTGCCCGACGCCTGGACGAAACCCGCGAGCGAGCAAACGGCGGCGCCCCAGGGGCTGTCTTGTGCCGGCTATGGCTCGGTGGTGATGGTCACGGCGTCCATGGGGCTGGCGGCGGCAGATGAAGCCGTGCAGGTGTTGCTGACCGGCAGGCATCGCGAGCCGCGCCCCTGATCGGCGCCAGACCTGCCTCGCGCGGCCTGGACGGCGTGGGCAGGTGGAATGCCGCCAAGCGGTCGTAACCCGCCGTCGGTCATGCCGAGAAATCCACCACCACGACATCCTGCCAGCCGCGCAGGCCGTTGGAGATCCGGCGACGGGTGGCCTGCAGAAAGGCATCGCGGTGGATGGGGGCCTCGCTGACCTGGCCGCGTTCGAGTAGGGCGGCGCGCTGGGTGCCCGGCAGCACCCCGGCCGGCAGGGGCGGCGTGATCCAGCGTCCATCCGGCGTCTGCATGTAGAGATTGCTCCGGCTGCCCTCGCTCATCCAGCCGTCTTCGTTCCAGTAAAGAATATCGAAGATGTCCGGGTGATCGTTCAGCCAGTCGGCGGCCTCCCGGTACCAGGGACGGTGCGTGGTCTTGTGTTGCAGCCACGCCTCGGCGCCGCCCATGCGGGGGCCCTGTACCACCACCTTCAGAGGGGGGGGCACCGCCGGCAGGGGGCCCGTTTCCAGTTGCACTCCGCCCGATGGAGACAGCAGCAGACGCAGCCGCCAGGCGTGTTCCGGGTCGAGCGCGGCCACGGCCTGCGCGAAGCGGTCCCGCAGCGCGGTGTCACCGGGCCAGGGGTGGCCCAGCTCGCGGCACGAACGCTGCAGCCGCCGCAGGTGATGGTCCAGCAGCGGAATCTGATGGCCGGGCTCCACGCGCAGTGTCTCGATGAGCGATGGCGGCTGTTCGGGCGCGGTGGCGGTCACGCTCATGGGCGG
>JAJUFT010000110.1 GCA_029263615.1 Alcaligenaceae bacterium | reverse complement strand
GATCGCCCTGGTCACCCTGCAGGATGATTCCAACATCGGCTTTGAAGGCATGATCCGCGCCATCATGGAAGCCGCCGAGGAACAACTGGCCGTGCTGAACCAGCGCGTACGCACCACTTGCCCCGTTTCCGACCTCGTCGTAGGGGTGCAATGCGGTGGCAGCGATGCGTTTTCAGGAGTGACTGCAAATCCGGTGGTTGGTTTTGCTTCCGACTTGCTGGTGCGTGCCAGGGCCCGCGTGATGTTCTCCGAAGTGACGGAAGTGCGCGATGGCATCGCCCAGCTGACGGCACGTGCAGCCGACGCCGAAGTGGCCCGCCAGCTGATTGAGCAGATGGACTGGTACGACCGTTACCTGGGGCGTGGCAGTGCCGACCGCAGTGCCAACACCTCGCCTGGCAACAAGCGGGGGGGCCTTTCAAATATTGTGGAAAAGGCCATGGGCTCAATTGTGAAGTCCGGTTCCAGCCCCATACGCGGGGTAGTGCCCCCGGGTGAACGTTGCGTTACGCCCGGCCTCAATTTCGCGGCCACACCCGCCAGCGATTTCGTTTGTGGAACGCTGCAGCTGGCTGCAGGCATGAACCTGCACGTGTTCACCACGGGTCGCGGCACACCGTACGGCCTGAAGGAAGTTCCCGTTATCAAAGTGGCGACACGCAGCGACCTCGCCCGACGCTGGCACGACCTCATGGACATCAATGCGGGTCGTGTGGTGGACGGCGACGCAAGCATTGAAGAACTCGGATGGGAGCTGTTCCATTTCATGATTGATGTGGCAAGCGGCCGCAAGCAGACATGTGCGGAAAAACTGCAGCTGCACAATTCGCTGGCGCTGTTCAACCCCGCCCCCATTACGTGATCCCAGTTCCAGCACGGCACCACGCACTTCAAGAATATCAACCTCGAGCCCATCCCCCGCGCGGCCAATCATTGAGCCGTGCGCGGCAGCCCATACCTTTCGGAGCACTTCCCATGGCAGACATATCACCCGTCCTGCGTCAGGCCCTCACCGGCATATCCGGCATACTCGTCACGCCTTTCGATTCAGAAGACAACATTCAGCCGAACCGGCTGGACCCCATCATCGAACGCGCCGTGAATGCCGCCGTGGACATCCTGGTAGTCAATGGCAATACCGGCGAGTTCTATTCACTGCAGTCCCATGAGGCGGAACGAATGATGGAGGCCGTGGTGGAGAAAGTGCATGGCCGAGTTCCCGTCATCAACGGTGTGGGCCGCAGTGTGGGTGAAGCCTGCAAGTTGGCGCGCGCCGCCGCCCGCGCCGGTGTCGATGCCATCATGGTGCACCAGCCACCTGACCCCTTTGCCGCTCCGCGCGGCGTACTGGAATACGTACGGCGCGTGGTCGATGCTGCCGAAGGCCTGCCGCTGATGCTTTACCTGCGCAACGATGCCATGGGCGTGGACAACATAGTGCGGCTGACGGAAATGCCGGGCGTGGCCGGTGTGAAATGGGCCACCCCTGCCCCAATGAAACTCGCGCAAGCCATCCGCGCCGCGTCCGCTGACATCGTATGGGTATGCGGGTTGGCGGAAACCTGGGCGCCCGCCATGTACGCAGTCGGAGCCCAAGGCTTCACGTCCGGCCTGATCAATGTCTGGCCCGAGCGCTCAGTACAGATATTGCAGACACTGCGCGCCGGCAAGTATGGCGATGCCATGCGCCTGATAGGCGAAGTCGAAGAGTTTGAAGCAATACGTGCCGAAGAACTGAACGGGGCAAATGTCTCCGGCGTTAAGGCCGCACTTCAGCTGCTGGGCAATGACTGTGGGCCGGCCCGCCCGCCGGCCGCCTGGCCGTTGACGGAGTCCCAGCAAAAGCGCATGGAGGCACTGTTGAAACGCTTTTCCCTCTGCTAAGTCTGCATTGAGTTGTGGTTTCCGTGCTTCTATGATGTCATACATTCCCAAAATTTTTTTCTAAGTTTGTTTGACTTCACCCCCATTGGAAGAAAACATGAGTCAGCCCCGTTCAGAGCAGCCCGAACTCCTCGTACTCCGCGCCCTGATGCCCGCACAGATGGAACAGCTGGAACAGGCCTTCCGTCTGCATCGTTACGACCTCGCCGATGAGCCGAACGCCCTACTGGATGCAGTCGGCTCACGCATTCGTGGTGTGGTTACGGGCGGAGTGCCGGGCTTCAAGGCAGAAATGCTGCCTCGCCTGCCTGCCCTGGAAATCGTTTCCACCTCCAGCGTCGGAACCGACAGCATCGCTGTAGCGGCCTGCAAGGAAAAAGGTGTATATGTCACCAACACTCCGGAAGTCCTCAATGACGACGTGGCTGATCTCGCCATTGGTCTGGTTCTGAATGCACTGCGCCGCCTGGGCGACGGGCATGAGTACGTACGCAGCGGCCAGTGGGCACAGCGCGGCATGATGCCCTTGGGCCGCACACTCAAAGGGAAACGCATGGGCATCGTCGGGCTGGGCCGCATTGGTCTGGAAATCGCCAAGCGCGCTGAGGCCATGAAAATGGAAATTCTGTATACATCGCGCAGCAGGAAGGACGTGCCCTACACCTACCACGCCACACCGGCAGAACTGGCCGCCAACTGCGACGTGCTGATGCTGGCCTGCCCGGGCGGCCCGGAGACCCGCCACTTGGTGAATGCCTCCGTGCTGGCCGCCATGCACAAGGACGCGTGGCTCATCAACATTTCCCGTGGTTCGGTGGTCGACGAAGCCGCACTCATCAGTGCCCTTGAGCGCAAGGCCATTGGTGGCGCAGGCCTCGACGTCTTCGACAACGAACCGCATATCGATGCCCGTTTCCAGCAGCTGGAGAATGTCATTCTGTTCCCTCATCACGCCAGCGGCACCATCGAAACGCGCACGGCCATGTCACAGCTGGTGGTCGACAACCTGAAAGCACATTTCAGCGGCCAACCCCTCCCCACCCCGGTCTAATGCGGGGCGTAACCACACTGAAAGTCTGAACGGAAATGACAGAATATCAACGCATCAAAAGAAAACAGCCCAACGAGCTGCGTTCCGCCCGCTGGTTCGCCCCCGACGACCTGCGCAGCTTCGGCCACCGTTCGCGCATCATGCAGATGGGCTATGCGCCTGAAGACTGGGCCGGCAAGCCTATCATCGGCATTCTGAACACTTGGTCCGACCTCAACCCATGCCATGCCCATTTCAAGCATCGCGTGGAAGACGTCAAACGCGGGGTGCTGCAGGCTGGCGGCTTCCCGGTGGAACTGCCGGCAATCACGCTGTCGGAAAACTTCATGAAACCCACTACCATGCTGTACCGCAATCTGCTGGCCATAGAAGCCGAAGAGCAGATTCGTGCACATCCGGTGGATGGTGTGGTGCTCATGGGCGGCTGCGACAAGACGACACCTGGCCTGGTCATGGGTGCCCTCACTGCCGGCCTGCCCTTCATTTACCTGCCCGCCGGCCCCATGCTGCGCGGCAACTATGCGGGCCAGCAACTGGGCTCGGGCTCGGATGCTTGGAAGTATTGGGATGAACGTCGTGCCGGCAACATCACGGCCCAGCAGTGGCTGGGTGTCGAAGGCGGCATCGCCCGCTCGTACGGCCATTGCATGACCATGGGCACAGCCTCCACCATGACCGCCATTGTGGACGCCATGGGTCTGACAATTCCCGGTGCATCCTCCATTCCGGCGCCGGATTCCAACCACATACGCATGGCGGCGGCCTGCGGGCGGCGCATTGTGGAAATGGTGTGGGAGGATTTGCGCCCCGAGCAGATCATCAACGAACGCTCGGTGCGTAATGCCACAGTGGTGGCCATGGCAACAGGCTGTTCAACCAACGCTGTCATCCATCTGCTGGCCATGGCCAGACGCGCCGGTGTCAAGTGGGGGCTGGATGACCTGGACGCCCTGAGCCGCGAAGTGCCCGTCATTGCCAACATCCGCCCGTCCGGTTCCACCTACCTGATGGAGGATTTCTACTATGCCGGCGGCCTGCTGGCCCTGATGTCCCAGCTGCAGGAAAAGCTCGATCTGGATTGCCTTACCGTCATGGGTGAAACGCTGGGCCAGGCCCTGGCAGACGCCGTCGTGTACAACGAAGATGTTATCCGGCCCTTGTCCAACCCGGTCTATCACGAAGGCTCCCTGGCTGTATTGCGCGGCAACCTGGCCCCTAACGGTGCCGTTATCAAGCCCTCGGCATGCGAGGCCCGCTTTCAGAAACATACCGGGCCTGCCCTGGTGTTCGACAGCTATCCGGAAATGAAGGCCGCCATCGACGACGAAAATCTCGACGTCACGCCGGACCACATCCTGGTGCTGCGGAATGCCGGCCCTCTGGGCGGCCCCGGCATGCCTGAATGGGGCATGCTGCCCATGCCCAAGGTGCTGCTCAAGCAGGGTTACCGCGACATGCTGCGAATTTCCGATGCCCGCATGAGCGGTACAAGTTACGGTGCCTGTGTGCTGCACGTGGCGCCCGAATCCTACATCGGCGGCCCGCTGGCCCTGTTGAAAACCGGCGACCTGGTCAGCATCGACATCCCCAACCGCAGTCTCAACATGCTGGTGGATGACGCCGAACTGGAACGCCGCCGGGCTGAGTGGAAAGCTCCGCCACCCCGCTTCGAACGCGGCTATGGCTGGATGTTCTCGCAACACATCAGTCAGGCGGATGAGGGCTGCGACTTCGACTATCTCACACCGGAATTCGGTCGACCCGCAGGCGAGCCCGACATTTATTGAGGGCCCTCCGGGCAACTCACGAGCGAAAAGCCCGCAGCTTGCCCTTCCTTCCCTCAACCGGAGCAAGGTATGCTGACTTGGCACCTTCTTGAGCGCCAGTCGGCATTGTGAAACAACGAACGCCGTCGATTCCGGACGCGGCCGGCGTTCCGTCCTGAAATGGATTTACATTGAACAAAGAACGCGTATTAATTACCGGTGGTGCCAACGGCATCGGCGCCGCCATTGCCCGGCGGTGTCTCGCCGACGGCCTGGAACCGATAGTCATCGACAAGGCTGGCGGCGACATTCAGGCGGATCTGGCCAACCCTGATCAGACCGCCCTTGCGCTGGAGCAGGCCCTGAAAGCGGGCCCAATAACCCGTCTCGTGAATAATGTCGGGATCGTTGTGCCGGCCAGTGCCGAAACGCAGACGCTTGAAGAAATGGAGCTGGCCTGGTCGCTGAATGTTCGCTGCGCCATGCAATGCATGCAGGCTTTGCTTCCCGGTATGGAAGAAGCTTCGTTCGGGCGAATCGTCAACATATCGTCACGGGCTGCCCTGGGCAAGGAGCTGCGCACGGCCTACGCAGCAAGCAAGGGTGGGCTGATCAGCATGACTCGTGTCTGGGCCCTGGAACTCGGTAAATACGGGGTTACAGCCAACGCGATCGGGCCCGGGCCCATCCGTACCGAGTTGTTTGACAAGGCGAACCCACCCGGACACGAACGCACGGAAAGAATCATCAATGCCGTCCCCGTGCAGCGCGTCGGCACACCCGAAGACGTCGCGCAAGCCGCATCCTATTTCCTGGATGCGAGAAGCGGCTTCACAACCGGGCAGGTGCTGTACGTTTGCGGGGGCATGACGGTGGGAGTCGCCGGTATCTGAGCGCACGTATCAACGCCCGGCCTTTGTACGCCAGGCTTTGAAGTCTTCCAGCGTCTGCGGATCCGTGGCCGGATACAGGCCGCGGATCGTGCGGCCCTGGGACACCATTTCAGCTACAAAATCTTCGAAAACCGTCATTTCGGCAGCTTCGTCGGCAATCTCGGCCGCCAAGTGAGCAGGGATCACTACTACGCCGTCGCAGTCTCCGACAATGATGTCGCCCGGAAAAACGGGTGCGTCGCCGCAACCTATGGGT
>JAJUFT010000036.1 GCA_029263615.1 Alcaligenaceae bacterium | reverse complement strand
GGCCGCGCAAGGAGCAGCACTTCTCCTGGATCTGGCTCATCCCCTTGCTGGCCGTTCTGGTCGGCGGTGGCTTGCTGGCGCGCGACTGGATGTCAGTGGGGCCGACCATCGTCATTGCATTCGAATCCGCCGAAGGCATCGAAGTCGGTCAGACGCGCGTGCGATACAAGGATGTGGCGATCGGCACCGTGACGGATGTCAAGGTGGATCACGCGCGCAGCAAGGTTCTGGTGAAGGCGCAGTTGAACCGTGATGGCGCCGATTACATCACCCGTGAGGGGTCCCGTTTCTGGGTCGTGCGACCGCGCTTCGGGCTGAGCGGGGTTTCCGGCCTGGGAACGTTGCTATCGGGCGTTCACATTGCCGTCGACACCACGTCGGAGACCGAGGCATCGGAAAAGGCCGTTTATGAATTCGACGGTCTGGAAACCCCCCCTGAGATCAGCTCGGAACGGCCCGGCACCCGTTTCGTGTTGCGGGCGGATGACCTCAGCTGGCTGGATGTGGGTTCGCCCGTGTATTTCCGACGCATCGAGGTGGGCCAGGTGATCGGCTACAACCTGAGTGACGACGGCAGTGCGGTCCAGGTCCAGATCTTCGTCGATGCGCCTTACGACCGCTATGTGACTTCCGACGCCCGTTTCTGGAACGCCAGCGGCGTGAATGTCGAGCTGGATGGCGATGGCCTGTCCGTGCAGACGGGCTCACTGACCTCCATCCTCGCGGGAGGCGTGGCCTTTTCGCCGGCGAACGAGTTCGATACCGATCCGGCACAGCCGAACGCCGAATTCCGGCTGCATGGCAATCAGCAGCAGGCGCTGGCCGATCCGGACGGCGAGCCCATGCTGCTCGAATTCCACTTCAACCAGTCCGTGCGCGGCCTCAAAGTGGGTGCGCCCGTCGATTTCCGCGGCCTGGAACTGGGCGAGATAGTCGACATCGACATGGCCTTCGACCGCGATAGCCGTCAGTTTTATGCACAGGTTCAGGCGCGCATCTATCCGCTGCGCTTTGGTCCCATCTATGAGCGCATGCAGGAACTGGACAAAGATCCCCACATCGCACGGGCACGCATGCTGGAAGGCATGGTGTCGCGTGGCCTGCGCGCGCAGATGCGTGCCTCCAATCTGCTGACGGGCCAGCAATATGTGGCTCTGGATTTCTTCCGCAACGAACAGCCCGTGGAGTTCGACGGTACCCAGTACCCGCCGGTACTGCCCACGATTACGGGCGACTTCGACCGCCTGCAGCAACAGCTGGGCAGCATCGTGAGCAAGATCGACGCCTTGCCGTTTGATGCACTCGTGCAGGACCTGCGCGACACGCTGCAAAGCGTGACGAAAGCGATCGACGGGGTCGACGGCAAGCTGACGCCGGAGCTGACCAGCACCTTGCGCTCGGTGCGCAAGACGCTGTCGGCGGTGGATGGGTTCATGTCGGAAGGGTCCAGTGCTGCGGGCGGCCTGGAGGGAACCATGCGTGAATTGAGTGCGGCCGCGCGGGCCCTGAGGTCGCTCGCCGACCATCTGCAGGCTCAGCCGGGGTCGCTGATACGCGGGGCGCCGCGGGATCGTCTTGAGGTGAAGCCATGAGGGTGTTGATGTGGGGGGCGCTGGCCCTGCTGGCCGGGTGTGCAGGAACCGCACCCCAATATTATTCGCTGCAGGCGCCGGCCATCGCCGACACGACGCAGGTGGGTCAGGTCGCGGGCGATTACATCATCAGCGTTCAGCCGGTGCTGATCCCCCAGGAGCTGTCCCGGCCGCAGATTCTTGTGTCCGGCCCGGAATCGGCCGAAGTCGTCCCGCTCAGCACGTCGCTCTGGTCGGGCCCGCTGGAAAGCCAGATCCGGGATGCGCTGGCAGCCTCGCTGGCACGGCACTTGAATGTGCTTGAGGTCGGCACGACACAACCGGACGGCGTGCCGGTCTGGAACATCTACGTGGACGTGCAGCGCTTCGATTCTCTGTATGGCAGGGAAGTGGTGCAGGAGGCCGTCTGGCGTCTCGTTCCCCAAGGCATGAAGAAACCGCCGGAAAAGCGTCTGTGCTCCGGGCAGGTCAGGGTGCCGGTGAGCGAGGGCATGTCAAGGCTCGTGGCCGGGCACCGGCAGGCGCTGAATCTTCTCGCGGAAGGCATCGCGTCCACCTTGCCGGGCGGCAAGGGGGGAGTTCGCGATGCGGCGACACAGGAAGGGCAACTGGTCTTGCGGGGCTGTGCCCGGGTTTCCTAGGGTTACAACCGATTAGTGGGCTGTCGCATCCTCTGTTGTAATGCTTGTGCGATTTGAGCAGTCTTACCTGCCATTGGACATCAGAACACGGAGACAGACATGCACTTGGGCAAGGGATTCAAACTTCTGGCTGCCACAGCAGCCACCCTGGCAGCATTTGCTTCGGCGCCCGCTGCAGCAGAACAGGTGGTGAAACTCGGGTTTGCGGCGCCGTTGACGGGGCCGCAATCGCATTATGGCGAGGACATGCGCAACGGCCTCACCCTGGCACTGGAAGAGGCCAACGCGCAGAAGATCGAGCTCAATGGCGAAGTCGCCCGGTTCGAGCTGGTGAGCAAGGATGATCAGGCCGACCCCCGCACGGCGGTGCAGGTGGCCCAGCAGATTGTCGATGAAGGGGTGCAGGGGATTCTCGGCCACTTCAATTCCGGCACCACCATACCGGCTTCCAGCGTCTATCATGATGAGGGCCTGCCGCAGATCGCCATGGCCACCTCGCCCGAATACACGGCGCAAGGCTTCAACACCACCTTCCGCATGATGACCAGCGATACGCAGCAGGGCGCGGCGGCGGGTGAGTTCATCGTCAAGGATCTCGGTGCGAAAACGGTGGCCCTGATCGACGACCGCACCGCTTACGGGCAAGGTCTGGCCGACGAAGTGGCCAAGGCAGTCGAGGCCCACGGTGGAACGATCGTGGCGCGTGAATACACCACCGACAAGGCCAATGATTTCACCGCCATCCTGACCAATATCCGTGGCAAGAATCCTGACGTCATCTTTTTTGGCGGCCTGGACGCCCAGTCCGGCCCCATGCGTCGCCAGATGGTGCGTCTTGGCATCAAGGCGCCGCTGATGTCTGGCGAAATGACGCGTAGCGACACCTTCCTCAAGCTGGCCGGCGATGATGCCGAGGGCACGTATGCGTCCCTGGCCGGCGTGCCGCTGCAGCAGATGGCGGCAGGCGCTCAGTTCGAAGAGGCCTACAAGAAGCGCTTTGACAAGGGTCCGGGCGTCTATGCGCCCTACGCCTACGATGGCGCCTGGAACATGATCACGGCCATGAAAGAAGCGGGCTCCTCGAAGCCGGCCGATTATCTGCCCAAGCTGCGCACACTGCAGCGGGCCGGTGCCACCAGCGAGAGCATTGCCTACACCGAGACGGGCGACCTCAAGGAGATCGCCGTCACGATCTACAAGGTGGAAGGTGGCAAGTGGGTGATGGTCAAGACCATGCTGAGCCATGCCAAATGAGGCCGCAGCGCGGCATTCGGTGCAGCCCTGCTGCACCGGGCGCGTGCGCTGTGTGAACAGGTGGAGGGCTCATGGACATTCTGCTCCAGCAACTGATCAACGGCGTCACGGTCGGCAGTGTCTACGCTCTGGTGGCGCTGGGCTACACCATGGTGTACGGCATCATCGGCCTGATCAATTTCGCCCATGGCGATGTGGTCATGGTGGGTGCCATGGTGGCCACCTCCCTGGTGGTCAGCTTCGTGGGGGCCAACCCGGGCGGGGTGTCGGCGTGGGTGGTGGTCATGGGTGCGCTGCTGGTGGCCATGCCGGTCTGTATGGCTCTGGGGTGGACGGCAGAACGCTTCGCCTACCGCCCCCTGCGGCGGGCTCCCAGGCTGGCGGCCCTCATCACCGCCATCGGCATCTCCATCATCATCCAGAATGTTGCCATGATGGTCTGGGGGCGCAATTATCTGAGCTTCCCACACATCATCGAGACTCGCGTGCTCAGCCTGGGCGACGCGCGCATCAGCCTGCTTCAGATCATCATCATTGTCTCGGCAGCCGCCATCATGACGGGTCTCACCTTGCTGGTGCATCGCACCAAGCTCGGTACCGCCATGCGCGCCACCGCACAGAACCGGGAAGTGGCCGGACTGATGGGGGTGAACATCAACACCGTCATTTCCGCGGCCTTCCTCATCGGTTCTCTGCTGGCCGCCGTGGCGGGCGTCATGGTGGCTGCCTATTATGGCGTTGCCCAGTACACCATGGGCTTCATTTTGGGGTTGAAGGCCTTCACCGCCGCGGTGCTGGGCGGCATCGGCAATCTGGCAGGCGCCATGCTGGGCGGCCTGCTGCTGGGCATCATCGAATCGCTGGGCGCCGGCTACATCGGTGACCTGACCAACGGTTTCTTCGGCAGTCACTATCAGGACGTCTTCTCCTTCATCGTGCTGATTCTGGTGCTCGTCTTCCGACCGTCGGGCTTGTTGGGTGAACGTGTGGGAGACCGGGCATGACGGCGGGCATCCATCGCAGGGAACCCATCCCGCTCAAGGTCTGGCTGGGCGTTCTGGTATGCGGGGCGGCGCTGGCCGTGCTGCCCTTCGTGCTGGGCATGGCGGGGCAGGGCTGGGTGCGCACACTCAACTTTGCCCTGATCTACGTCATGCTGGCCCTGGGCCTGAACATCGTGGTGGGGTTCGCCGGGCTGCTGGATCTCGGCTATATCGCGTTCTACGCTGTCGGAGCCTATGTGTGGGCGATGCTCGCGTCCCCGCACTTCGGCCTCCATCTGCCGTTCTGGGTGATTCTCCCGGTGGGCTTTGTCCTAGCGGCCATTGCCGGCGCCCTGCTGGGGGCGCCCACGCTCAAATTGCGCGGTGACTATCTGGCCATCGTCACACTGGGGTTCGGGGAAATCGTGCGCATCTTCCTGAACAACCTCGATGCACCGGTCAACATCACGAATGGCCCGCAGGGCATCAACCGCGTCGACACCTTCCGGGTGGGTGAGTTCGCCTTCGGCCGCAGCCAGGAAATTTTCGGCTTCCGCATCACGGGGCCGGAAAAATACTATTACCTGCTGCTGTTTCTCACCCTGGTGACCATCCTCATTTGCGCCCGTCTGCAGCATTCCCGTATCGGCCGCGCCTGGGAAGCGGTGCGCGAAGACGAGATCGCCGCCAAGGCCATGGGCATCAACACGCGCAACATCAAGCTGCTGGCCTTCACCATGGGCGCGTCGTTTGGCGGCATCGCCGGCTGCATGTTCGCCTCCATGCAGGGCTTCGTCAGCCCCGAGAGCTTCAGCCTGACGGAGTCCATTCTGGTGCTCTGCATGGTGGTGCTGGGGGGCATGGGCAGCATTCCCGGCGTCATCCTCGGGGCCCTGCTGCTGTCCGTCTTCCCGGAACTCCTGCGTGCGGCTGTCGTGCCGCTGCAGCAGGCCGTGTGGGGTGAAGTCGTTCTCGACCCGGAAGGCATTCGCATGCTGATGTTCGGTTTCGCGCTGGTGCTGGTCATGATCTTCCGTCCCGAGGGGTTGTGGCCGTCCGCTCTGCGCCGTCGTGAACTGCGCAGCACCAAGGAGGGGACATGAACTCGGGTGTCACGGCACGTCATTCCGGAAACATGCCTGAGCTGCTGCTGGTGGTGAACAAGATCAGCAAACGCTTCGGCGGCTTACAGGCGCTGTCGGATGTCAGTTTCGGCATCTGCAAGGGCGACATCTATGGTCTGATCGGTCCCAACGGGGCGGGGAAGACCACCCTGTTCAACGTGTTGACCAGCCTGTACCGGCCCGAGATGGGCACGGCGAATTTCATGGGGCATCAGCTCACCCGCCTCAAGCCTCACGAAATCGCCCAGGTCGGTATTGCCCGCAGCTTTCAGAATATCCGCCTGTTCGCCAACCTCACGGCCATCGAGAACGTGATGATCGGCCGTCATGTACGCACCCGGGCGGGTGTGTGGGGTGCCATTGTGCGCAATCGGGCCACGCAGGCCGAAGAGCGCGCCATCGAGGCACGCGCATACGAGCTGCTCGAATATGTGGGCATTGCCGACCGCGCCAATGACATCGCGCGATCGTTGTCTTACGGTGACCAGCGGCGGCTGGAGATTGCCCGCGCACTGGCAACCGAACCCGTTCTGCTGGCCCTGGACGAACCCGCCGCCGGGATGAACCCGTCGGAAACGGCGGTCCTGCGGCAGCTCATCGAGAAAATCCGCAGTGATGGCGTGACGGTGCTGCTGATCGAGCATGACATGAAACTGGTGATGGGGCTGTGCAACCGGTTGCTGGTTCTGGAATACGGGCGGGTGCTGGCCGAGGGAAAGCCCGCCGAGATCCAGCGCAATCCGCGCGTCATCGAGGCCTATCTGGGCAAGGGGGCGGCCGCTGAGCCGGGCGTGGAATCCGTTCCGGGTGGCGACCTGGCCGCACAGACAGCCGCCCGGCCCCCGCAAGCCACCGTTCAGACGGCGCCACCAGCGGGGCAGACTAGGGAGCCGACATGAGCGCCACACCCCTGCTCGAATTGCGACAACTCGACGTTGCCTATGGCGGCATCCGTGCCGTAAGGGGGCTCAACCTCACGGTGAATCCGGGAGAACTGGTGGCCCTGATCGGGGCCAACGGAGCTGGCAAGAGCACCACCCTGCGGGCCGTCTGTGGTCTGGTGCCCGCTGCCGCAGGCGAGATTCTCTACGACGGGCGTTCGATCACCGGCACCCCTTCCTACCAGTTGGTACGGCAGGGCCTGGTGATGGTGCCCGAAGGGCGGGGCATCTTCGGTCAGCTGACCATCGAGGAAAACCTCGCCATGGGTGCCTACAGCCGGAACGACACCGACGAGATACGCCGTGACATGGCGCACGTGCTGGAACTGTTTCCCCGCCTTGGCGAGCGGCTCCGGCAATCGGCCGGCACGCTCTCCGGCGGTGAACAGCAGATGCTGGCCATGGGGCGGGCCATGATGTCCCGACCGCAGCTGCTCCTGCTCGATGAACCCTCCATGGGGCTTGCACCGCTCATGGTCGAACGCATCTTCGAGGTGATTCAGAACATCGCCGACGATGGCGTCACCATTCTGCTGATCGAGCAGAATGCGCGGCTGGCTCTGGAAGTCAGCCACAGGGGATATGTGATGGAATCGGGGTCGATGATTCTGGAAGGGCCGTCGCAGCACTTGCTGGACGACCCCAAGGTGCGCGCCGCCTATCTGGGAGAGTAGGGCGGCCCTCTTGGGCTCAGGCGCGGCCGGTGCTGCCGAAGCCGCCTTCCCCGCGCGAGCTGTCCTCGAATTCGTCGACGATGTCGAATTCCACCTGCTGGACCGGCACGACCACCAGTTGAGCCAGGCGGTCCATGGGGTTCAGCACGAAAGGTTCGGTGCCACGGTTCCAGGCGGACACCATGAGCGGACCCTGGTAGTCGGAATCGATCAGGCCCACGAGGTTGCCCAGCACGATGCCGTGTTTGTGGCCCAGGCCGGAGCGGGGGAGGATCATGGCGGCATAGGCCGGGTCGGCAATGTGCATGGCCAGCCCGGTGGGAATGAGTTCCGTCGCCCCCGGCTGCAGGGTCAGGGGCGCATCGATGCAGGCCCGCAGATCCAGACCGGCCGAGCCGGAGGTCGCGTAGGCAGGCAGGTAGTCGTTCATGCGCGGGTCGAGAATCTTCAGGGCAATGCGTCTCATGTGTTATTCGTTTTCGGCAGACGTCTTGCGATTTCGCGAACCAGGGCGCGCGCCGCCTGCAGTTTGGGTTGAGGGGTGAGTGAGGTTCGGCCCGCGTCTTCAAAGAGCACCAGCTCTGTGATGTCGGCGTCCATGACATGCTGCGCGAGATTGCCCACCAGCAGGGGCACTCCCTTGCGGCGTCGCTTGGCTTCGGCGTGTTCCACCAGATTTTCGGTTTCCGCAGCGAACCCGACGCACCAGGGGCCCGTTTGGAGAGCCGCGACTTCAGCGAGAATATCCGGGTTGGGACCGAATTCCAGCTGCGGCGCGCCGCCGGCGGCGGTTTTCTTCAACTTCTGATCACTGCGATTGACCACATGCCAGTCGGCGACTGCCGCCACGGAAATGAAGACATCGCTGGACGAGGCGTGCTGCATGACCGCCGCGTGCATCTGCCGGGCGCTTTCCACCGGAATGCGGGTGACCCCGTAAGGGGTGGGGAGGGGGGTGGGACCGCTGATCAGAATGACCTCGGCGCCTGCTTCGCGTGCCGCCTGGGCGATGGCGAAGCCGGTCTTGCCGGAGCTACGATTGGTGATCACGCGTACCGGATCAATGCGTTCGGACGTGGGCCCGGCCGTGATCAGCACGCGCTGGCCCTCGAGAACCTTGGGTTGGAAGAAGGCAATGAGTTCGGCGAGGATCTGATCGGGTTCGATCATGCGGCCGCTGCCCACTTCCCCGCAGGCCTGTTCGCCTTCGGCGGGCCCGAGCAGCTGAACGCCATCCTGACGCAGCAGTGCCACGTTGCGCTGGGTGGCGGGGTTCAGCCACATTTCCCGATTCATAGCCGGCGCAATCAGCAAGGGGCAGTCGCCGCGTGCCACACACAGGGTCGAAAGTAGGTCGTCGGCCATGCCATGCGCCAGCTTCGCCATGAAATCGGTACTGGCCGGCGCAATCAGGATGGCATCGGCGCCGCGCGTCAGGTTGATGTGGGCCATGTTGTTCGGCACCCTGGCATCCCAGGGGTCGATGAAGACGGGGCGGCCCGACAGCGCCTGCATGGTCACGGGCGTGATGAATTGCGTGGCGGCCGGCGTCATGACGACGTCGATGGTGGCGCCGTGTTCGCCCGCGCGCCGGACGAATTCCGCCAGTTTGTAGCAGGCGATGCCACCGGTCAGACCCAGGACGATGCGTTTGTTGGCAAGTTCCAGCATGATGCGCGACTCACGATTGCTCGCGTTGGCGTCTTTCACGGCGCCAGCGCAGGAATTCATCCAGCAACAGGAGGATGGCGCCGAGCGTGATGGCGACATCCGCGATGTTGAACGCGGGGAAGTACCAATCCTGCCAGTAGAACAGCAGGAAATCCACCACGTGACCGTACAGGACGCGGTCGACGGCATTGCCCAGAGCGCCCCCCAGGATGCAGGACAGCGCCGCACACAGCACTGTCTGCGTGGGGTGTTTCCACAGCAGCCGGATCACCACGACAGTGGCCACCAGGGCGATGCCGGTGAAGAACCAGCGTTGCCAGCCTTCGCCGTCGGCCAGGAAGCTGAACGCTGCACCGGTGTTGTACACCAGCGTGAAATCGAAGAACGGCAGCAGATTCCAGCGCTCGCCGTACATCAGGTTTGCGTCGAACCAGACCTTGGTGAACTGATCAAACCCGATCCAGGCGAGCGCCAGCAGCAGCCAGCCCAAGAAGGAGCGGCGCGAACCCGCTGCCCGCGTCTTGGTGGCGCCGGGGGCCCCTCCCGGAAGGTCTGAAGCGGCCGTCCGGGCATCGGGGCGCCGATCAGGCATGATGGCGTTCTTCCCCGTCGCCGAACAGATTGTCCGAGCAACGGCCGCAGAGGGTGGGGTGGTCGGGGTTCGACCCGACATCGGCCCGATGGTGCCAGCAACGCTCGCACTTCTGCTGTTCCGTGGGCTGAACCTCGATGCGCAGCGTGTCATCGCCGGCGGCGTGCACCGTGGCCCGCGACACGATCAGCACGAAGCGGAGATCGTCGCCCAGGGACTTCAGCCATTCGTAGTCGCGGCCGGCGGCATGGATGTCGATTTCGGCTGCCAGGGAAGAGCCCACCTTGCCGGCAGAACGCACTTCCTCGATGCGGCGCATGACCTCGGCGCGGATTTCGCGCAGGCGAGCCCATTTCTCGGACAGCGCGTCACGGTCTGACTGCTCGGGGTAGACGTGGAAGATCTCCGTGAAAATGGTGAGTGGCTGCGAAGCGGCGTGCAGATGCTTCCAGGCCTCTTCTGCGGTGAAGGACAGGATCGGGGCCATCAGCTTCAGCAGACCATTGGTGATGTGCCACAGGGCGGTTTGTGCCGAACGGCGCGCCAGGCTCTTGTCACCGGTGGTGTAGAGGCGGTCCTTCAGCACGTCCAGATAGAAGGCGCCGAGGTCTTCGGAGCAGTACGTCTGCAGGCGCGCCACCGCCGGGTGGAATTCGTAGCGTTCATACCAGGCCTGAACGTCGGCCTGCATGCGGGCACTCATGACCAGGGCATAGCGGTCGATTTCGAACATCTGCTCCAGCGGCACGGCATCGACTTGCGGATCGAAGTCGCTGACGTTGCCCAGCAGGAACTTAAGCGTGTTGCGAATGCGGCGATAGCTTTCCACCACGCGTTCGAGAATCGTGTCGGAGATCGACAGCTCGCCAGAATAGTCGGTGGCTGCGGTCCAGAGACGCAGGATTTCGGCGCCGAGCGTATCGGACACTTTCTGGGGCGCCACCACATTGCCAACGGACTTGCTCATCTTGCGGCCCTGGCCGTCCACCACGAAACCGTGGGTGAGCAGGGCCTTGTAGGGCGCACGACCGTACATCATGCAGCCGGTGAGCAGCGACGAGTGGAACCAGCCGCGGTGCTGGTCGGAGCCTTCCAGATAGAGGTCGGCTGGCCAAGTGAGCTCTTCGGCATGAGAGCCCTTCACCACCTGACCCTTGCCCCCCAGCACCGTGGCATGCGTCGTGCCCGAATCGAACCAGACGTCCAGCGTGTCCCGGTTCTTTTCGTATTGATCGGCTTCCTCGCCTAGCAGTTCAGCCGGGTCGAGCGACTGCCAGGCTTCAATGCCGTGCTGTTCAATGCGCTGCGCCACCTGTTCCATGAGTTCCGGCGTGCGCGGATGCAGTTCGCCGGTTTCCTTGTGCACGAAGAAGGCCATGGGGACCCCCCACTGCCGCTGGCGCGACAGCGTCCAGTCGGGGCGGTTGGCGATCATGGCGTGCAGGCGGGCCTTGCCCCAGGCCGGGTAGAAGGCGGTGTCTTCAACTGCCTTGAGCGCCATCTCGCGCAGCGTGGCCTCACCCTCGGCCGGCTTGCGATCCATGCCCGCAAACCATTGGCTGGTCGCCCGGTAGATGACCGGTGTCTTGTGGCGCCAGCAATGCATGTAGCTATGCTTGAGCGATTCGACCTTGAGCAGCGTGCCGGCCAGCTTGAGCGCTTCGACGATGAGCGGATTGGCCTTCCAGATGGTATGGCCGCCGAACAGCGGCAGACTGTCTGCGTAATGGCCGTCCCCCTTCACGGGATTCAGAATGTCTTCATCGGCCAGGCCATGTTCCTTGCAGGAGATGAAGTCTTCCACCCCGTAGGCAGGGGCGGAGTGCACCACGCCGGTGCCCGAATCGAGCGTCACGTAGTCGCCACAATAAATGGGCGAAACACGGCGGTAGCCTTCATGGGCTTCTGACAGAGGGTGGCGGAATGTCATGCCGGCGAGCCGTTCGCCAGTCACGGTGGCGAGAATCTCGCCTTCCAGTTCCCATTCCTCGAGACAGGCCTTGACGCGGTCCTTGGCCAGGACCAGCAGGGAGCCGGTTGTACGGGGCTGCTTGAGACGCACCAGGGCGTACTCGAATTCCGGGTGGACATTCAGGGCCTGGTTGGCCGGAATGGTCCAGGGGGTGGTGGTCCAGATGACGACCGCGCCTGCTTCGGCAGTGGTCTGGCCGAAGACTTCCGCAACGCGCGCCGGATCGTCGAAGGGGAAGGCGACATAAATGGAAGGGTCACTGCGGTCGGCGTACTCGACTTCCGCCTCGGCCAGGGCCGAGCCGCAGTCAAAGCACCAGTTCACCGGTTTGAGGCCGCGGAACACGAAGCCCTTCTGCATGATGGTCGACAGGGCGCGCAGCTCGTCGGCCTCATTGCTGTAATTCATGGTGAGATACGGCCGCTCCCAGTCGCCCAGCACGCCCAGGCGCTTGAATTCGCGTCGCTGGTTGTCGATCTGCTCATAGGCATAGGCGCGTGCCTTGGCCTGGACCTCGGCCACGGGCAGGTTCTTGCCGTACTGCTTCTCGATCTGGATTTCGATGGGCATGCCGTGGCAATCCCACCCGGGCACATACACCGCATCGAAGCCGGCCATGTTGCGGCTCTTGACGATGATGTCCTTCAGAATCTTGTTGACGGCGTGGCCAATGTGAATGTTGCCGTTCGCATACGGAGGGCCGTCGTGCAGCACGAACTTCGGCCTTCCCTTGCTGGCCTGCCTGATGGCTGCATAGACCTTGTTTTCTTCCCACTCCGCGACCCAGCCGGGTTCGCGCTTGGCAAGGTTGCCACGCATGGGAAAAGGGGATTCTGGCAGGTTGAGGCTTTTTCTATAGTCCATGGAAGGCGAAATGATCTCGGGCGCGCCGCGCGTCTTCATCGATCGCGGCGACCAATGTGGGAAGGTCCGGAAATTTTTCTTCGTCCCGCAGGAAGCGGATGAATTCGACAGAGCTGAGTTTACCGTATGCGTCGACGTCGCAGTCCAGGAGATGGGTTTCCAGCACCCGGCGACCTTGTTGGGTCACGGTCGGACGGACGCCGAGACTGGCCACGCCCGGCAATGGTTGGGCGGCCAGGCCGTGCACGCGCACCACGTACACGCCATTGCGCAGGGCACAGGTTTCCGGAACGCGGTGATTCAAGGTGCGATACCCGATGCTGCGGCCGATTTTCTGACCATGGCCGACATGACCGGTGATGCGGTAGGCTTCGCCCAGCAGCTCATGCGCGCGCGCCAGGTCGCCCTGGGCCAGGGCCAGACGCAGCTCCGAACTGGAAATGCGCTGGCCGGTGGCGTCGGGAACATCGGCCAGGGTCTCGACTTCGAAGCCGAGACCGCGCCCCATCCGGCGCAGGAGATCAATGTCTCCCTGGCGTCGGTGGCCGTAGCGGAAGTCCTCACCCACCAGCAACCAGCGCGTGTTCAGGCCGCCCACCAGCAGGTCGCGAATGAAGGCCTCTGGCGGCATGCTGGCCAGGGCCTGGTCGAACTTCGCCAGCACGATCTGGGTCATGCCGTGCCGGTGCAGCTTCTCGATTTTGTCGCGCAGGGTACTGATCTGGGCCGGCGCGCGCTCGGGCCGCCCCATGCGCGCAGCGAAAAAGGCGCGCGGGTGGGGGGCGAACGTCATGACGGTCGGGGTCAGACCATGCGTGTCTGCATGCCTGCAGACACGGTCGAGAATGGCCTGATGGCCCAGGTGGACGCCGTCGAAATTGCCGATCGTCACGGCGCTGGGGCGCTGCGTGTCGTGGCGGGGGAGGCGTCGGTAAAGGTGGCAACTCGGTTTCACAGGCGGGAGTTTACAATTTTGCGAAGCTTAACTCAGGAAATATCGTGGTCAATCACCAAAATGGCGCGTGCCGCCTCGTCATCTTGATCTCTGGTCGGGGCTCCAACATGCAGACCATCGTCGACACCATCGCGCGGGAAAACCTCCCGGCGCAAGTGTGTGCTGTTGTTTCGAACCGGGCCGATGCGGCCGGGCTGGAGTGGGCCGCCGACCGCGGAATCGAGACCCGTACCGTACCCCATCGCGACTATGCCAGCCGACAGGACTTTGACGCCGCACTGGCCGCAGTCATAGATGAATATCAGCCGAATTATGTGCTGCTGGCGGGATTCATGCGGGTGCTCACGCCGGGTTTCGTGGAGCGGTACGAGGGGCGTCTGATCAATATCCACCCGTCTCTGCTGCCATCCTTCCCGGGGCTGCACACGCACCAGCAGGCTTTGGTCGACGGCGTGCAGTGGCATGGCTGCACCATTCATTTCGTGACGGCCAAACTCGACCATGGCCCGATCGTGGCGCAAGGCATTGTGCCCGTGCTTGAGACCGACGACCCGGACGCGCTCGCCGCGCGGCTCCTGACGGTGGAGCACCGCATGTATGCTCAGGTGGTGCGCTGGCTCGCCGAGGGCCGCGTGTCTCTGGATGATGACCAACGTGTGCGTGTGGCCGGTGTCGCCACCCGCGCATTTCTACCCGATGGCGCGTTGTTGGGTCAGCACAGCAAGGAGCAAGCATGAATACCCCAGTCAGCCGTCCCCGCAAAACCGGCAACCGTCCCACTGCAGATCGCGCAACGGGCAGACAGGGTGCCGACGTCCGGCGCCCGGCGCCCACTGGCGCGCGCAGCCAATCTGACAGTTCCAGCCAGCCGAGCAAGAACGTCCATCCGGGTCGGGGAGGCCAGCCGGGCAAGAGTAGCCCGTCAGGCAAGACGGCCAGTCACGCCAGCTCCGATCGCCATTATGTTCCGGCCATAGCCCGCATCGAGCAGGTTCGGGCCGTCCTGGGAGAAGTGCTGCAGTGGCAGCATCCCGCCGACCAGGCGCTGTCGCGCTGGATGCGGGCCCATCCGCGGATGGGCGCACGTGACCGTGCAGAAGTGACGGAAGCCGTTTTCAATGTGCTGCGTCATCTGCGCCTGTACCGGAATTTTGCCGAGAGCGGCACAGGGCCCAGCGCTCGCCGGCTGGCTATTCTCGGCTTGCACGCCACGCTGCCGGAAGGCTGGCTGGCCCCCGGGCTGGAAGAGCAGGAAAAATCATGGCTGGAGCGCATCGGCCGCATCGACAGGGAAGCCATGCCGCGTGCCGTGCGCGAGAGCATGCCGGACTGGCTTGAAGAACGGCTCTCGGCCCTGCCCGACAGTGAGGCGCTGGTCCGCGCGCTCAACCAACCTGCGCCGCTGGATATCCGGGTCAACCCGTTGAAGGTTGCCCGTGAAGACGTGCTGGCCGCATTTGCCTCCGGGCCTGCGGCTCGTTTCGAACCGCAGCCGACGCCATTCAGCCCCTGGGGAATTCGTTTCCAGGGCCGCCCCAACGTGACGCGGTGGCCCGCCTTCGAAAAGGGCGAGATCGAGGTTCAGGACGAAGGCAGCCAGATTCTCGTGTCCCTCATGGCGCCCAAGCGTGGGGAAATGGTCATCGATTTCTGCGCCGGCGCCGGGGGCAAGACCCTGCTGCTTGGCGCGCTCATGCGCTCCACCGGCCGGCTCTATGCTTTCGACGTTTCCCATGCCCGTCTGGCGCGGGCCAAACCCCGGTTTGCGCGCAGCGGCCTGTCCAATATCGTGCCGGTCGTCATCGAGCCCTCGACCGACCAGCGGGTCAAGCGTCTGCGCGGCAAGGCCCAACGTGTGCTGGTGGATGCACCCTGCTCGGGGCTGGGCACCCTCCGGCGCAATCCCGATCTGAAATGGCGCCATCACCCTGAGGTGATTGAGGAATTCCAGCGGCTTCAGCAGGGCATCCTCAGGGAAGCGGCTTCCTGTGTCGCGCCGGGCGGGCGACTGGTCTACGCCACGTGTTCATTGCTTCCTGAGGAGAATGAGCAACAGGTCGAAGCCTTTCTCGCCGCGCACCCCGGCTTTTCACTGCTTGATGCGGCGGCCATCGCCCGTGAGCGGTGCCCCGCTCTCGATGAGGAAGGCCCCTTCCTGCAGCTGCGTCCGGACCGTCATGGCACCGACGGTTTCTTTGCCGCAGTGTTGCAACGGAACAAAGAGGGCGCCTGAGTCGTAACGCAGTGTGATGGTTTGGCGGCTGCACACGTAAAGTTGCTGTCCCTGGACAGGTATACAGGGTAAAATTTCCTTGATTATTACCACACGGGGAACCGTACCTTACCGAATATGGACCAAGTCTTTCATTATCTGGCCGGTGGCCTTCTTCAGTTGTCATGGTGGCAAGTTGCCCTCATCACACTGGGACTCACGCACATCACCATCGTTTCGGTGACTGTGTTCCTGCACCGCAGCCAGGCTCATCGCGGGCTCGATCTGCACCCTGCAGTCATGCACTTCTTCCGTTTCTGGTTGTGGCTCACCACCGGAATGGTCACCAAGGAATGGGTGTCGATCCACCGCAAGCACCACGCTTACGTGGAGCGCGAGGGCGACCCTCACTCGCCCATGGTCTACGGCATCGGCAAAGTGTTCTTCCGTGGGGCAGAGCTGTATCGCCACGAAGCCGCCAACGCGGAAACGCTCAAGCGCTTCGGCCACGGCACGCCTGACGACTGGATCGAGCGCAACCTGTACTCGCGCCACAGCAGCCTGGGTATCCTGATCATGCTCGGCATCGACCTCGCCCTGTTCGGCGTGCTCGGCCTCACCGTCTGGGCCATCCAGATGGCATGGATTCCCTTCTGGGCGGCAGGCGTCGTCAATGGCCTCGGCCACTTCATCGGCTACCGCAACTACTCCAGTCCCGATACCAGCACGAACGTTTTTCCGGTCGGCATCATCATCGGCGGCGAAGAGCTGCACAACAACCACCACGCGCACGGCACCTCGTGCCGCTTTTCGGCCAAATGGTGGGAATTCGACATCGGCTGGGCCTACATCCGCACGCTGGCTTTCCTGCGCCTGGCCACCATCCGTCGCGTCGCACCGCGCCTGAAGGTCGAACCTTCCAAGAGCTCGGTCGATCTGGCCACCCTGCAGGCCGTCATCACGCACCGCTACGAAATTCTCGCGAAGTACACCCGCATGGTCCGCAAGGCCGCTGCAGAGGAGCTTCAAAAGGTCAAGCACTCCGCCGATTCCGGCAAGGTCGACGTCCTGCGTCGCACCCAGAAGCTGTTGGCTCGCGACGACGACAAGCTCGCTGCCGCCCAGCTTGCCGAAATCGAGTCCATGTTGGCCGAACACGAGAAGCTTTCCACCCTGGTGAAGATGCGCGCGGAACTGGCCCGACTGTGGGAAAGCTCCAGCGCGAGCAGTGAACAGTTGCTTGCCGACCTGCAGGAATGGTGTCAGCGGGCTCAACAGAGCGGTATTGAAAGTCTCGAGCAGTTTGCCTTGCGTCTGCGCCGCTACGCGGCATGATCGACGGGCTCAATGTTCAGCAGCAGGAAGCGGTTCAGCTTCCTGCCACCCACGCGCTGGTGCTGGCGGGTGCGGGTAGCGGCAAGACCCGGGTTCTCACCACGCGCATTGCCTGGTTGATCCAGACCGGGCAGGTCAGCCCCGGTGGGGTGCTGGCCGTCACCTTCACCAACAAGTCTGCCCGTGAACTGCTCGCGCGGCTCACGGCGCTTCTGCCCATCAACACGCGGGGCATGTGGGTGGGCACCTTTCACGGGCTGTGCAATCGCCTGTTGCGTGCCCATCACCACGATGCCGGCCTGCCGCAAACTTTTCAGATCCTCGATACGCAAGACCAGCTGTCCGCCATCAAACGGCTGTTGAAAGCGGCCAATATCGATGATGAAAAATTCCCGCCGCGCGATGTCCAGCGTTTCATCAACGGCGCGAAGGAAGAGGGCTTGAGGCCGCACGACGTGGAGGCGCACGACGCCTTCAATCGGCGCATGGCGGAAATCTACGGTCTGTACCAGGCCCAGTGCGAACGCGAAGGCGTGGTGGATTTCGCCGAACTGCTGCTGCGCGCCTTCGAACTTCTGTCGAATAATGCGCCGGTACGCGAACACTATCAGAAGCGTTTTCGCCACATCCTGATCGACGAATTCCAGGACACCAACACGCTTCAGTTTCGCTGGATCAAGCTGTTGGCCGGGGGTGGCGGGGCCGTGTTTGCGGTGGGCGATGACGATCAGTCCATCTACGCCTTCCGTGGTGCCAATGTGGGAAACATGGCGGAGTTCGAACGCGAATATGCGCGTGGCAACGTCATCCGTCTGGAACAGAATTACCGCTCCTACGGCCACATCCTCGACGCAGCCAATGCGCTCATCGCGCACAATTCCGGGCGTCTGGGCAAGAATCTCTGGACCGAGCAGGGGCATGGCGAACCCATCCGCGTCACTGAGCAGCCCTCCGATCTTCTCGAGGCGCAATGGGTGTTGGAAGAAATCCGCGCGCTGGTCAATGAGGGTCGGTCGCGCAGCGAGATCGCGATCCTGTATCGCAGCAATGCACAGTCACGCGTGCTGGAACATGCTCTGTTCACCGCCCGCATTCCCTATCGGGTCTATGGCGGCCTGCGCTTCTTCGAGCGCCAGGAAATCAAGCATGCCATGGCTTACCTGCGCCTGCTGGACAATCCGCACGACGACACCTCCTGGATGCGGGTCGTGAATTTCCCGGCGCGCGGCATTGGCGCGCGCAGCCTGGAGCAACTCAGTGATCTCGCCCGAGAGCAGGGCACCAGCCTATATCGGGCTGCGCCGCTGCTGCCCGGTCGAGCCGGCGCGGCCGTGGCGCGCTTTGCCAGCCTGGTGCAGACGCTCGCCCATGACGCACAGTCGCTCACCCTGCCCGAGCTCATCGAGCAGGTGGTGCGCGAAAGCGGCCTTGCGGCCCATTATGAGGCCGATCGCGAAGGCCAGGACCGTCTGGAAAACCTGCAGGAACTGGTCAACGCCGCCACCGTCTTCAGCAGTGAAGAGGGCTATGATGGCCTGCCCGCGGGTCGCGCCATCGAACTGCCCCCTGATGCCGACGACGGCACCGGTTTCCCGGGTGCGGCCGCCGTCGCCATGTCGCCGCTAGCAGCGTTTCTTTCGCACGCTTCTCTGGAGGCCGGCGAGAATCAGGCGTCTGCCTCGGAAGACGCCGTGCAGCTCATGACCGTGCATGCTGCCAAGGGGTTGGAATTCGACGTCGTGTTCATCACGGGTCTGGAAGAAGGGCTCTTCCCCCACGAGAACAGCCTGCTGGAAGCGGCGGGTCTCGAAGAGGAAAGGCGCCTCATGTATGTGGCCATCACCCGGGCGCGGGAACGTCTTTACCTGACGCTTGCGCAAAGTCGCATGTTGCATGGGCAGACGCGCTACGCCTTGCGCTCCCGCTTCCTTGAGGAAATTCCCGAGCAGCATCTGAAGTGGCTGTCTCCACGCGAATCCGTTCACCCCGCCGCGGCCTCCGGGGCGGCTGCATGGGGGGGCGCTTTCCGGCGCGGCCGTGGCTTTGCCGCCGGCGCATCCGGCCTGGCCCCCAAGCCGCCCATGTCCGTCACGAGCACCGTTACCGTGGGCAGCCAGCAGTTCCGCATTGGCACCGGAGTGCGTCACGCCCGCTTTGGCGAAGGAACCATTCTCTCGCTCAGCGGCAACGGGTCGGACGCCCAGGCACAGATCCAGTTCCGCGATGCCGGGCTCAAGACCCTGGCGCTGGGCATCGCGCGCCTGGAAATCATCTGATCATTTTCAGTGAGTCTCCGGGCCCGGTGGGCCCGGCGCACTGATCCGCCTGCGCAGAGACCCCTTGCGCAGATGCCGAAACGCCCGGATTCCCATCCCGCATGGACTCCAAGCGTGCAGTCGACACGCGCGCGGTGTCAGCGCTCGGCCGGCCCGCTGAATTCCTGATCAATGGCCTCGAGGGCTTCCTGTAGGGTCAGCCAATCTTCCTCCAGTTCGCCATGGCGCCGGGTCAGCTCGCCATGCTCGCTGAGCACGCGCAGCCGCTCATCACGCCGTTCGTCGCCGTAGAGCTCGGGATCGGCAATGATGGCGTCCAGTTCCGCCATCCGTGCGGCGGCGGAATCCATCTCTGCCTCGACTTTCTTCAGCTTGGCTTCCAGCGGTTTGCGCTTGGCGGCACGTTGCTGACGCAGTTCCGCTTCCAGACGCCGTTGCGTGCGGCGATCGACACCCCCCGTTTCCTGGCGAGCCAGATCCTGAGCATTGCGCTCCTGAGCCCTTTGCTGGCTGGTGCGATCGGCCAGCCACTGCCGGTAGTCTTCCAAATCTCCGTCGAATTCCTGCACGCGGCCATCGGCCACGATCCAGAAACTGTCCACGGTGGTGCGCAGCAGATGCCGGTCGTGGGATACCAGCAGCATGCTGCCGCCAAACTCGGCGAGTGCCGTGGCCAGGGCTTCCCGCGTCTCGACATCCAGGTGGTTGCTGGGCTCGTCCAGCAGCAGCAGATTCGGTTTGCGCCGTACGATGAGGGCCAGGGCCAGCCGGGCCTTCTCGCCGCCGGACATGGGGCCCACCTTGCCGTTGACCGTATCGCCACTGAAACCGAAACTGCCCAGGTAGCTGCGCAGTTCGACTTCGCGTGTCTGGGGTTCGATGCGCTGCATGTGCTGCAGAGGTGACGATTCAACATCCAGCATGTCGAGCTGGTGCTGGGCGAAGTAGCCGATTTCCAGGCCCCGTGAGGCCGTGCGCGTGCCCTTCAGAACCGGAAGCTCTCCGGACAGCGTCTTGATGAGGGTACTCTTGCCAGCCCCGTTGACGCCCAGAATGCCGATGCGGCCGCCGCCGCGCACCATCAGGGTGACGCCGCGCAAGACTTCACGCGCGGTGTCATCGTCCTGGCGGTACCCGGTGGTCACGTCCTCGAGCACCATCAGCGGGTCGGGCATGGATTCCGGTTCGGGAATGCGAATGTCAATGCCGGATTCCGCATGAATCGGCGCGAGTTTTTCCATGCGAGCCAGGGCCTTGACCCGACTCTGGGCCTGTTTCGCCTTGGTCGCCTTGGCCTTGAAACGGTCGATGAAACTCTGCAGTCGGGCGGTTTCCCGTTGTTGGCGCTCAAAGGCGATCTGAGTCTGACGCAGGCGTTCGCTGCGCTGCTCCACGAAAGACTCATAGCCCCCGCGGTAACGATGCAGTTTCCCATGGTCGAAGTGCAGAATCGCCTTTGCCACGGCGTCGAGAAACTCCGTGTCATGGGAAATCAGCAGTACAGTGCCGGGATAAGCGGCCAGCCATCGCTCCAGCCAGAGCATGGCATCCAGATCCAGGTGGTTGGTCGGTTCATCCAGAAGCAGCAGGTCGGAAGGCGCCATCAGGGCCCGGGCCAGCGCCAGACGCATTCTCCAGCCGCCCGAAAAGCTGCCCACGGGGTGCATCCATTGTTCCGGCGTGAAGCCCAGCCCCGCAAGAAGCTGTTCCGCCCGTGAAGCGGCCGTCCATGCGCCTGCATCGATCAGGGCTTGTTCAAGCTCGGCGATGCGCTGACCGTTGGCCGGATCCACTGCCTCGCGTTCGGCCTGCAGGCGCCGCAGCGCGCGATCGCCGTCAATCACGAACTCGCGCGCCGGTCGGTCCCTTTCCCGGATTTCCTGCTCGACACTGATGATTCGCCAGGATGCCGGAATCTCCAGCGACCCGGCATCCGGGTCGAGCTGACCCTGAAGCAGGGCGAAGAGACTGGATTTCCCCGCGCCATTCTTCCCGACTATGCCGACCCGCTCGCCGGGGTTGACGACGAAATCGGCCCCATCGAGCAGCACCTTGGTGCCGCGTCGCAGAACAATTCCTGAAGCGCGTATCACGACTCGAGCTGCTCCTTGCTCAGCAGCAGAATCTGGTGATCCGTAGCCGCCGTGCTGAGCCAGATGGGTTCCAGCTCGGGAAAGGCGGCGACAAAGTGATCGTATTCATG
The DNA here is from genome assembly GCA_029263615.1 of Alcaligenaceae bacterium. GTDB lineage: Bacteria > Pseudomonadota > Gammaproteobacteria > Burkholderiales > Burkholderiaceae_B > Yanghanlia. The sequence continues at coordinate 5,653 of JAJUFT010000036.1, read as the reverse complement.
ACCGATTTCCAGCACCAGGTGAGCGCCCGGTGCCATGCGGGCAGGGGCATCTCGCAGAATGCGGCGCACCAGGTCCATGCCGTCATCGCCCCCCGCCAGGGCCAATGCGGGCTCGTGACGGTACTCCGGGGGCAGGGCATCCATGGAGTCCTGATTGACATAAGGCGGGTTGCAGAGGATCAGGTCGTACTGGTTCTCGGCCGGCAGCGCATCGAAGAGGTCACTCTGGATCGGTCGGACCTGTTCCTCCATGCCGTGCAGGGCAATGTTGATGCGGGCCACTTCCAGCGCATCAGCGGAGAGGTCGACAGCATCGACCTGTGCTTCCGGGAAGGCATAGGCGGTCAGAATTGCCAGGCAACCTGATCCGGTGCAGAGATCCAGGGCCCGATGCACTGGGCCTTCGACCCAGGGTTGCAGCGATTCTTCCAGCAGTTCCGAAATGGGGGAACGGGGAATAATGACGCGCGGGTCGACCACGAAACGGTGCCCCTGCAGCCAGGCTTCGCCCGTCAGATAGGCCGCGGGCACACGCTCGGTGCAGCGCCGATCGACGATGTCGAGGAAGCGTTGCCGTTCCTCGGCCAGCACACGGGCATCCAGGAAGGGCTGCAGCGTGTCGGGGGGTAGATGCAGGCTGTGCAGCAGCAGGTACACCGCTTCGTCCCAGGCATTGTCGCTGCCGTGCCCAAAGCTCAGCCGTGCGGCGTGAAAACGGCTGACGGCGTAGCGCAACAGATCGCGCAGGGTCCGCAGTTCCGCCACGGCGGCGGAGTCGGGTTGAGGCATGTCGGAAAGATCCTTGAATTCAGGCAAGCGGAAGCAGGCGCTCCAGCGTGCCGCGGTAAATGTTCTTCAGCGGTTCCAGGTCGGCGATGGCAACGTGCTCGTTGACCTGGTGAATGCTGGCGTTGATGGGACCGAATTCTACGACTTGGGGGCAGATGCAGGCGATAAAGCGCCCGTCGGAGGTGCCGCCGGTGGTGGACAGCTCGGCCTCGACCCCGGTGGCGGCCTGAATGGCCGATGCCAGCGCATCACTCAATGCGCCCCGCGGGGTGAGGAAGGGTTCGCCGCCCAAGGTCCAGTCCAGATCGTATTCCAGGCCATGTGCATCCAGTATCGCATGGACACGCGCTTTGAGCGTCTCGGGTGTGCTGGCCGTGGAAAAACGGAAGTTGAAGTCGACGACGGCCAGGCCGGGCACCACGTTGGTGGCGCCGGTGCCCGCGTGCAGGTTGGAGACCTGGAAGGTGGTCGGCGGAAAATACGCGTTGCCATCATCCCAGTGTGCGCGGACCAGATCGGACAGCGCCGGGGCCAGCAGGTGAACGGGATTGCGCGCCAGGTGCGGGTAGGCCACGTGGCCCTGCTTGCCTTGCACCGTGAGGCGACCGGACAGTGAACCGCGGCGTCCGTTTTTGATGGTGTCGCCCAACGCGCTGACGCTGGTGGGTTCGCCCACGATGCAGTAGTCCAGCTGTTCGCCGCGCGCCTGCAGGGCTTCACACACCTTCACCGTGCCGTTGACGGCGGGGCCTTCTTCATCGGAAGTGATCAGCAGGGCAATGGAGCCGCCATGGTCGGGATGTGCGGCAATGAATTCCTCGGCGGCCACCACGAAAGCGGCAATCGAAGACTTCATATCGGCCGCCCCCCGGCCATACAGCCGGCCATCGCGCTGAGTGGCGGTAAAGGGGGCACTTTCCCAATGCTCGAGCGGACCGGTGGGCACGACGTCGGTGTGACCGGCAAATACGAGCAGCGGGGCGCCGCTGCCGCGACGCGCCCACAGGTTGGTGACCTCACCGTAAACCAGTGACTCGCATTGGAAACCGGCAGCCGTCAGACGCGCTGTCAGCAGGTTCTGGCAATCCGCGTCGTCCGGAGTGACCGAGGGCCGTTCAATCAGGGCGCTGGCCAGCGCCAATACAGGAGAAGAAGACATCAGGATCTCAACAGGTCGTTGATGCTGGTCTTGGCGCGTGTCTGTGCATCGACACGCTTGACGATGATGGCGCAATTCAGGCTGTACGAACCGTCGGCGGAAGGCAGCGAGCCGGGCACCACCACCGAGCCGGAAGGCACGCGGCCGTAGAGGATTTCGCCCGTGGTGCGGTCGTAGATCTTGGTGCTCTGCGAGAGGAAGACTCCCATGGCCAGCACCGAGTTTTCTTCCACGATCACCCCTTCGACGACTTCGGAGCGCGCGCCGATGAAGCAATTGTCTTCGATGATGGTGGGGTTGGCCTGCAGGGGCTCCAGCACCCCGCCAATGCCCACGCCGCCGGACAGGTGAACATTCTTGCCGATCTGGGCGCAGGATCCGACGGTCGCCCAGGTATCGACCATGGTGCCGGAATCAACGTACGCGCCAATGTTCACAAACGACGGCATCAACACCACGTCAGGCCCGATGTACGCGCCGCGGCGCGCCGTGGCAGCGGGCACGACACGGAAGCCGGCCTGGGCGAAATCCTGTTCGCTGTAGTGGTCGAACTTGCCGGCCACCTTGTCATAGAAACGCAGGCTGCCGGCCTCCATCACCCGGTTTTCCTGCAGCCGGAAGGAGAGCAGGACGGCCTTCTTGACCCACTGGTTGACCCGCCATTGGCCGTCGATTTTCTCAGCCACCCGCAGCTTTCCGCGGTCCAGTGCCTCCACGACTTCTTCCACCGCGTTGCGGATCTCGGCGGGGGCGTCGGACGGAGTGAGGGCGCTGCGTGTTTCCCATGCGCGCTCAACGATGGCTTCAAGTGTATGGCTCATTTAGGGTTCCTGAAGGAAGAAGAGGAGCAGAATTCGACGATGCGTCGCGCAGCCTCCTCGCACTGCGCCTGAGGAGCCACCAGCGCAATGCGGATGCGCTGCCGGCCCGGGTTGATGCCGTGTGCCTCGCGGGCGAGGAAGCTGCCCGGCAGTGTCGTCACGCCGGTGGCGGCATACAGGTCACGCACGAAGGCGGTGTCGTCATACGGCGTCCCGGCCCAGAGAAAGAAGGCGGCTTGCGGTTTGGGAACGTCCAGCGCGGACGCCAGCAGCGGAAGGACGGCGTCCAGCTTGCGGCGGTACATCTGCCGGTTTTCCACCACGTGCGCCTCGTCGCTCCAGGCGGCGACGCTGGCCTTGGCCGTCACCAGGCTCATGGCGCTGCCGTGATAGGTGCGATACAGCAGAAAGCGTTCGAGCAGGCTGGCGTCGCCCGCCACATAGCCGGAGCGCAGGCCGGGCAGGCTGGAGCGCTTGGAAAGGCTCGAAAAGGAAATCAGGCGACGAAAATCCTGGCGACCCAGCTGCCAGGCCGCTTCGAGGGCGCCCAGCGGGGGGGCGGCCTCATCGAAATAGATTTCCGAATAGCATTCGTCGGCAGCAATGACAAAGTCGTGGCGGTCGGACAGTTCGAACAATTTGCGCCAGTCTTCCATGTCCAGCACTTTACCGGTCGGATTGCCGGGCGAGCATACATACAGCAACTGACACTTCTGCAGCACGTTTTCAGGAATGGCGTCCCAATCGTACCCGTGGTCGCGCTGCGCGTCGGAATTCAGGTACCAGATCTGCGCGCCGGCCAACAGGCCCGCGCCTTCATAGATCTGGTAGAAAGGGTTGGGGCAGATCACGACTGCCTCCGGGCCCGCATCCACGACCACTTGCGCAAAGGCGAAGAGAGCTTCCCGTGAACCCTGCACAGGAAGAACCTGCATGTCGGGGTCGGGGGCCGGCATGTGGTAGCGGCGGCCGATCCATTCGGCCATGACGCGGCGCAGTTCGGGCGAACCTTTGGTGGGCGGGTAGGACGCCAGACCATCGAGGGCCGCCTTCATGGTGTCAATGACCAGGGGTGGCGTGGGGTGCTTGGGTTCACCGATCGACAGATCGATGGGGGTGAGCCCCTCGGGCGCCTGCGTGTCGGCCAGAAGCCGGCGGAGCTTCTCGAAAGGGTAGGGGTGCAGCGAGTCGAGCCGAGAATTCATGTTCTTCCAGCAAAGGGGGTTGGCCGGGGTTACGCCCGCCTTTACGGAAAACAAGTTTGGAGCGCGAATCGCGAGATTCGCACCGCTCATGATTCAGCGTCTGCGAACGAACCGAAATATTTTACAGAAAAAGTGATGCGGGCCGCGGCGACTTCGCGCACTGGGACAGGTTTTCCGCCCCGCTACGCATTCAAACGGCCTGCTCTTCCCCGGCCAGCAGCTCCTTCCACTCCTTGAAGGCGTGCAGGGCAGGCCAGCTGGAGACCTGCTCGTCGCAATAGCCAGACGCGTGCAGCACGAATGGCACGCCGGCAGCATCGGCGCATTCCGCATCGACGGACGTATCGCCGAAATAGATACATTCTTCGGGGGGCACGCCGATCTTTTCAATGGTCTTGAGCAAGGGGAGGGGAGAGGGCTTGGAGGCTTCCCAGGTGTCCGACCCCGTCACGAAGTGAAAGAGATCGGCAAGGTGGAACTTGTGCACGGCAGCCATGGCGCCCGCATGGGCCTTGTTGGTGCAGATGGCCAAGGGCAGGCCGGCAGCGCGGCATTGGTTAAGAACATCAAGGACACCCTCGTACAGGCGGGTTCGCTGCAGGTTCACGGCCACGGCATTCTTCAGATACTGCTGGTGTAGAGCAGCGTAATCCTGCTGGCCGTTCCAGCCCATGTCCTGGATGATGGAACGCAGGATGTTGTCTGCCGTCCCGTACAGGTTGCCCAGCCGGTAGTCATCCGGCAGCACGCCGATGCCGGCCTGCTCAAGCGTCATGCGCATGCCCGTCAGAATGTCGGCAGCACTATCGATCAGTGTGCCATCCAGGTCAAACACCACCCCGCGCACTTGGTTTTCCGAGAACAGAGGGTGCAGATTCAAAGTGTCATCCATTGAATGCGACTTCTCATTGAGGACAGCCGCCCAGACATGCATTCCGGATGCGGCCCGGCCCGGTTGCCTGGGGCGGCAGGGCCGCCGAACTAGGTCTATTGTAGGGGAGCGGAGATCACCATGACGACGGCGTGACCAGGACGACGAGATTCCCGGCAGGACAAGCACTTGCGACGCTTGTCAGCGGCTTGTCCACAGGGTCATTCACGTTTTGTGTTGATAACCGGAGAAGCGCCGTTGCCCGAAACAGATCGCGCGGGGCGGCACAGCCCGGATCGCGCGGGGCAGCAGGCCCACATCGCGCGCGGCGGAAATAACGGGGGGGATGAGGAAGAGACCGTTGATTGGGCAGGTTTTTCCTGGATCAACGGCGGGAGTCAATGGTGCGAACGGAGAGACTCGAACTCTCACACCTTGCGGCGCCGGAACCTAAATCCGGTGCGTCTACCAATTCCGCCACGTTCGCTTTGATGCCATCCTTCCGGAAAAAGGATAGCCAGCTAGTGTATCCCAGGCGCCCTGACTCCGGCAAGCGACGGGCCACGGGTCCGGCTATCGCTTCCGCGGGGAGGACGCCGCAGGCCGCTTGGGAAGGACCCTTAGGCGAGCTTGCGGTGATCCCGCTCAGTTTCCGGTAAAATGGGGAGTTCAATCTTTTAATACCATCAAACAAATAGGTCCCTAATGCAGCCCGTGGTTGAAAAATTGTCCGGCCTTGAGCGCCGTGTTGATCTGGTCGTTTCGCTTGACGACGTCGAGAAGGAAGTGCAGGCCCAGTTAAAACGCG
>JAJUFT010000042.1 GCA_029263615.1 Alcaligenaceae bacterium | reverse complement strand
GCTGGCCGCGTGAACCTTCGGAGAAGATGGTGTAGCGCGCATGCAGCTCCATGCCGGGCTGGTAGGCCGCCGTGGGCTGGCCGTCGCGGCCCACGCCCATGTCGCCGGTGGCGACGCCTTTCACGGCACCGTTTTCGTCGTAGAGAATTTCCTTGGCCGCAAACCCGGGGAAGACATCCACGCCCAGCGCTTCAGCCTGTTCCCCCAGCCAGCGGGTGACGTGGCCCAGGCGCACGATGTAATTGCCTTCATTGTGGAAGCATTCGGGGAGCAGCCACTGAGGCGTGGCGCGGGCGCCTTCTTCGGACAGAAAGAGGAAACGATCTTCGGTGACCGCGGTTTCCAGCGGGGCGCCTTTCTCTTTCCAGTCGGGGATCAGCTCGGTCAGCGCGCGCGGATCCATCACCGCTCCCGAGAGAATGTGGGCACCAATCTCCGAGCCCTTTTCCAGCACGCAGACACTGATGTCCTGATCCTGTTCTGCTGCCAGCTGTTTCAAACGGATGGCGGCCGACAGCCCGCCGGGGCCGCCTCCCACCACCACCACGTCGTATTCCATGGATTCGCGTTCGGACATGGTTCCCTGTATCTCCTAGTCGTGAGCATCCGCGCCCCGGACCTTGACAACCGGGCATGCTGAACGCTCTTGTGATATTGATTGACCTGTCCATTGTATTGCAGCCCGCGACTTTTGTTGCACTGCCACGAACGCAGGCTTCACCGGTATACTTTGCTCAACAACAACACGGAGAAGGCAGGGTGGATCTTCGAACGCAGCTGAATGAACAGGCACAGTCCGGCGCTGCAAAGTGTCTGGGCTTCGAAATGCCGGTGCGCTGGGGCGACCTCGACGCCATGAAGCATGTCAACAACACGGTTTACTTCCGCTATATGGAAGAGGCCCGCGTCCATTACGCGAGCGCTTGCGGCCTGGTTGCGCCCGAAAGGGGGCGCGATATCGTATTGGCCAGCGTGAACTGTGACTTCCTGCGGCCCATTCTGTGGCCTGCCACCGTGCAGATCGACACCCGACTCGTCAGGGTGGGGCGCTCCAGCCTGGAGTGTGCGGTCGACATCAGCGTGAAGGGTGAAGACGGCCCGAGCGCTCGAGGGAAAACCGTTGTGGTGGGGGTGGACCCGGTCACGGGCCGTTCTTCCCCCTGGACGCAGGCCGAACTCGAGGCCATGGCCCGCGTGTTCATGGCCGCCTGAGACGCGGTCTGCTGCCCTCCGGGCTTGCCCGGTGGTCGGTATCCGGGGTTTCATCTACATTTCTCTGTTTTACACAAGGAAGGGTGTAATGGATAAAGTTTTTGCAAGTGCCGCCGATGCATTGAAAGGCATCGTGGCCGACGGCCAGACGATTGCCGTGGGTGGCTTCGGTCTGTGCGGAATTCCCGAAGCGCTCATCGCGGCGCTGCGTGATACCGGGGTGAAACAGCTCACCTGCATCAGCAACAATGCGGGCGTTGACGGTTTCGGCCTGGGCCAGCTGCTGGAAACCCGCCAGATCAGCAAGATGATCGCCTCCTACGTGGGCGAGAACAAAGAGTTCGAACGCCAGTACCTGGCCGGCGAGCTCGAGCTGGAATTCACCCCACAGGGCACGCTCGCCGAGAAGCTGCGCGCCGGCGGCGCCGGCATTCCGGCCTTCTTCACCAAGACGGGCGTGGGCACCATCGTGGCCGACGGCAAGGAAACGCGCGAATTCGACGGTGAAACCTATGTGATGGAACGCTCGCTGGTGGCCGATGTGTCGCTGGTCAAGGCCTGGAAGGCCGACCGCGCCGGCAACCTGATCTTCCGCCGCACCGCCCGCAATTTCAATCCGAACGTCGCCATGGCAGGCAAGATCACGGTGGTCGAGGTCGAGGAGATCGTCGAGAACGGCGCCCTGGACCCGGACAACATCCACCTGCCCGGCATCTATGTGCACCGCATCGTGCTGAATGCCAATCCCGAGAAGCGCATCGAGCAGCGCACCATCCGCAACCAACAAGGAGCTTGAGTCATGGCCTGGACACGCGATCAAATGGCTGCGCGCGCGGCGCAGGAACTTCAGGACGGCTTCTATGTGAACCTGGGCATCGGCATGCCCACCCTGGTGGCCAACCATGTGCCGGAAGGCATCGAAGTGTGGCTGCAGTCTGAAAATGGGCTGCTGGGCATCGGCCCCTTCCCCACGGAAGAGGAAGTCGACCCCGACCTCATCAATGCCGGCAAGCAGACCGTCACCACGCTGCCGGGCTCCTCGATCTTCTCATCCGCCGATTCCTTCGCGATGATTCGGGGCGGCAAGATCAACCTGGCGATTCTGGGCGCCATGCAGGTGTCCGAAAAAGGCGATCTGGCCAACTGGATGATTCCCGGCAAGATGGTCAAGGGCATGGGCGGCGCCATGGACCTGGTGGCCGGTGTCGGTCGCGTCGTGGTCCTGATGGAACACGTGGCCCGCAAGAAGGACGGTACCGAAGACCTCAAGCTGCTGCCCGAGTGCACCCTGCCGCTGACCGGCGTGGGCGTGGTCGACCGCATCATCACTGACCTCTGCGTGCTTGACATCACCGAAGACGGCTTCAAGCTGGTGGAACTCGCCGACGGTGTGACGGTTGACGAAGTGGTCGCCAAGACGGCCGGCAAGCTGGACGTTTCTGCGGTCGCAGCCTGAGCCATGCCAATACGCGAGCGACTGGAACAACTGCGCAAGCTCATGCGCACCCTGTCGGTGGATGCCTGCGTGGTGCCCACCTCGGATCCGCATCTTTCGGAGTACCTTCCAGATCGCTGGCAGGCGCGCGAGTGGCTGTCCGGGTTCACCGGGTCGGCCGGCACCCTGGTGGTGTGCCAGGGCCAGGCCGCCCTATGGACCGACAGCCGTTACTGGGAGCAGGCCGAGGCAGAGCTGCAGGGCAGCGGCATCGACCTGATGCGTGCCGGTCAGGCCGATGTCCCCGCCCCCCACGTCTGGGTGAGTCGCACGCTGTCCAGGGGCCAGTGCGTGGCCGTGGATGGCAACGTGCTCTCGGTGCAGGCCTGGCGTCAGTGGCGCGATGCCTGCCACGATGCCGAGCTGCGTCTGGCACTGGATTTCGATCTTCCCGGTGAGGTCTGGTCGGGGCGGCCGGGCCTTCCCCAGGGCACCGTCACGGAGCTGCTGCCGCCCTGGGCATGCCGCAGCCGCCAACAAAACCTCCAGGCGCTACGCGAGGCCATGCAGGAGCAGGGGGCCCAGTGGCACCTCATTTCGGCGCTCGACGACATTGCCTGGCTGCTCAATCTGCGCGGCAACGACATTCCCTACAACCCGGTGTTTCTGGCGCACGCGCTGGTGGGCCCGGAACAGGTCATGCTCTTCGTCGACGCCGGCAAGCTGCCCGGCGCAGTCCGGGCCTCCCTGGAAGCCGACGGCGTCCGGCTGGAACCGTATGAGTCTGTTCAGGCTGCTCTGGCCGGCCTGCCGGAAGGCACGCGTCTGCTGGTTGACCCGGCACGCGTCACGGTCGGTCTGCTGAATCAGGCGGTCGATGCCTCCAGAGTCGAGGCCGTCAATCCGGTGCACCTGTTCAAGTCGCGCAAGAACGCCGACGAGGCCGCCAATATTCGCCGCACCATGGAAGAAGACGGTGCCGCCCTGTGCGAATTTTTCGCCTGGTTCGAGGCCGCGCTGGGCCAGGAGCGCATCACCGAGCTCACCATCGATGAGCGCATCACCGCCGCCCGCGCCCGGCGGCCGGGTTTCGTCTCGCCCAGCTTCGGCACGATCGCGGCCTGGCGCGCCAACGGGGCCATGCCCCATTACCACGCCACCGAATCGGCTCATGCCGTCATCGAAGGCGACGGCCTGCTGCTCATCGATTCGGGCGGGCAGTATCTGGGTGGCACGACCGACATCACCCGCGTGGTGCCGGTGGGCGAGGTCAGCGACGCCGAAAAGCGCGACTACACGGCCGTGCTCAAAGGCATGATCGCGCTTTCTCGCGCCGTGTTCCCGGCGGGTTTGCCCGCCCATGCGCTGGACGCGCTGGCGCGCGGGCCCATCTGGCAGCTGGGAGCCGATTACGGCCACGGCACGGGACATGGGGTGGGCTACTTCATGAATGTGCATGAAGGGCCGCAGTCCATTTCCTGGCGCAATACGGCCAACCCACATGCCGTCATGCTGGAAGGCATGGTGACCTCCAATGAACCGGGTCTCTATCGCCCCGGACGGTGGGGCATCCGCATCGAAAACCTCGTGCTGGCTGTGGCGCATGACACCACCGAATTCGGCGACTTTCTGCGGTTCGAAACCCTGACGCTGTGTCCCATCGACACCCGTTGCATTGATCATGGCATGCTCGGCCCCGAGGAAATTGCCTGGCTCGACGCCTACCATGCCGAGGTTCGCCGGCGCCTGGCGCCCTTGCTCGACGGCGAGGCGCTCGCGTGGCTGATGCGCCGCACTGAGCCACTGCAGGCTTCGTGACTCGTCGGCGTTTCGGCTACAATTCAAATTTCCAGCAGCGGCCCGCCACTCCCGGGCCAACCCCGACATGACCAAGTACGTATTCGTCACGGGAGGCGTCGTCTCCTCCCTGGGTAAAGGCATTGCTGCCGCCTCGCTGGCAGCGATCCTTGAATCCCGCGGCTTGCGCGTCACGATGCTCAAGCTCGACCCCTACATCAACGTCGACCCCGGTACCATGAGCCCCTTCCAGCACGGCGAAGTGTTCGTCACGGAAGACGGCGCCGAAACCGACCTGGACCTCGGCCACTACGAGCGTTTCATTTCCACCCGCATGCGCAAGGTGAACAACTTCACCACCGGGCAGATCTACGAGTCTGTGCTGCGCAAGGAGCGGCGGGGCGATTACCTTGGCAAGACGGTGCAGGTCATACCGCACATCACGAACGAGATCCAGGATTTCATCGTGCGCGGTGCGAAGGCCGCCTGGGATGGTGCCGCCGACGTCGCCATTGTCGAGATCGGCGGTACGGTGGGCGACATCGAGTCCTTGCCCTTCCTCGAGGCCGTGCGTCAGATGAGCCTGCGCTTGGGCCGCAATAATGCCGCCTTCGTTCACCTGACCCTCGTGCCCTACATTGGCTCGGCCGGCGAACTGAAGACCAAGCCCACCCAGCACTCCGTGCAGAAGCTGCGCGAGATCGGCATTTATCCGAATGCCCTCCTGTGTCGTGCCGACCGTCGCATCCCCGACGAAGAGCGCGCGAAGATCTCCCTGTTCTCGAATGTTCCGCTTGATGCCGTGATCTCCGTCTGGGACGCCGAAACGTCCATCTACGAGATTCCGGGCATGCTGCACGAGCAGGGGCTCGATACCATCATCTGCGACGCGCTGGCCCTCTCGCCACCCCCGGCCGATCTCTCCATGTGGGAACGCCTGATCGAAGCCATTCGCCACCCCCAGCACCATGTGCGCATCGGCATGGTCGGCAAGTATGTCGATCTCACCGAATCGTACAAGTCGCTGTCTGAAGCGCTCACCCACGCCGGCATCCACACCCGTTGCCGTGTGGACATCGAATACCTTGATTCCGAGGTCATCGAACAGGAAGGCACCGCCTGCCTGCAGGGCCTGGACGCCATTCTCGTGCCGGGCGGCTTCGGCAAGCGGGGCACCGAAGGGAAGATCCGCGCCATCCGCTACGCACGCGAAACCGGTACCCCTTTCCTGGGCATCTGCCTGGGCATGCAGCTGGCTGTCGTCGAGTTCGCTCGCAACGTGGCGGGCCTGGGCGGGGCCAACAGCACGGAATTCGACCCGGCTGCGGCACACCCCGTGGTGGCACTGATTTCCGAGTGGCAGGACCGCGAAGGCCGGATCGAGAAACGTGATGCGAATTCCGACCTGGGCGGCACCATGCGCAAGGGCGCGCAGCGTTGCCCGGTTCAGCCCGGCACGCGGGCGCACGAGATTTACGGCCCCGAGGTCAACGAACGCCATCGTCACCGCTACGAGGTGAACAACGTGTACGTGTCCAGGCTGGAAGAGGCCGGCATGGTCATCAGTGCACGCACGCCCACCGAGGCGCTGCCGGAAATCATGGAGCTTCCAAATCACCCCTGGTTCATGGGCGTGCAGTTCCACCCGGAATTCACCTCCACCCCGCGTGACGGGCATCCGCTGTTCATCAGCTACATCAAGGCGGCGCTGGAAAACCAGAAACAGCGCGCGGCCGAGTGAAGGAATCTGCAATGAAACTCTGTGGCGTGGAAGTCGGGCTCGATCATCCGTTCTTTCTGATTGCCGGCCCCTGCGTGATCGAGTCGCGCCAGATGGCCTTCGACACGGCCGGCGCCCTCAAGGAACTGACCTCCGAACTCGGCATTCACTTCATCTACAAGAGTTCCTTTGACAAGGCCAACCGCAGCTCCGGTCGCTCCTATCGCGGCCCGGGGCAGCAGGAAGGCCTGCAGATCCTGGCGGATGTCCGCGCAGAGCTGGGTGTGCCCGTGCTGACCGACGTCCACACCACTGAACAGGTGGCCGACGTCGCCGCGGTGGTCGATGTCCTGCAGACGCCGGCCTTCCTGTGCCGCCAGACGGACTTCATCCACGCCTGTGCCGCCACGCTCAAGCCCGTCAACATCAAGAAAGGGCAGTTTCTGGCGCCGCACGACATGGCGCAGGTCGTGGCCAAGGCGCGCCAGGCCGCCCTCGATGCGGGGGGCGACGGCCACAACATCATGGTGTGCGAGCGCGGTGTGTCTTTCGGCTACAACAACCTGGTCTCCGACATGCGTTCGCTGGCCATCATGCGCGAAACCCGGTGCCCCGTCGTGTTCGACGCCACGCATTCGGTGCAGTTGCCGGGCGGGCAGGGCACGTCTTCCGGCGGGCAGCGCGAGTTCGTGCCCGTGCTGGCGCGCGCCGCGGTGGCCGTGGGGGTGGCCGGGCTGTTCATGGAAACCCATCCGGATCCCGACCGAGCCCTTTCCGATGGTCCCAATGCCGTGCCGCTATCGCAAATGCGCAACCTGCTGCAATCGCTGCAGGCCCTCGATCGCGTGGTCAAATCCAGCGGCGTGCTCCAGCAGGAAGTCCTCAGCTGACGGCGCGCAGCGACGCTCGCCTCACGACGCCCGGCCCGACCGGGCGTTTTTGCGCTAAAATAATTGATAGGTCAATTGTTTTGCGAAAATGAATTCCCCTTCCACGCGCGCCCCGGCGGCAGGCATGCTTCTTTCCTATAGGGAATCGCTTCTGGCGATGGCAGGCCTTGGCTTCGTCACCATGATGGTGGCCATCGACCAGACGGTCGTCAGTACAGCCCTGCCGACGGTGGTGGCCGAACTGCGCGGCTTCCAGCTCTACGCCTGGGTCACCACGGCCTACCTGCTCACCACCATTGTCGCCATCCCCATTTTCGGGCGCCTGGGCGACTTCTACGGCCGCAAGCCCTTTGTCGTGGCGTCCATCGTGCTGTTCCTGGTTGCCTCGGTGCTGTGCGGGCTGGCGCAAACCATGATGCATCTGGTGCTGGGCCGGGCCCTTCAGGGTATTGCGGGCGGCATGATGCTCGGCACCGCCTTCGCCGTAGTGCCCGATCTGTTTCCCGACCCACGGGTGCGTCTGCGCTGGCAGATCATCCTCAGCAGCTGCTACGGCATTGCCAACGCCGTCGGCCCCACGCTGGGCGGCTTTCTCACCTACTACCTGGGCTGGCGCACCGTCTTTTTCATGAACGTGCCCCTGGGGCTGGCGGGCCTGTTTTTCGTGCTGCGCCACCTGCCGCATGTGCGCCACATGCAGGTCAGCGGCATCCGTCTGGACTGGCAGGGGGCGATCCTCATTGCCTGCGCATTGGCGGGCCTGCAGTTGCTGGTGCAATGGCTCCCCAACCACGGCGCCAGTCTGTCCATGGTGGGCCTGGGCTGCTTCACCCTGGCCTGCGCCGCGGCCTTCCTGTGGTGGGAAGGGCGCTGCAAGGCGGCCCTGATTCCCCTGGACATGTTCCGTGATCGCAGCATCGCCATCCTGTGCCTGCTGTCCATGCTGCTGGGGTTCGTGCTGTTTGCCCTGCTCATCTACGCCCCCCTGCTGCTGCAGGGCGGCTTTGGTCTGACCGCGCGCGAGGTCGGCATGCTGATCACGCCGCTGGTGGTCTTCATCACCGTGGGCAGCATCCTCAGTTCGCGTATCGTGGGTCGCATTCCCCGGCCCGAAATCATTCTCTACGCCGGCTTCATCTTTCTGATTGTCTGCGGGGGCGGCTTCCTGCTGATCGATTCCGACACCCCCCGCATCTGGCTGGTCGTGGTGCTCGCGGGCTGCGGCATGGGGCTGGGCTTCATCATGCCGAATCTCACCATCTTCACCCAGGAACTGGTCAGCCGGTCGCGCCTGGGCATTGCCACCGCCGTCCTGCAATCCACCCGCATGATCGGCGGCATGCTGGGCACCGCCGTGATCGGCTCCGTGGTCAGCCATTTCTATGTCGAGCGGGTGCGGCAGCTGGATGTCAGCACTTTCGGCAAAGGCAATTGGCTGGCTCGACTGGAAGACCCCCAGGTGCTGGTCAATGCCCAGGTGCAGAGCGACTTCATTGCGCTCTTGCACCGCCAGGCCCTGCACGGAGAAACCTTCATCCTGCACGCACGTGAATCCCTCGTTTGGGGCATTCACGCGGGGCTGGTGCTGGCCGTGCTGGTGGCGGTGGTTGGCGTCCTTCTCCTCGTTCGCCTGCCGTCCTTCCGGTTCGAAAGCAACGTGTCACCGTCACAGAAGGATTCAGCGGAAGCCCCCCGATGATCGATTCCCAGCATCTGCATTTCATTCAGCAGTTGGGCAGAAGCTATCGTGCCTTTGTGGCCGGCTTCGAAGCCCATACCGGCCAGTCGATGGCCCGTTGGCGCATTCTCGTGCTGTTGCGCCGCAACAAGGAAATGTCGCAAAAGCAGCTGGTCCGTGAACTGGGCGTCGATCCTGCCGCCCTGACGCGTCAGCTCAAGGCGCTGGAGCGCGCCGGCCTGGTGGAGCGCCATAACGATGTCCAGGACGCAAGGCTCACCAACGTCGCGTTGACGGAGGCCGGCAGGCAGGCGGTGAAATCCACCATGACGCTGCGCAACGAGTATCTGGATTGGGCACTGGGCGACCTGCCGCTGCCCGAGCTGGAAGTGATCACTCAGACGCTGGTGCAGCTTGAGCAGCGGGTGGCCAACCGGCCGGACGTGCCCCGCAGACCCGCACGCAAGCGGGCCGCCGCCACCTCCAGGGCTGATCGCTCGCGCGACTGAAGGCGGGTTTGCGCGCCCGGATACAAATTGTCGGCGGTGAAAGGCGCTGTTTTCGCTGGCAGGGCTCGCGGCCGGCTACAATCGGGCATTTATGCCTGCGGCCCCACGTCGGCCAATGCAGGATTCCAACCCAACTCAGGCAGGACAGACAAAGATCATGAGTGCAATCGTAGACATCATCGGGCGCGAAATCCTTGATTCGCGCGGCAATCCCACCGTGGAATGCGACGTGTTGCTGGAATCCGGCGCGATGGGCCGTGCGGCAGTTCCGTCGGGTGCGTCCACCGGTTCGCGCGAGGCCATTGAGCTGCGTGACGGCGATTCTGCCCGTTACCTGGGCAAGGGCGTGTTGCGCGCCGTGGAAAATGTGAACACGGAAATCTCCGAAGCTCTGATGGGCCTGGATGCACAGGAACAGACCTTCATCGACCGCACCCTCATTGATCTGGACGGCACCGAAAACAAGGGTCGCCTGGGCGCCAATGCCATGTTGGCCGCCAGCATGGCCGTGGCGCGCGCCGCCGCCGACGAATCCGGTCTTTCGCTGTACCGCTACTTCGGCGGCAGCGGCCCCCTGCAGATGCCGGTGCCCATGATGAACGTCATCAACGGCGGCGCGCATGCCAACAACACCCTGGATATGCAGGAATTCATGATCCTGCCCGTCAGTGCAAGCAGCTTCCGCGAAGCCCTGCGCATGGGTGCCGAGGTCTTCCACGCTCTCAAGAAGCTGATCGACAAACAGGGCATGTCCACCGCCGTGGGCGACGAAGGCGGTTTCGCCCCGAACGTGGCCAACCATGAAGCCGCGATTCAGCTGATTCTGAACGCCATCGAAGCGGCCGGCTATGAGGCCGGCTCGCAGATCGCGCTGGGCCTGGACTGCGCGTCCACGGAGTTCTACCGCGACGGCATGTACCACCTTGCAGGCGAGGGCGGCATTGCCCTGAGCGCCCCGGATTTTGCCAACCTGCTGGCCAGCTGGTGCGACAAATACCCCATCATCACCATCGAAGACGGCATGGCGGAGAACGACTGGGAAGGGTGGCAGCTGCTCACCAAACAATTGGGTCGCCAGGTTCAGCTGGTGGGCGACGACCTCTTCGTCACCAACACCAAGATCCTCAAGCAGGGGATCGATCAGGGCGTGGCCAACTCCATCCTCATCAAGATCAACCAGATCGGCACCCTGACCGAAACCTTCGCCGCCATTGAAATGGCCAAGCGCGCCGGCTACACCGCCGTGATTTCGCACCGTTCCGGCGAAACCGAAGATTCCACCATTGCCGATATCGCCGTGGCCACGAACGCCATGCAGATCAAGACCGGTTCGCTGTCGCGTTCCGACCGCATGGCCAAGTACAACCAGCTGCTGCGCATCGAGGAAGAACTCGCCGATGTCGCCAGCTACCCTGGCCGTGAGGCGTTCTACAACCTGCGCTGATCCTTGTGCCCGGCCGGCTGGCCGGGCCTTGAACCGCCACCATGCGCCTCCTGCTGATCGTCCTCCTGTTGCTGACCGCCATTACGCAATACCCGCTGTGGTGGGGCAAGGGCGGCTGGCAGCGGGTGCGCGAGCTGCAGGCCAGAATGGAAGCGCAGGAAGAGATCAACGAAGCGCTGACCGCGCGCAACAATGCCCTGGCTGCAGAAGTGCAGGATCTCACCGCGGGCACAGATGCCATTGAGGAACGGGCCCGCACGGAAATGGGTCTGGTGCAGGAAGACGAGATCTTCGTGCACCTGCCCCCGCGGGACTGAACCTTCACCCTCAGCCCGGGTCACAGCACCCCGGGCACGCATCAAGCGGGTCGGGCAGCCCGGGACCGGCATCCGACCCGGGGTGTACGGGCTCAGCGCCGTTTTCCCCTTCGAATGCGCCCGGAACGCCGGCGTGTGGCCAGCCGGCGCCGGCACCATTCTGCCCCGGATTCCATCCCCCCACACCGGAGCCTCCGCCGCCCGATCCGGTATCGCCGGGCTTTCCCGGTGAGGAGCTTCCGGCCGAGCCCGTACCGTTCGCAGCGGGCTGGCCGGCGTCATAAGTGCGCAGGCACCACAGGCCCTGACAGTGAGCGGATGGCCGGACCTGCACCCCGGACGCTTGACCACCGCCCTGGCCCGTGGCGGGCTCGGCCACGCCCTGACGGGCCACCCGACCATGGGCCGGCAGCGCCCAGGCGACCGGATGCGACTGCATGAGCAGGGAAATCTGGCGCCGCAGCGGAAGGAAACCCGCCCGCGCCATGGCGAGAGACCCATAGCGGGTGTCGGCCGGCGCGACCTGTTTGAGAAGCTGGCGGACGCCCGGCAGCAAGGGTTCGTGCAGCCAGGTGAGCTCCAGCACCAGCGTATTGGCTTCCAGGATGGTTTGCCGGGAGACGGGCCCTCGCCCCTCCGGCCAGCCCTGATCCAGATAGGCCTGATGCTGCAGCGACAGATAATCGTTATCGATGACCGGGTGACCGGTATCGGGAAGGTCGGGGTGGCGGGTGGAAAAATCTTCGAATGAAGAGGCGGAAGGCGACAGGACCCGGATCTGCCAGGCCGGCAGGCCGGTGGCCTGTTCACGCCGCGCGATGGCCCGTTCCAGCCGCGTACGCGACTGCGCGGCGCTGGGGGCGACAAACCAGCGTAGCAGGGCGCGTGAAAAGGCCGCATCGAGCACGGCCGGGTCGGCATGCCGCGTGATGGCGGCCCGGCCTGCCTGCAGCAGCGCGTGACTGGCGGCCTGCCGGGCAAAATACCAATGAATGCCTTCGATGCTGCCCAGGCCCAGCAGCAGCACGACAGGCGCGGCCAGCAGGAATTCCACAGAACCCTGCCCGCTCTGGTGAAAGCGTCGATTCATGGGCAGCAGTGTGCTGCCTCATGAAGGACCTGTCGATTGTGGAAACTGCGTCAGTGCAGGGTGCGCGAGCCGCTGTCGTCCACATTGTCGAGGAACAGCCCCGCGCAGTCCACGGCGTCGAACTCGTAGGGCTTGCCGCAGAAGTTGCAGGACACGTGCACGGTCTCGCGTTCCGAGAGCAGGGATTCGATTTCTTCCCTGCCGAGCATGCGCAGCATGGCGCCGACACGGGCGCGGCTGCACGGGCAGTGCCAGGCGGGCTGGCGCGACTCCAGTTCGAGCAGGGTTTCCTGCCAGAACAGCCGGCGGATCACCGTGTCGGTGTCGGCTTCCAGCAGTTCGGCCGTGCTCAGGGTGGCGGCCAACTGAGTGATGCGGTTCCACGATTCAGCCTTGGACTCGGCCACCGGGCCATCCGTGGTGCCCGGCGCGGCCTGTTCGCCATCATTGGTGGCAATGCCGCCGACATCCGGCAGGCGCTGCAGGAGCAGGCCGCTGGCGGTCTTGTCGTTGGCGGCCAGCCACAGGCGCGTATCGAGCTGCTCGGAATTGCGCATGTAGGCTTCCAGCACCTCAGCCACGGTCTCGCCTTCCATGGGCACGATGCCCTGATAGGGTGCCATGTCGGAATCGCGACCCGGGTCGAGCAGCACGGTGAAACGGCCATGATCGTAGGTGTTCAGCAGGGTCTGCAGCGAGCCCTCCGCGGGAACCAGGTCGGGGTCACGCAGATTCACCGTGGCGCGGAAGGTGAGGTCGGAGGTGCATTCCACCACGATCAGGGACACAGGCCCATCGCCCTGCAGCTGCAGAACCACCGAGCCTTCGAACTTGATATTGGTGGCCAGTAGCACGGCCGCTGCCGTCAGTTCACCCAGAAGGCGGCTGATACAGGCGGGGTAGGGCTGGTGTGCCAGGCCGGTCTGCCAGGAGGCGTCCAGGCGCACGGCCTGAATACGGGCGCTACTGTCGCCCATGAGGTATTTCTTGAAGGTATCCGTCATGGGTCCATTTTAGCAGTGCCGGCGGTGACTTCGCCGGGACGTGCGAGGGCCCGAGCTCGGTTCAGGCCTTGCCCGACGGTTTGCCGCGCGCCTGAGCGCGGGCCGAGGCCAGCATGCTGCGCTGCTGTTCCCGTGCACGCAGCACATGGCGGCGAATCTGCCCATCGGCCGTGACCGGAAGGCGGTCGACGAATTCGATTTCCCGCGGCGTCTGCCAGGTGGCGAGCCGTTCCCGCACATGTGCCTGCAGGGCCGCCTGCAGCGCGGCCGGGTCCTGGCCCGAGTCTTGGACGGGGACGACAAAGGCCTTGATGACATGGCCCTTGGCCCCCTGGGGCTTGGGCACCACCGCTGCGCTTTTCACGCCGGGGTGAAGTTTGAGGCAGTCTTCGATTTCGACGGGGCTGATACGGTAGCCTCCGGCCCGAAAAACATCGTCGACCCGGCCCATGAACCAGCAATAGCCGTCTTCATCCATCGAGACCATGTCGCCCGTGAGAAACCAGTCGTTGTCGAAGCGCGCCTGGGTCAGGGTTTCATTCCGCCAATAGGACAGGAACAGACAGGGGTCGGGGAAGCCATGGATATCGTGGCGCCCCAGCGCCAGCTGACCACTGGAGCCGGGCCGGGCGTGCCGGCCTTGAGAATCGAGCAGGCCGATGCGGTGACCCGGAATGGGTCGGCCCAGGCTGCCGGGCCGCAGCGGCCACTTTTCATGGCTGTGGCCGATGATGCCTGGGGCTTCCGTGAGCCCGTAGAGTTCATTGATGGCCGCGCCCAGATGAGCGGGCGCCCATTCATGCAGGGCGGCCGGGAGGGTATCGCCGGCAGAACAGACCGCACGCAGGGCAAAGCCCTGTGTCGAGGCGCCTTGTTCGACAGCTTCATGCAGCAGGGCCAGATCGTTGGGTAGCAACAGGGCGTTGGTGATGGGGTGACGCTTGAGAAGGTCGACCGCGTCAACCCCCCGTGCGGGCAGTTCCGTGGTGACCAGGGGCTGCCCGAAGTAGAGCACGGACAGCAGGCCATGCAGCAGGCCGGGCGCGGTGGTCCAGTCGACCGGGCTCCAGAAGAGGTCGCCCGTCAGAGGGTACCAGTTCTGAGTCGCGACGAAGGCGGGCAACACGCCGATCAACACCCGGTGCGCATGCAGCACGCCCTTGGGCATGCCCGTGGTGCCCGCCGTGTAGAGCAGAATGGCCGGGTCTTCGGCCAGGGTCGGCACAGGACGGAATTCCACGCTTTCCCGCGCCTGCAGGCTGCGCCACGATAGCGTGTAGTCGTTCTGAAAATCCAGGCCGACCAGCTGCTGCACCGAGGGGCATTTCTCCATGATGAAGGCCAGCTCGGGGGCGGCACCGGGGTCGGCGATGATGGTGCGGGCGCCGGCATCACGCAGGCGCAGGGCCAGGGCATCCGTACCCAGTTGGGGGGAAAGCGGAAGCAGCACCGCGCCCACGCCCAGCACGGCCAGCACGGCGGCCACGGCTTCGGGGCGCGGCGCCATGATGACCGCCACGCGGTCGCCTTTCTGCACCCCCATTTTCAGAAGACCATTGGCCAACCGGTTGGAGACTTCAGCCAGTCGGAGGTAGGTCCAGTCGGAGCGCCCGCCCAAGGCATCTTCGTGATGGATGGCGACCCGGCGACCCTCGGCCACGTTGGTGGACCAGCGCTGCAGGCAGACCTGGGCAATGTTGAACTGCTCGGGCACCAGCCAGCGATATGACGAGTACAAAACCGGATGCTGATCACTCATCTGGGCAGTAGGTCTCTAAGGTCAGGAGGAAAGAAGGCAGGGCAAGCCCCCAAAAGCATCGCCGACTTCGCCCAACTGTGCAAGCCCGACCGTTCCAATACGGCACCAGAAAAGGGTTTATCCTGATTTTGTGCGCGATGTCTTGATGTCGATCAGGCGTGTGCCGGCAAGGCGGTCATGCAGAAACTGGCCGTCCCGGTCGAACCAGGTCCAGATGAAAATGCTGAAGGGCGCGAAGACGATCAGCAGGTCGGTGGACGTGTAGCCGGTCATCAGGGATGCCCCCTTCACCAGCAGGGCGGCGACCAGTGGCAGCGGCCACATCAGCACATAGCGCAGGAGCAGTCGGCCAAAGGAAGGGCGACCGCCCTTCATGTCGACCAGACGGATATCCCAGGTTTTCATGGGGAGCGTCTGCCCGCCGCGCCAGCATGCGAGAAAATAGACGCCGATGGCCAGAAACAGCAGAAACTGTCTTGCGTGCCGGAACATCGACCCATCATGGCTCTCAGTGAGAGTGTCGAACAGATAACCTGCCGCGAACACAATGCCGAACAGCAGTACCCCTTCATACATCATGGCGGCAAAGCGGCGCAGGCGAGAGGGGGCGGTGGCGGGGACGGAAAGCTCGGACGTCATGAGTGAAACCGGGTTGGCAAAGGCGCCCATTATCCATCAGAGTGAGGACTGGGGGAAACCGGGGAGGCGCCGTCGGGCGCACAAATGAAAACCGCCCCGAAGGGCGGTTCCGCAACGGCGCAGTCCTGCCGCACTGCGCGGGCATCGGAGCAAAGGCCGAACAGGCCCTCCGGCTCAACGAGTTGCCAGGGAATTGTCCATCTGACCCTCAACGCGCACGTAGCCGAACAGGCCTGCAACCTTGTCGGCGATTTGCTTGAAGCTGAACAGCGGGGCGAAGGACATTTGACGGCCGATTTCCTCGCGGATGAGTTCGCGCTCGAGTTGATCGGTCAGGGTGGCGTTGTGGAAAGTGTTCATAGCGGCATCTCCTAAGGGAATACCCTAATTTTAGGGGTAAACCCTAGGATATGCAACCGATCATTAGCTTCGGTAGCTTTTTTGCACCATTTCAAAGTGAAAAAGTCGGCACTCTAGCGCCCCGTTGAACACCGGATGGCGGCGACGCGGCTTCAGACGCAGCTTGGAGGGCAGCTCAAGGTCGCTGGTGATGATGTTCACCGACCAGCCCGCGTAATGGCGCTTGAGGTTCTCCGCCCACTGGGGCCAGAAGGCATCATCGCCTTCCATCCGCTCGCCGTAAGGGGGGTTGGTCACGATCCAGCCCGGTTCGCAGTCCGGACGCACCGTACGTGCATCGCCGACTTCAAAGCGGATGGTGTCCGGCGACAGCATGGCGCGCTCGCAATTCGCGCGGGCCGCCTCAATCACACGCGGGTCGATGTCATGGCCGATGAGCGGTGCATCCAGGCGCGTGGCAATCCGTTGCCGTGCTTCGTCCTTGATGTCGCGCCAATGGCGGGCGTCGTGGTCGCGCAAGCGCTCGAAGCCCAGTGGCCGCCAGATACCCGGGGGCACGCCCAGCGCCACCCAGGCGGCTTCGATCAACAAGGTGCCGCTACCGCAGAACGGGTCGAGGAGGGGGGCGGCAGGGTCCCAGTCGGACAGCGCCAGCAGGCCGGCAGCCAGGTTCTCGCGCAGCGGGGCTTCGCCCTTGTCGAGGCGCCAGCCCCGTTTGAACAGGGACTCGCCGGAGGTATCCAGATACAGGGTGGCCGAGGTTTCATCCAGGAACAGATGCACGCGCACGTCGGGGCGTACGGTGTCGACGTCGGGGCGGGCGCCCTCGAGCTCGCGCAGGCGGTCGCAGATCCCGTCCTTGGCGCGCAGGTTGCAGTATTGCAGGCTCTTCATCGGGCTGCGCACGGCGGAGGTGTCGACACGCAGTGTGTGTTCCGGGCCGAACCAGCGTTCCCATTCGGTGTGGCGTGCCAGTTCAAGAATGTCGTCTTCCGTGCGGACGGGGCCATGAGCGACCCTCACCAGAATGCGGGTGGCCAGGCGCGAGTACAGGTTGGCGCGCAGCACGCCGGTCCAGTCGGCCTCGAAATGGCAGCCAGCCCGCCCCTGACGCAGGTTCTGATACCCCAGGGCGTCCAGCTCGGCATGCAGAACCGCCTCCAGACCCAGCGGGCAGGGGGCGAAGACTTGAAAGACTTCCGTGCGACGCCCCGCACCTGGCCGCTTGCTGCGGCTGCGCCGCACGATGGCCGGACGATCAGGCGTGACGGTGTCGGCGGAGGCGGTGTGCGCAGGGGCGGGGGTGCCCCGCGACGTGGCGTGGTCGTTGAACCGAGGAGCCGCCTTTCGCGGGGTGCCGCTGTCGGGGCGGCGTCGGGAGGTCGCCCCGGCCGGCTTGCGCGGGGCCTCGGGTGCAGGTGCCAGCGCCTCGATGGCTGCGGCCTTTTCCCGTTCACGCTGCAACTGGGCTGCACTGCGGGCACGGGCGCCGCTGCGCTTGCGGGCCGCCGCGTCGTGTGCATCGCGTGCAGCGGGGGTGGGGGCGGCGCTTTTCTTGAGCGTCAGCGTCTTGCGGGGCTTGGAATCGGTCATGGCGCCGTTCAGAAGGGTTTGACGACCACCAGGATGAGCACGATCGTCAGGATGATGACGGGGGCTTCATTGAACCAGCGGTAGTAGCGATGGCCGCGCTGATTGGCGCGGCGCTCGAAGGTGGCCAGCATGCGCCCGCATATCAGGTGATAGGCAATCAGCAGGGCAACGAGCAGGAGTTTGGCGTGCATCCAGCCCGATGTCAGGCCAATGCCATAGCCCACCATCAGCCAGAGCCCGAAAACCAGGGACAGCACGGCCAGCGGCGTCATGAAACGGTAGAGCCGGCGCGCCATGCCGATCAGGCAGTCGTAGGCGCCTGGTTCCTGGGTCTGGGCAAGGTTGACGTAGATGCGCGGCAGGTAGAACAGGCCCGCAAACCAGGAAATGACGAACAGCAGGTGGAAGGCTTTTACCCAGAGCATGATGCGTCCTTTCTCAGCCGCGCAGCTGCCCTTCGCCGGTCAGTACCCACTTCATCGTGGTGAGCCCTTCCAGCCCGACCGGGCCGCGTGCATGCAGGCGGTTGGTCGAAATGCCGATCTCGGCGCCCAGGCCGTATTCGAAACCATCGGCAAAGCAGGTGGGCAGGTTGACATACACGGAGCTGGAGTCGACCTCGCGCTGAAAGCGGGTGGCGGCAGCCAGGTCTTCGGTGATGATGGATTCCGTGTGCTGCGAACTGTATTGCTCGATATGTTCCATGGCCTGGTCGATGTTGTCCACCACCCGGATGGCCAGAATCGGTGCCAGGTATTCCGTGGCCCAGTCTTCTTCCGTGGCCGGCAGGGCGGTGGGAAGAATGGCCCGCGTGCGCACGCACCCGCGCAGCTCCACGCCTTTGGCCACCAGCGTGGCGGCAATCGGCGGCAGCAGGGTGTGGGCGACGTCGGCATGGACCAGCAGGGTCTCCATGGTGCCGCAGATGCCATAGCGATAAGTCTTGGCATTCACGGTGACGTCGTGCGCCTTGGCCGGGTCGGCCGCCTTGTCGAGATAGACGTGGCAATTGCCGTCCAGGTGCTTGATCAGGGGCACCGTCGCCTCGCGGGAGAGCCGTTCGATCAGGCCTTTGCCGCCGCGCGGCACGATGACGTCGATGTAGTCGGTCAGGGTGACCATGGCGCCCACGGCTGCCCGGTCTGTGGTGTCGACGACCTGGACCGCGTGCTGGGGCAGGCCGGCGCGCGCCAGGCCTTCCTGAATGATGATGCCCAGTGCCTGGTTCGAATGAAAAGCTTCGCTGCCCCCGCGCAGAATGGTGGCATTGCCCGACTTCAGGCAGAGTGCGGCCGCATCGATGGTCACATTGGGGCGCGACTCATAAATGATGCCGATCACGCCCAGCGGAACACGCATCTGCGCCACCCGCATGCCGTTGGGGCGCGTGGTGGTCGGGCCCAGGCTACCCACCGGGTCGGGCATGGCGGCAATCTGGCGCAGCCCCTGGGCCATGCCGGCGAGCGTCTTGTCGGTCAGGGCCAGCCGGTCGACCATGGCTTCCGCCAGACCGTTGTGGCGGGCCGCTTCCAGGTCGAGTGCGTTCTCGCGCTTGAGCTGTTCCCCGCGTTCCTCGATCAGGTCGGCCATGGCGCGCAAGGCGGCCGCCTTGGACTTGTCGGTCGCCCGGCGGATTTCGCGGGCGGCGGCGCGGGCGCGCTGTCCGTAGGCCTGCATCGCTGCATGGATGTCGGCATGGGTGTCGAGTTGCGTCATTTCTTTCTTTCCACAGTAATGCGTAGGATCAGTCGGGCCAGTTCTTCCCATGGGTCACCCAACAGGCCCGGTACTTTCAGACCCTTGATGAGACGGTCGATATCGTGCGCGTGCTGGACGGCGGCACGCCATGCCTCGGGCGGCACCCGCGCCAGCGTGCGGCGGATGCCCTGTTCGCGCGGGCCGAACACGCGATGACGACGCATTTCACCGCCGACGTCGCCGCCGTCGGCCTGCAGGCCGGCCAGGCGGGCCATCAGGCGGATTTCGTCTCCCACGGCCCACAGCACCAAGGGCAACCCGGCCCCTTCGCCGCGCAGGCCCTGCAGGATGGTGAGGGCCCGCTTGGCGTTGCCGGCCAGCATGGCATCACGCAGATCGAAAACATCATAGCGCGCCACATCGAGCACGGCGCGGCGCACGTCCTCGGGCGCGATGCGCCCCGGGGGATAAAGGAGCCCTAGTTTCTGAATTTCCTGGAAGGCTGCCAGCAGATTGCCTTCCACCTTGTCGGCCATCCAGGTCAGGGTGTCGGCGTCGAGCTCTTGCCCCTGGCGCGCCATGCGCTGGCCGATCCATTGGGGCAGGGCAGCACGATCGATGGTGGGGACTTCCACCAGCACGGCAGCGTCCAGCAGGGCGGAGGCCCACTTCGCGGAGCGCGTGGCCTTGTCGAGCCGCGGCAGAGTCAGTGTGACCAGGGTGTCGGGCAGGTCGCCGGCGGCGATGCGCGTACCGAGCGTTTCGAGGGTCTCGGCCCCGGTGCGGCCGGGCTTGCCGGAAGGCAAGGCCAGATCGAGCAGCTTGCGATCGCCAAAGAGCGACATGCTCTGGGTGGCGCCCAGGACGGCGGACCAATCGCTGCGCGCATCCAGAATGAGGCGGGTGCGCTCCGTGTAACCCTGCTGTTGTGTGGCCACACGCAGGGCGTCCAGCGCTTCAATGACCAGCAGGCTTTCGTCGCCGCTGATGACGTACAGGGGTGCCAGCGGTGCAGATGCCTTCTGCAGCTGCTGCAACAGGCTGTCGAGGTCGAGACGTCGTCCCATTCCCGGCCTGTCAGAACACGCCGCCGGGCTTCACGGTAGGCGTCACCCAATGGTTGCCACCCCGGACGGCCGGGTCGTTGGACACCGGTTCCAGGTCGACGGGAGCGTCGTCTGTGGGCAGGGCCTGCACGTTCTGGATGGCCTCGCCGACATCCGGCGCGCTCAGCAGGCGGACGACGCGATCGACCATGGACTGCTGCATCTGCTGGAAGATCGTCGTGATTTCACTCTGCTTGGCCTGGACGAGGGTGTCGTCATACGGCAGCTCGCGCGTGGCCCTCAGGGTGGTGGGCGGGATAAGCAGATGACCGGCCGCATCCGCCAGCTGGAAGGTGAATTCCAGATTGAGTTCATATTCTTCGACACGGCCTTCCGCATCGATGGAAAGTTCGCGCAGGCGCTCGTTATTGGCCAGCTGCAGCAGGCGTGCCTCGGCCTGGGCCGGGTCGTTGACAATGCGCGTGTTGGGCGATGCGGCCAGGATGGCGCGGCGCAGGGACGCGCCGAAGGCGGAGTTCTCCGAAATATTGGTGTAAAGCGTGTTGAAGGGCATGGGCGTCGCCCCCTTCAGCCGGAAACCGCAGGCGGCCAGCACCACGCAGGAAGCCAGAAAGGCCAGCAGCAGGCAGCGACGCAGGCTGCGGTTCAGTTCCGGAAAGAAGGGGGTATCAGCCATGTTTGCTTATCCGACGACGTTGACCAGTTTACCCGGCACGATGATCACACGCTTGGCAGGACGGCCTTCCAGGAAGCGGATGACTGCCTCGTGGGCGAGGGCGGCCTGTTCGATCTCGCTTTTGTCGGCTGCACTGGGCACTTTGAGGGAACCGCGCAGCTTGCCGTTGACCTGCAGGACGAACTCGATTTCGTCCGCCACCAGAGCGGCCTCGTCGACTTCCGGCCAGGGGGCGTCGAGCAGATCGCCGTGGCGTTCGGCGTAACCCAGATCACGCCACAGCTGCCAGGTGATATGTGGCACCACGGGGTAGAGCACCCGCAGCAGAATGCTGGTGGTGTCGGCCAGTGCGCGCGCGGCCACGTTGGAGTCGGGCAGTTGCGCGGCTTCCAGCACGTTGAGCATCTTCATGCAGCTGGAGACCACGGTGTTGTAATGAATGCGCTGATAATCGTAGTCGGCCTGGCGCAGCAGCGTGTGGATTTCACGGCGCAAGGTACGCGAGGCGTCGTCAATGTCGCTCCAGTCGGTGGTCTCTTGTGCCAGACCGCGGCGAATGACTTCGGCGCGCGATTGGGCAAAGGCCCACACGCGACGCAGGTAGCGGTGAGCACCATCCACGCCGGAGTCGGACCATTCCAGCGTCTGCTCGGGCGGGCTGGCGAACATGACGAACAGGCGGGCAGTGTCGGCCCCGAGGGTGTCGATGAGGGACTGCGGGTCGACTCCGTTGTTCTTGGACTTCGACATGGTGCCGATGCCGCCGTACTGGATTTCCGAACCGTCCGATTTGAGGCGGGCACCGATGATGGCGCCCTTGGCATCGTAGATGTTCTCGACATCTTCCGGCCAGAAATATTCGATGCCGCCCTGGGGCGTCTTGCGATAATAGATATGGTTGAGCACCATGCCCTGGCACAGCAGGCGGGTGAAGGGCTCATCGAACTTCACCAGCCCGAGATCGCGCATGACACGCGTCCAGAAGCGGGCATACAGGAGGTGCATCACCGCATGTTCGATGCCGCCGATGTACTGGTCCATGGGCATCCAGTAGTCATTGCGGCTGTCGACCATGGCCTGATCATTGTCGGGCGAGGTGTAGCGCATGAAGTACCAGGACGAATCCACGAAGGTGTCCATGGTGTCGGTTTCGCGTCGCGCCGCCTGGCCGCACTTGGGGCAGGAACACTTGAGGAAAGCTTCGTCCTTGGCCAGCGGGTTGCCGCTGCCGTCGGGAATGTGGTGTTCGGGCAGCACGACCGGCAGGTCGGACTCCGGCACGGGTACGGGGCCACAGTCCGGGCAGTGAATGATGGGAATGGGCGTGCCCCAGTAACGCTGGCGGGAAATCCCCCAGTCGCGCAGACGCCAGGTGGTCTGTTTTTCCCCCAGGCCCTGGGCAGCCAGGTCGGCGGCCACTGCATCCACGGCTTCGGCGGTGGAAAGACCGTCGTACTTGCCAGAATTCACCGTGCGGCCGGTCTGCTTGTCGGCATACCATTCCTGCCAGGCGTCGGTGGAGTATTCCTTGCCGGGCACGCTGATGACCTGCTTGATGGGCAGGCCATACTTCTTCGCGAACGCAAAGTCGCGTTCGTCGTGGCCCGGAACGCCCATCACGGCGCCGTCGCCATAGCTCATGAGTACGTAGTTGCCCACCCAGATCTCGACGGGTTTGCCGGTCAGCGGGTGGGTGACGGTCAGGCCCGTGCGCATGCCTTCTTTTTCGCGGGTGGCCAGTTCCGCCTCGGTGGTGCCGCCCAGCTTGCACGCCTCGATGAAGGCGGCCAGTTCCGGGTTGCCGGCGGCTGCATGGGCAGCCAGGGGATGTTCGGGCGCCACCGCGCAGAAGGTCACGCCCATGATCGTGTCGGCACGGGTGGTGAACACATACATGCGGCCGTCCTGAATCAGCTGGCCCTGGGCGTCGCGGATGTCGTGGGTGAAGGCGAAACGCACGCCCTCGCTCTTGCCGATCCAGTTTTCCTGCATCAGGCGGACACGCTCGGGCCAGCCGTCCAGACCGTTCTTCACCAGATCGAGGAGCTCTTCTGCGTAGTCGGTGATGCGCAGGTAGTAGCCCGGGATCTCGCGCTTTTCCACCAGCGCGCCGGAGCGCCAGCCGCGCCCGTCGATCACCTGTTCATTGGCCAGCACCGTCTGGTCGACCGGGTCCCAGTTGACGACCTGAGTCTTGCGGTAGGCGATGCCTTTTTCCAGCATCTTGATGAACAGCCACTGATTCCACTTGTAGTACTTGGGATCGCAGGCGCACATCTCGCGTGACCAGTCGATCGCCAGCCCCATGGCCTTCATCTGCTGCTTCATGTAGGCGATGTTGTCGTACGTCCACTTTGCAGGCGGGACGCCCGACTTGAGCGCAGCGTTTTCGGCAGGCTTGCCGAAGGCGTCCCAACCCATGGGCATGAGTACGTTGTAGCCACGCATGCGCAGCTGGCGCGTCATCATGTCGTTGATCGTGTAGTTGCGCACGTGGCCCATGTGCAGCTTGCCGCTGGGATACGGCAGCATGGAACAGGCGTAGAACTTGGGCTTGGGCGAGCCATCAGGGTTGACGGCGTTTTCGGTGACACGATAGACGTCGCGGGCGGTCCAGTCGGACTGGGCGGTCTTCTCGACGTCATTGGGACGGTATTCCAGCATGTGCGTGCGAATTCAGTAGGTTGCGCAAACCTGCCATTATAAGGGCGGGCGGGCGGAAGGGCCGCGGCGGGCGGGCCAAAAAAAAGACCCGCCACCAGGGCGGGTCGGGAAACGTCAGGTGCGACTTCAAGACAAGGACTGGCCGGGGCGTTCCGCCTGACCTTGCCGATGCGCGACCCGGCTGATTACTTCAGCTTGGTTTCCTTGTACTCAACGTGCTTGCGAGCGACGGGATCAAACTTCTTGATCAGCATCTTCTCGGGCGTGTTGCGCTTGTTCTTGGTGGTGGTGTAGAAGTGACCCGTGCCGGCGGTGGATTCCAGCTTGATCTTTTCGCGGATGCCTTTTGCCATGATGTGCTCCTAGATGTCGGTGGCGGGCCGTTCAGGCCAGTTCGCCACGGGCGCGCAGATCGGCCAGGACGGCGTCAATGCCGACCTTGTCGATGGTGCGCAGCGCCTGGGTGGATACACGCAGGCGGATCCAGCGGTTTTCGCTTTCGACCCAGAAACGGCGCGATTGCAGGTTGGGAAGGAAACGACGCTTGGTCTTG
>JAJUFT010000137.1 GCA_029263615.1 Alcaligenaceae bacterium | reverse complement strand
AGCAGGCCGATGGCCTCCAGGCTCTGGCTGAAGCTGGCCAGCAGGTCATTGCGCAGGGCGACGAGACTGGCGGGGTTGTCCATCTGACCGGCCAGTGCCGTGATGCGGCCGCTGTGCGCCTGCCACCATTGCTCGAAGGCTTCACGGATGGCGGCTTCCTTGGCATTGATGCCGGCGTTGCCTTCGATGGCGGGCTTGAGGTCCTGGCGCCTGGTCAGCTCGGGCTTGAAGTCGAAGTACTTCGCATCGC
The DNA here is from genome assembly GCA_029263615.1 of Alcaligenaceae bacterium. Taxonomy (GTDB): domain Bacteria; phylum Pseudomonadota; class Gammaproteobacteria; order Burkholderiales; family Burkholderiaceae_B; genus Yanghanlia. Next base: position 2,954 of record JAJUFT010000137.1, on the reverse strand, counting down.
GCTCGACGAGCAGATCCAGCGGGTCCAGCCCGTGGGCCTGGAACAGCGCTGCCTTGTCGGCCACTTCGGTCTTGGGCACGCCACCGACCAGATGCGCGCGCACGTCGTGCGGCTCGGGCGGTGGGGCGTTGTCGGCGTAGCGGCGGATGTTGAGGTTGTAGTCGTTGGCCTTGAGCGTGGCGTTGTCGACGATGGCCGAAAAGCCGGGCACTTCCTTGAATTCGTCGAAGGTGGTGACGATCTTCTCGATGTGCTCGGGCAGCAAGAAGTTCTGCGCCCGGCCTTCGAAGTACTCGCGGTCGGCATTGATGAACAGCACTTTGCCCTGGCGCTCTTTCGGCTTGCCGCTGACGCGCTGTGCGCCGTTCTGCACCTGCTGGCGCAGCACCAGGATGCAGGCGGGAATACCGGTGCCGTAGAACAGGTTGGGGGCAAGGCCGATCACCGCTTCGAGCAGGTCTTCCTCGATGATGCCGGCGCGGATGGTTTTCTCTTCGCCACCGCGGAACAGCACGCCATGCGGCATGACGGTGGCGATCATGCCGCCGTCGCGGGTGACGGCGATCATGTGCTGCAGGAACATCAGGTCGGCCTTCTTGGCACCCAGCGGCACCTGGCCGAAGCGGAAGCGCTCGGGGAACTTCGGCGCCCAGGCGGGCGTGCCGTCGGTATTCTTTTCGGTATTGCCCCAGTTGATGGAGAACGGCGGATTGGTGAGCACGCGGTCGAAGCGCCTCAGCTCGCCGCCTTCCACGTGCCGTGGGTCGGCCAGGGTGTCTTCGTTCTGCAGGTCGGCGGTGCTGATGCCGTGCAGCAGCATGTTCATCTTGGCGATGGACCACACCGTGCCGTTGAACTCCTGGCCGAACAGGTTGGCCTTGCGGCCATCTTCGCCATGCTCGTCGATGTATTCCTTGGCCGCGATCAGCATGCCGCCGGAACCACAGCAGGGGTCGTAGATGTCGTGCTTCAGTTCGGGCTTGAGCAGCCGCACCATCATCCGCACGACCGAGCGGGGCGTATAGAACTCGCCTCCTTTCTTGCCCGCCGAGTCGGCGAATTCCGCAATCAGGTATTCGTAGGCGGCGCCCAGCAGGTCGGGGAACTCGAAGTCCTCGTTACGCAGCCGGTGGATGTTGAAGTGCGTGATCAGCTGGCGCAGCTTGATGTCGGGGATCTTGCTCTGGCCGACCTTGCGGGTGAAATCGATGTGCTCCAGCACCCCGTCCAAGCTGACGTTGACACTCTCGAGACCCGCCAGCGCCTTGTTGAGGTAGTCGCCGACGTTCTGGTGAGCCTCGTTGAGCAGAAACGCGTAACGCGACTGCGGCGGCACCCAGAATGAGTCCTCCTTCTTGTACCAGCGCGGGTTCTCAGCGGACGCGCTGGCCTCGGCTTCGGTCTTGCCGTTGGCCAGTTCGAGCTGGATGACTTCCTCGCGGCGCTGTTCGAAGACGTCCGAGCAGCGCTTGAGAAACAGCATTCCGAAGATGTACTCCTTGAACTCGGAGGCATCCATCTTGCCGCGCAGGATGTCGGCGGCCTTGAACAGGTGGCGTTCCAGCTGGGGCAGGGTCAATGGCATGGTTTATCTTCAAGATTTGTCATGGCTTGCCTTCCAGATTCAGTCGTTCCGGATAGGCGGCTTATTCGTGGACGTGGTTCACTTCATGCCCGTCACTTCCCGGTTCAGCAACACGATCTGCTGATCCTCCGGGTTTCGGGTGGACGGGTCAGTATCCAACCCGAGGCGTTTGAGCGTGTAGTAGAGCTGGGCCTTGCGGACGGTGATGCTGGCCTTGCCTCCCCGCATGCCGTAGTCGAGCGCCACCACTTTCTTCTGCGCATCCGACAGCCCCGGGTGCGGGCCGATTTCCAGTGTCACCATGGTGTGCCAGTCGGAATCCTGGCCACGATCTGCATCGCTGGGGCGCCTGTCCCGGATGCCGAGGATGCGCGCAAGCAGGAAGTCCTTGAAACAGCGGTCGGTGAAGCAATACGCCCGGGCATGCCAGCGGAAACCGTCGAACGCGATGGCATGCGGCGCGATCCAGCGCCAGCGTGGGGCAGGGTTGGAAAGGGACTGGTACTCGACTTCCAGCGCCTGCCTGGTACGGATCGCTTCGATGACCCGGCGCAGCGTGTGGGCATCAATGCCACGGACAGGGCTGGGGACCGTATCGAAGGCCGGCATCTGGCCGATCCAAGTTTCCTCCTGCGTGACGATGCCGTCGGAGATCGACCGCAATTGGGACAGGTAGCTGGCCGGGTCCGGTTTCAGAAACAGGGGCTCGAAGCAGTCGCCCCGGACGTAGGTGCGGGCGCTCTTGTCGTAGACCATGTTGCCCGGCGCCATGCCGAGGTAGCGGTTCAGGTCGGTGGATGCCTGGTTGATCGAGATCCCGAAGGCGGCCATCAGGTCGCTGCGGTTGACATGGCCTTCCCAGAAGAGCCGGAACTCGATGAACTCGAGCCGGCGCTCAATGCCCCACCGAACGTTGCCTTGCGTTGGCACCTTTGCAACCCAGTATCATGACCCGCATTAAAATTGTATTCGTCCAGTTTCTAGTCGGTTTGTAAAGAGAGAGGGGCGCGGGAGGGGTTGGCCCGCGCCGCGAAGGAGAGGGCGGCGGTGCAGTCAGCGGCATGGTATTTGGTGCTTTGCTCCTTGGTAACGCATTGACCTATGTGAGATTGAAGTTGCCATTGATGCTCGAGTGGGAGTGAGGCGCCGGTTTGACTTGCTTGACAGCCGCTTCAAGAGCCAGCCCTGGCGCTCAAGACATCCCTGGAGTGAAGAAGATCGCCTCACCGGCTGTGCCCCGCACGGTGACGGGTGAGGGGGCGGCTCCGGCCACGACAGACCTTCCCTGGCCGGGCTCGGACTGGCAGGCTGGAGGGGGCCTGCAGCCCTGACGCGACCCCAAGAGACCTGGAGGTCTTCCATGCCCTGT
>JAJUFT010000093.1 GCA_029263615.1 Alcaligenaceae bacterium | reverse complement strand
GGGACACGCCCATTGCGCCTGTGAAGTGAGCGGTGCAGCAATGCCGCCAGCAGCAGGAACCCACCGAAGCGACTCATTCCGGCTCGATGCCGGGGTGGGCGCAGTAGGAATCCCCCAACTTTAGGCGGGGGAGGATGTCAACATGTTCCGCGTTCGTGTCCAGCAGGAGCCCATCGTGCTTGCCGCCGAAAGCGGCTCCGGCCGCGACGACTGCGGCGCCCGGGTACGTTTTGTCGGTACGGTTCGCAACGACGCGCGCAGTGCACCGCTCTCGCACCTGATGCTGGAACATTTCCCCGGGGTGACGGAGGCCGAGATCGAACGCATCGTCACGCTGGCGCGCGAACGCTGGGCGCTGCAGTCAGCACAGGTGGTGCACCGGGTCGGCCGCATCAACGTGGGCGAAGACATCGTGGTGGTGGAAACCGCCAGTGCCCACCGCCGCGATGCCTATGAAGCCAACGTCTTCATCATGGACTATCTGAAGACGCAGGCGCCATTCTGGAAGCAGGAATGCTTTGCCGACGGCACCGAGGACTGGGTCGAAGCCAAGCACAGTGACGAACAGGCCGCACAACGCTGGGTGGTACCCGACGCCACCGCACGCCCCCGCCGGATCGGTGCGCTGATTCTGGCGGGCGGGGAAGGGCGGCGCATGGGCCACCGCAACAAGGGCCTGGTGCCGTTTCGTGGCCGGCCCATGGCCCGTCATGTGCTCGAAGCGTTGCGCCCGCACGTGGCCTACCTGGCGATCAGTGCCAACCGCGACCTTCCCGACTACGAAGCGCTGGGTGTCCCTGTCTTCCCGGACGAACCGCATTGCCGCATGCAGGGCCCGCTGGCCGGCATTGCCAGCGCGCTGCCCCGATTTCCGGCCTGGCTGGATGCCATCCTGGTCACCCCCTGCGACCTGCCGCTGCTGCCGCCCGACCTGGTGCACTGCCTGGCGCGGGCCCTGGCGGACGAGCGCATCGACTGCGCCATCGCCACCACACCCGGCAACGAGCACCATGGCGTCTTTCTGTTTCGCCCCGGCATGCTGCTGAGCCTGCTGCCGCAACTGCTGGACGGTGGCGACAAACGGCTGCAGCGCTGGCTCCAGGCCAATGCCTGTGTGCCTGTCGCCTTTGAAGACGCCCGTGCTTTCTCCAACATCAACGACCTGGAAACCCTGCACGCGCTGGAAGGCTGAGGCCCCGCCGTGCATGCAACCCGTCCCCTTCATTCCCGATTCGAATCGCCCATGACGTCCGACCTGCTTGATTACCACCTTGCCCTGAACGACCTGCTCGACACCCACGCCCCGCTTGCCGGCGAGGAAAGCGTGCCGTTGGCCCAACTGGGGCAGCGGGTGCTGGCGCGGGACGTCACCGTGCAATACGACGTGCCGGCCTTCGACAACAGCGCTATGGATGGTTACGCCATCTGCGGCAACGATCGCGACCACTGGCAGGTGGTGCAGCGCATTGCCGCCGGCGACGCCGCCGGCACCGGTCTGCAGCCGGGGCAGGCCGCGCGCATCTTCACCGGCGCTCCCATTCCCGCGGGCGCCACGGCCGTGCTCATGCAGGAAAATGTCCGTCTGGGGGAAGATGGGGCCTCTATACATCGGGACCCTACCGAGGGCGCGATCCCCGAGGGGCTGAACATCCGTCGCCGGGCGGAAGAACTGCAACAGAGCAGCACCCTGCTGCGCCAACACCAGCGGCTCACCCCCGCCGCCATCGGGCTGCTCTCCGCACAGGGCTACACCCATGCGCCCTGCGTGCCCCGCGTTCGGGTCACCGTGTTTTCCAGCGGCAACGAACTGGTGGAACCCGGCCAGCCACTGCAGCCCGGCAAGATCTACGACAGCAACCGTGAAATGCTGCTGGCCATGCTGCGCGAAGCCGGGTTTGAAGTCATCAATGGCGGCATCCTGCCCGACCGGCTTGACGCCACCCGCGACGCCTTGCAGAAAGCCGCCGCCGGCAGTCATGCCATCGTCTGTTCCGGCGGGGTGTCGGTAGGAGAGGAAGACCACCTGAAGCACGCCTTGGAACAGGTCGGCGAACTGACCCAGTGGCGCCTGCGCATCAAGCCCGGCAAACCCTTCACCTGGGGGCGCATCGGCGATTGCCGTGTCTTCATGCTGCCGGGCAACCCGGTATCGAGCCTGGTCACTTTCCGCCAGCTGGCCCTGCCCGCCCTGCAGCGACTGGCCGGCCTGGACCAGGAACAGGCGCGCCCCTGGCAGCTGCCCGCGCGAGCCGCATTCTCGCGCAGCAAGCCCGATTCGCGCCGCGAATTCCTGCGAGTCAGCCTGCAGGTCGCCCCGGACGGCCTGCAGGCCGTTCCCCTGCAGAAGCAGGGTTCCAACATGCTCAGCGGTGCCGCCTTTGCCACCGCGCTGGCCGAGATCCCGCCCGGCGCTCAGGTTGAAGAGGGCATGGACCTGGTGGTCTACCCCCTGGCAGACCGTTTCTGAAAGAGGCAAGAAGAATGACGCTCACGCATTTCGACGCACAGGGTCAGGCCTGGATGGTGGATGTCGGTGGCAAGCAGGCCACGCACCGCCGCGCCATTGCCCAGGGAAGCATCCGGCTCTCGCCCGCCGCCTTCGAGGCCCTGCACCGCCCCGGCGATGCCAGCCCCAAGGGGGATGTCCTGGGCGTGGCGCGCATCGCCGCCATCCAGGGCGCCAAACAGACCTCGAACCTGATTCCCCTGTGCCACCCCTTGCCGCTCACGCATCTGAGCGTGGAATTCCGTCTGGATGAGGCGAACCACCGACTCACCATCGAAACCTGTGCGGAAACCGTGGGCAAGACGGGGGTGGAAATGGAAGCGCTCACTGCAGCATCGGTAGGCCTGCTCACCGTCTACGACATGCTCAAGGCCATCGACAAGGGCATGGAGATTGAATCCATTGCACTGCTGCGCAAGGAAGGCGGGAAAAGCGGAACCTGGGAGCGCGGGTAAACGCTCCCAGGCGTGCCGGGCATCAGTTCGCCGGCTTCATCTCGACCAGCGGCTGGCCGGTCTGTTCCATCAGCGGGCGCAGCTCGCGGTAACCATCCGCCAGTTTCTTGGCATAGGCATCGCCTGACAGCCAGACCGGGTCTATGCCCATATTGCTCAGTTTCTGCTGAAGCTCAGGGTCGGTGGCGGTGGCTTCAAGCGCCTTTTCCAGGTGTGTGCGCACGTCGGCGGGCAGGCCGGCGGGGGCAGCAATGCCCAGCCAGGATTCGATCTTGACGTCGTAACCCGCGTCAGCCATGGTCGGCATATCGGGGCGATCCTGCCAGCGGTCCGGGCTGACCGAGGCCAGCAGCTTCACCTTGCCCGATTCCACGAACGGCATGATTTCGGAAGGCGTCTGAATAGTGGCATGAACCTGTTTGGACGCCACCGCCCCCACGCTTTCCGAGCCCGACTTGTAGAGCACCTGCTCGAGCTTGGCCCCCGACTTGTTGGCCAGTTCGAAGAAGGCGATATTGTTGGGCGCGCCCGGCACACCAAAGAAGAAGGGCTTGTCCGATGCCTTGGCCGCTTCGACAAACTCCTTCAACGTGTTGTAGGGCGCATCCGCCTGAACCGCCAGGCCATAGCGATATCGGCCGAAGCCACCAATGAAGTCGAAGTCCTTGACGGTGTAGGGCACTTCGAGAAGGTGGGGGGTGATGGCCACCGCCGAGTATGTGATGATGCCGATGGTGTACCCGTCCGGCTTCTGGCGCGCGAGGAACGCCGGCCCCAGGGTTGCCTGGCCACCGGGCTTGTTCACGACGACCACCGGGGCGCCCAGGTGTTTCTCGAAGGTCTTCGCCAGCAGGCGGGTGGCCACATCGGTCACTCCGCCGGCACCGTAGTTCACGACGACCTGCACTTCTTTGTCCGGGAAGGCCGCGAAGGCCTGCGAGGCGAAAGCGAGCGAGGCGCTGCACAGCAAGGTGGAAAGAATTTTCTTCATGTTGAATGTCTCCGTGTGTTTCTTCTGGTTTTCGTGTGAACCTGAAATCAGTTCATGAAGGAGCCCCCATTGACGTCAATCGTGGCGCCCGTGATGAACCCGGCTTCATTGGAAGCCAGGAAGGAAACGGTGGCCGCGATATCGTCGGGGTAGCCCAGTCGATTGACCGGGATGCGTTTCAGGTATTGCTCGTTAGCGGCCTGCCCCGCTTCGGCGGACATGGGAGTCATGATGCGTCCAGGTGCAATGCAATTGACGGTAATTCCGAAGGCGCCGGTTTCAGCCGCCAATGATCTGGAAAATGCGATCACACCTCCTTTCGAGGCCGCATAATGCGCCCCGGCGATCGTCGAAACGGTACGGCCGGCCTGAGAGGACATATTGATGATGCGCCCCCAGCTGCGCGCCTTCATGATCTCCATGCACGCTTGCGAGCACAGGAAGGTGCCTGTCAGATTGATCGCAAGCACGCGTTGCCATTCATCGACCGACATGGCGGCAATCGTTGCGCTTTTCCCGTCGTGCTTGGGGGAAATGCCGGCGTTGTTGACCAGAATGTCACTGCTGCCGTTGTGGGTGGCCGCCTGATCTCCGGCCCGGCGTACTTCAGTGATGTCGGAGACGTCGGCAGTCAGCGCCAGCACGCGTTTTCCGCTCGGGTCGATCTGGCTGGCGGCTGCCTGGGTTTCTGCCAGATCGATGTCCAGCAGCACAATGTTGGCGCCGTCCTGGTACAGACGTTCTGCGACAGAGAAGCCGATGCCGCGCCGGGCACCGGTGATCAGGGCGGTGCGCCCCGCTTGAGGGGAGGGAGTCGTATTCATGGATTCACACGGTGGCAACTGGCGTGACGGGCGACCCGAAAGAACCCGGCAGCCTGAGCGGCGGGCAGGTCAGCATGAAGTGGTGGCGGTTGTTCTTGCGCAGCCATTCGGCAAGGGGGGTGAGGTACCACAATTCGCCCAGATGAATGCCAAGGCGGAACAGGCAGGCCTGGTGCAGCGGCAGGCCTTCGCAGGCAACGCAGTCGCCATGTTCGTAGGGGTAGGCTTCCACGGCGAAGTTGTCCGCGATCAGCACCGAAATGCCGCTGTCTGCGATCCATTGCTTCAGCGCTTCGTCCCTGCCGTCCAGCACGGCGCAGCTGTGGTGCAGGGCGTGAGGGTCGGGGTTGCCCTGCATATCGATGAGTTTCTGACCAAAACCGGTGTGCAGGCACAACATGTCACCTTCTTCAATGACCACGCCGTCCTTGTCGATCACGTATTGCAGGCGCTCCATGTCGACCATGGTGCGGGCATCACCAAAGTGAGCATGCAGGTCGAGCAGGACACCACGGCCCTGAACGCCCGTTTCGGCCATCTTCTCGATGCCCAGCTTCCGCGCGACCGCCTCACTGCCTTCACCGGGAGGAAGAATGTCTTCACCGCCGCGGTAACCGTTGTAATAGGTGGGGCGCAGGACTCCGTCACCCATGGCGTCGAAATGCTGCCCCACATGAGACAAGGCGTCCCATTGCGTGGAGTATTGCGTGAACAAGGTGACCGAGTCGTCGCACGAACAGTCAATATAGCGTTCGTCTTCAAGCTTCAGCGGGTAATTGACGCTAGGCAGACCTTGCTTGCGCACTGCGGCGTGCCGGACGGGCGGCTTGCGATTGGGGTTGAGGGCGGTGCCTCCCGGCAAGTCCAGGGGAAGGCTCAGGCAGAATACCTCGCCGGTGCGAATCTCCTTGGCTGCCTTGAGACGCTTCTCTGGCGTGAGCAGATTCAGTCTGCCCACTTGATCATCCGGCCCGAAATCACCCCAGTTCGAACCTTCGGGGCGAACCTTCCAGCGTTCTGACATATGTTTTCTCCTCTTGCTGATTGTCTGTGGTGGAGTTTCAGTGGTTATTCCGGACGGAGAATCACTTTGGAAACGTCGCGTTCAAAACAACGCTGGAACCCTTCTTCGGCTTGCGTCAGGCCCAGCTCCAACGAGACCATTGGCCTGACGGAATCGGGGTCACGGGCAATGCGTCGCGCAATGGCTTCCCATGATTTGCGTCGTGACCCATGAGCGGCGCGCAGTTGCAGCTGGTTCCGGACAAAGGGGGTCAGGTCGAAGCTCACCGGGCGACTGTGAATGCCTGCCGTGACCAGCACGCCGCCCTTGCGCAGAATCGACAGCCCATCCGGGATGCTGGCGGCATGTCCGGTGGCTTCGAATACCACGTCGACCGTGGCGGAACCCATCAGCGCCTGAAGGCCGTCCTTCAGCGACCCGCACGAGGCGAGGTCGATGATGTCAGTGGCACCCAGGGCCAGCGCCGTTTGCAGACGGGGGCCATCGTTCATTCCCACGGCGATCACACGGCTGGCCCCTCGCCAGCTTGCGGTCCGGATGATGGCCTGACCGATGGTGCCCGGCCCCAGTACAACCACCGTGTCGCCGAAGGTCACTCCCCCGACGGCGCTGGCGTTGTCGCCGACGCTGAGTGGCTCCAACAGTGCCGCCAGGGTCAGATCGGTTTCGGGGGCAAGGGAGATGCAGCTCAACGCCGGCACATTGACGAGGCGGCTGAACGCGCCGTCTCGGGACAGGCCCAGCGTCTTCTTGTTGTTGCACAGGTGGACGTCGCCCGCTAGACAGGTGTTGCACCGCAGGCAACTGCTGGTGGGCATGACGGCCACCGATTCATTCAGCCTCACGTTGGTCACGTTCGCTCCGGTGGCGATCACCGTTCCGGAAAACTCGTGGCCCAGCGTGAGGGGGAGGCGGGAACGCATGAAGTCATAGCTCTCGCCCCATTTATAGACATGGAGGTCGGAGCCGCAGATCCCGGCGGCATGGACCTGAATCGTGACTTCATCGGGCGCCGGCAGAGGAGGGTCGGGGACCTCCTCCAGACGGATGCCGGGTAAAGGTTCCGCTTTTCTCACAGCAAGCATGGTTGATCCTTTTTGTCTGCCAGCAGATGCCAGCGCATGTGCCGGCGTCCCACAATTTACTTACCTACGTCAGCGCGTTGACCCCATGCAGGCAGGGGAACGGTGATGTTCTTGGTAAGGCCGAACTCTTCCGGATAGATCGTGCGGATCTGCTGTTCCTGCCACTGGTCGATCATCGGGAAGGCGCGGGTGTTGTTGCCGGTTTCCGGGTCGAACTTCACGCCCCAGCCAACGATGGTCGAGCCCACGGGTTTGTCGAGCGCGAGCAGGGCTTCGCGGACCTTCTTCGGGTCGGTGCCACCGGCAGCCGGCAGGACCTCCGACAGCACCACCCACATGGCGTTGAAGCCCATGGCAGAGTGTGCAGACGGTTTACGGTTGAACTTCTTCTCATATTCCGTGTGGAAGGTCTTGAACAGTTCCGCCGCTTCCGGGGTGAGGCCTTCCGGGTTGAAGTAGGCCGAGGTGCCAGCATTGAAAATGCCGTTCACGTCATCACCCAGCGCTTTGGCAAAGTCGGGGATGTTGTGTGCGCCGCCGTTACCGATCATCGCCTTGAGGTTCAGGTTGGCTTCGCGAGCCTGACGCCAGAAAAGGATGCCGTCGGGCGTGTACGAGCAGGCGATCAGGATATCCGGTTCCGCGGACTTGAGCCGTTGCACGATGGAAGACAGGTCGGTCGTCTTGTAGCTGTAGGCGGCTTCCGCAACGATTTGCACGCCCTTTTCCTGCAGCCACTTCTTCGCGCCTTCTGCCACAGCCGCTCCATAGGAGCTGTCTTCGTTCATGATGGCGAAGCGGGCCTTCTCAAGCGGAATGTCCAGCCGGGGAAGAATGACATCGGTGGCGTACTGGGCGCCGCCCTTGCCGAGTTCCGTGGCCGGATAAATGAAGCGGAATAGGTTCTTGAAGCCGCGCTTGGTGATGTCGTCGGCCACCGCCCCCTGCTCGATATAGATCACGCCATTGCGTTCCGCCACCTGGCTGGCCGCAAAAGAGATCGAGCTGGCGTACGAGCCCATGATCACATTGACACGGTCACGGGTGATCAGGCGATTGGCTTGAGAAGTGGCTTCATTGGAGCCCGGGACGTCCGCCGTGGCGAAGACGACTTTTTCCCCATTGACGCCCCCTCTGGCATTGATGAGATCGCGGGCGAGCTCAAAGCCCATGTTCACATCATTGCCCAAAGAAGCCAGGGGCCCCGTCAGAGGGAGCAGAACGCCCACTTTGATATCTGCCTTGGCAGGCGTGGCGGCCACGGCCAAGGCAACTCCAGCGTATAACAGTGCTTTCTTGAACATGTGAGTCTCCTTCCTTGATGATTGAGATGGTGATGCATGCGCATGTTGGCCTGCGCTGTGCTCTGCCTCGTGCTACATCCCGAGATAGGCTTTCTTCACTTCCGGGTTGTCTTTCAGCTCCGAACTGGGGCCTTCCAGCGCAACTTTCCCGTGGTTGATCACGATTCCCCTGTCAGCCGCCTGGAAAGCGATCTTCACGTTCTGCTCCACCAGAATCACCGTGGTGCCCAGCCGGCGGATCTCCGCGATTGCTTCATACACTTTCGACACGATGACCGGCGCCAGGCCCAGCGACACCTCGTCGATCATGAGAAGTCGTGGCCGGGACATCAGCCCCCTGCCGATTGCGCACATCTGCTGTTCCCCGCCCGACAAGGTGCCGGCCAGCTGGTTCTCGCGTTGTTTGAGGATCGGGAACAGGGTGTAGATGGTGTCCAGCGTCTGTTCCATATGCGGGCGCGCATGCTGAGTGAAGGCGCCCAGCTCCAGATTGGTACGAATGCTCAACCGCGGAAACAGTCGTCGACCTTCCGGGACATACACAATGCCTTTCTCAACCGCCTCATGAGTCGGCATGTTGGCGATGTCGGCGCCGTCCAGCCTGACCGTACCACTCTTGACCGGTTCCAGGCAGGCCAGTGCCCGGAGCAAGGTCGTCTTTCCCGCTCCATTGGAGCCGACGACGGCAATGATCTCGCCCTCGTTGACGGTCAGGTCGACTCCGAACAGCACATCCGTATCCCCGTACGAGACATGCAGGTCCGTGACTTCAAGCAAGGACATAGTCATCTCCCAGGTAAGCACTCACCACACGTTTTTCAGTCAGCACTTCGCGTGGCGGGCCGTCCGCAATCTTCTGGCCCTGATCCAGGACCACAATGCGATCGGCCACATTCAGCACCGCTTCAATGTTGTGCTCGACCAGCAGAATCGTCATCCCGTCTTCTCGCAGCTTCCGTATGAGGTCCAGCAGACGATGCACTTCAGGCAGGTTCAGACCCGCCATCACTTCGTCCAGCAGAATCATCTTCGGGCGGGTGGCCAGCGCTCGGGCAATCTCGAGCCGCTTCTTGCCGCTGATGGTGAGCGTCGTGCAGCGGTCATGCTGGCGGTCGCTCAGTCCGACGACCTCCAGCACCTGCGCGGCGATTTCCCGCGCTTCGCTGATGGAACGGGTGCGTGAGAGGGCGCCGATGGTGGCGGTTTCCAGTGCCGTCATACTGGTGAACAGCTGCGGGATCTGGAAG
>JAJUFT010000130.1 GCA_029263615.1 Alcaligenaceae bacterium | reverse complement strand
GCTGCGCAGGAAGGCGGCCCCACCCGCATCGTCGTGCCGTTTGCGGCTGGTGGCCCCATTGACGTCACCGCACGGGTGCTGTCCGAAGTCATGAGCGAAGACCTCGGCCCCGTCATCATCGACAACCGCCCCGGCGCGGGCGGCAACATCGGCATGTCCCACGTGGCCAAGTCCGCTCCGGATGGCAAGACCGTGGGCGTGGCCACGCTGGCCTCGCATGCCGTGAACCCGTGGCTGTTTAGCAACCTGCCGTTCGACCCCGCCAAAGACTTCGAAGCCGTCTCGCTCATGGTGTACGTGCCCAACGTCCTGGTCATGAACGCCGAGCTGGCCAACAAGCTCAACATCAACAGCGTGCAAGACCTGATCCAGTACGGCAAGGACAACCCCGGCATGCTGAACTACGGTTCCGGCGGTAACGGCAGCGGCGGCCACCTGGCCGGCGAACTGTTCCGCGGCCAGGCCGGTATCGACGTCGTTCACGTCCCCTACAGTGGTGGCGCACCCGCCCAGCTGGCCCTGCTGGCCGGCGAAGTGCACTTCACCTTCGACAACCTGGCCACCGCAGCGCCGAACATCCGCGCCGGCAAGCTCAAGGCGCTGGCCGTCACCACCGACGACCGCAGCCGCGAACTGCCCGACGTGCCCACCATGAAGGAATCGGGCATGAAGGAATTCTCGATCGCCACTTGGTGGGGCCTGGTCGTTCCGGCCGGCACGCCCAAGGAAGCCATCGACAAGCTGAATGCCGCCTTCGTGAAGGCCATGAAGGACCCGCGCACGCAGGAACGCTTCCAGAGCCTGCTGCTTGAAGCCAAGCCCAGCACGCCGGAAGAATTCGCGAAGCTGATGGAAGAAGAGCGCGCCCGCTACAAAGATATCGTGGCCGCTGCCGGCGCCAAGGTGGACTAAGCAGGGAACCGGGAACCCGCCCAGGCGGGTTCCGCCGCAAACCGCGAACGGATCACCCCGCCCCAAACGTCGGGCTCACCCCGCGTTTGGGGGTTTTTCACACACATTCCGATAGCACCCCCACAACACCACCAGCCACACGGAATAAATCATCACCCCGCTGTTGTGGGAGAAAAACGCCTGCGACAGCCCGAAATCGATGTAGGCCACCGGTAGCAGCGTGCCGGCCGTGGCCAGCGAACGGCAGGTCAGGTTGGGGGATCGCAGCCCCCCGGCGAACATCTTCAGGGGCACCAGGTAAAGCGCCAGCAAGGCCAGCACGCCCAACAGCCCCCGCTTGGCCGCGGCGTTCAGGAACTCGTTGTGCGGGTGGCCGAAATTGGTGACGATTTCATGCGCCTTGCCCTGTTCCACCAGCGCGCGCATGGCCGAGTCATAGTTCACCTCGCCCCAGCCCAGCAAGGGCTTGCTCAAGGCCAGCTGGCTGGCCCCGCGCCACATTTCGAAGCGCGCACCCAGGGACGTGTCCGGGTCGCCCTGCCGATACAGGCGAATGTCATCCAATGCGGCATGGACGCGCTCCTGCACGCCCAGCTGCGGCACGTTGTACACCACCCCGGCGGCCACGGCCAGCACAGTGAGCGCCAGGATGCGCATGCGCCGTGAAAAATACTCGCGATAGGCCCGGTACAGCACCAGCAGCACCAGGGGCAGGCCCACCCAGCCGCCGCGGCTGCCGGAAAACAGCGAACCCAGCACGCCGCCCACGGCGCCGGCCACCAGCAGGGGCACCCACACGCGCCGCTGCGGCTGGGCACCGGCCCAGCCCAGGCCGGCCAGGCAGAACAGCCCGGTCAGCATGGCAATATTGCCGAACTGAATCACATGGGTATAGCCCAGGGCACGTTCCGCCTGCAGAAACAGCTTCTGGTAGCCCGCCCAGCTGGCCGTCAACATGCCGCCCACGGCCAGCCCGGCCCACAGCCAGCTCAGGCGCGGCGGGTATTTGCGCACTACCCAGAAGACCAGCGTGGCCAGCAGAAAGCGCAACGGCTTGTCCATGTGGCGTGAGCCGGCTTCATGGATCAGCAGGTCGAAGATCTGCACCAGCCCGAAGGCCACCAGCACCCCCAGCACCAGCGTGTCTTCCCGGCTCAGTGTCAGGGCAGGGCGGGTGAACAGGCTGTAGATGCCGCCCAACAGCAGCAGGGCGGCGCCGCCCGAATAGCCGCTTTCCACCACCAGGGCAATGGCCCCCAACAGAAACACCGCCACACTGGTATAGAGGGCGGTGTCGGATTGGGCCGAAGGCTGGGTGGCGGGGAGCATGGACCTGGAAACGGACACGCCGCCCCTCATTCGAAGGTGTCGGCCCGGGCGAATGCGGCGCCCTGTTGATCCTTGGCCGACAGCACGGGCTCGCCTTCCATGGGCCATTCAATGCCCAGGTCGGCGTCGTTCCAGATCACACAGCGCTCGTGTCGCGGCGCATAGTAGTCGGTGGTCTTGTACAGAAAGTCGGCGCTGTCGCTCAGCACCACAAACCCGTGGGCAAACCCTTCCGGCACCCACAGCTGCTTCTTGTTCTCCGCGCTGAGCACGGCACCCACCCATTTGCCGAAGGTGGGCGAGCTGCGGCGCATGTCCACCGCCACGTCGAACACTTCACCGCTCACCACGCGCACCAGCTTGCCCTGCGGCTGCTGAATCTGATAATGCAGGCCGCGCAGCACGTTGCGCGCCGAGCGCGAGTGGTTGTCCTGCACGAAGGGCACCGGGCGGCCCACCGCCTCTTCAAAACGGGCCTGGTTGAAGCTTTCAAAGAAGAAGCCGCGGTCGTCGCCAAAGACCTTGGGCTCGAACAGGATGACCTCGGGAATGGCCAGGGGAGTGGCTTTCATGAATCAGTTTCCAGATCAGACGATGCGTTCACGCAGAATGCGCATCAGGTATTGACCATAGCCATTTTTCAGCAAGGGCTGCGCCAGGGCTTGCAACTTGGCGGCGTCGATCCAGCCATTACGGTAGGCGATCTCTTCCGGGCAGGCCACCTTCAGCCCCTGGCGGTGTTCCAGGGTGGCAATGAATTGCCCGGCCTGCAGCAGCGACTCATGCGTGCCGGTATCCAGCCAGGCATAGCCGCGGCCCATGATCTCGACCTGCAGCTGCCCCTGCTCCAGGTAAATGCGGTTCAGGTCGGTGATTTCCAGCTCGCCGCGCGGCGAGGGCTTCAGGTCGCGCGCCATGTCGACCACCTGGTTGTCGTAGAAATACAGACCGGTCACCGCATAATTGGACTTGGGCTGCGCCGGCTTTTCTTCCAAAGACAGCACTTTGCCGCTGGCATCGAATTCGGCCACACCATAGCGTTCTGGGTCGTGCACGTGGTAGGCAAAGACGGTGGCGCCTTCATCGCGCGCGCGCGCATTGTTCAAGAGCTTCTGGAAGTCATGCCCGTAGTAGATGTTGTCGCCCAGCACCAGCGCACAAGAATCCTTGCCCACGAAGTCGGCACCAATGATGAAGGCCTGTGCCAGGCCGTCGGGCGAGGGCTGCACCGCGTACTGCAGGTTCAGCCCCCACTGGCTGCCGTCGCCCAGCAACTGTTCGAAGCGTGGCGTATCCTGCGGCGTGGAAATCAGCAGAATGTCGCGAATGCCCGCCAGCATCAGGGTGGACAGCGGGTAATACACCATGGGCTTGTCATAAACCGGCAGCAACTGCTT
>JAJUFT010000141.1 GCA_029263615.1 Alcaligenaceae bacterium | reverse complement strand
CATGCTGACGGTCGGCGGCAAGGCGAGTCTGGATGGTCACGTCTTTGCCGCGGCCGAAGACGGCGATTGGGCCAGGGACACGCGCTACCTGATTCTGAGCGCCGGGGACATAGGCGAGAGCCGCTTTGCAGGCGCGGAGACCGACCTTGCCTTTCTGGACCCGTCTCTGGAATACGTTGACCACAAGGTTTATCTGGCCCTGCAGCGCAATGATTTGAATCCGGCGGATATTGTCGATGACCCGGAAGAGGAGGAGGTGGGAGAAGTGATTTCACCGCCAGACCCAAAGCCGCAGCCGAAGCCGAAGCCCAGGCCTAGGCCCAAGCCGGAGCCGGGGCCGGAACCGAATCCGGATGATACTCCTGTAACAGATCCCGCGTCGGAGTCGCCGGACCTGCCCGAACCCGGAACCGAGCCCCAAACCAAGCCCGGAACGGGGCCTAATCCAGGCGCCAATACCGATAACCCCTCACCTAACGCCCCCGTTTCACTCCCACCGCTGCAGCAAGCCATCGAAGGCATGAACGTCGCCCAGGCGCGCACGCTGCTGAGTCAGTCCACCGGCAGCTGGCACGCCTCGGTGAAGAGTTTTCTGCTTGATGATGGTCGGCTCGTACGCCAGGCAGTGCTCGACTACGGTCGCGAGACGGATTGGCGCGAAGACAGTGCTTGGGGCTCAGACCTAGGCCGCAGAGACTCCGCCAAGCAAAGCGAAAACGCGCACAGTCACACCGGCGCGCGTTCCTGGGCCCGAACCTGGGGTTCGCGAGGTAAACGCGGCTCGCATGGATCAGTAGACCCAGATCGCTACAGCCGTCATGGCCTGGCCTTCGGCTTGGATGCCGCCGCTTCACCGCAGTGGCGTGTCGGGCCAGTTCTGAGCGCGCAGTGGTCTGAACTCAAGCGGGAAGGCGGCCAAGCCAAGGCCAAGGTGCGCAGCCTCTATGCAGGGGCAGCGGCGTATGGCGACTGGAATGGGATGCGCGTTACCGCCGCTTTACTGCGGGCGTGGCATCGCTTGGAGAGCCGTCGCCGGGTAGCGGTTGGCCCATTTAAAGAGCTGCAGCGGGCAAGCTACTTGGGGCGCAGCTGGCAGGCCGTTCTGGAACTGACACCGCATTTGCGCAGCCTGGCGCAGTGGCGGGCCGGCTTACAAGGCGCGGCAGAGGCTGGCTGGAAGATGGGCCCATACCTGCGCCATGAGTGGTCGCATCTGCGTATGCCGGGATTCCAGGAAAGCGGGGGTGTCGCATCACACGCCGTGCAGCCTTCTCGCACCAATCTGCACGCCACAACCTTGGGTTGGCGTCTGCGCCACGACTGGCGAGATTCTGCTTCGTGGATGGAGATGGACCTGGGCTGGCGCAGGGTCTGGGGGGATGGCAAGGTGGCCAGTACCCAATCCTTCCCCTTTGGCCACGCGGGTTAGTCGTACACCTCCACCGGCCAGCCGCTGCAGCGCCATGCTTTGGCGCTGGGCATGGAGGCCGGGCTGGCGGTGAACCGCAATGCCCGCGTGTCGCTGCGCTATTCGGGCACGCTCGGCGGCGGGCAAAGTGAACACGCCGCCTGGGCCGGCCTACGCTGGGCATTCTGAATCCACGGGTTAAGCACTCTGCTGGCCCAATAATGGGCTCGAGATGGCCAACAGAGCCGCGCGCCGCTTTAGGCGGCGCCGGCGTCGCGACCAAGGTCGTCGGCATACAGGTCGTATTCGTCCGAATCAGTGACCTTGACTCGCACCATTTCACCCGGCTGCAGCGTGCGTTCGGTGTTGATGAACACGTTACCATCGATTTCCGGCGCGTCGGCGCTGGAGCGGCCGATGGGGCCGTCTTCGTCAATTTCGTCGATGAGCACATCGATTTCCCGGCCGACTTTCTGAGCAAGACGCGCCGTGGAGATGGCCTGTTGGTGCTCCATAAAGCGTTCCCAGCGTTCCTGCTTCACCTCGTCTGGCACTTGGTCGGGCAGTTCATTGGCCCGGGCACCTTCTACCGGTGAGTACTGGAAGCACCCCACGCGGTCCAGCTGTGCTTCGGTCATCCAGTCAAGCAGGTACTGGAAGTCTTCTTCCGTTTCGCCGGGGAAGCCCACGATAAAGGTGGAGCGCAGGGTGAGATCCGGACAGGCTTCGCGCCACTGCTTAATGCGCGACAAGGTGCGGTCTTCAAAGGCGGGGCGCTTCATGGCGCGCAGAATGCGCGGGCTGGCGTGCTGGAAGGGGATATCCAGGTAGGGCAGGACCTTGCCCTCGGCCATCAGTGGAATGACTTCATCCACGTGCGGGTAGGGGTACACATAATGCAAGCGCACCCACACACCGAATTGCGCCAGGGCTTCGGCCAGCTGGGTGAAACGGGTCTTGATGGGGCGGCCATTCCAGAAGCCGCTGCGGAACTTCACGTCGACGCCGTAGGCGCTGGTGTCCTGGGAAATGACCAGCAGTTCCTTCACGCCTGCCTGTACGAGGCGCTCGGCTTCACTCATGACGTCGCCAATGGGCCGGCTGACGAGATCGCCCCGCATAGAGGGGATGATGCAGAAGCTGCAGCGGTGGTTGCAGCCTTCGGAGATTTTCAGGTAGGCGTAGTGGCGCGGGGTCAGTTTCACGCCCTGAGGGGGAACGAGGTCAATGTAAGGGTCGTGCTCGCGCCGCGGCGGAGCGGCTTCGTGCACAGCACGCACCACCTGTTCGTACTGCTGGGGCCCGGTCACAGCCAAGACCGCGGGGTGAACCTCGCGAATCAGGCCTTCTTCCACCCCCATGCAGCCCGTCACGATAACCTTGCCATTCTCGGCAATGGCTTCGCCGATGGCTTCCAGCGATTCCGCCTTGGCGCTATCTATGAAACCACAGGTGTTGACGACCACCACATCAGCGTTGTCGTATTCGGGCGTGATGGCATAGCCGTCTGTACGCAGCTGAGTAAGAATGCGTTCAGAATCGACCAGCGCTTTCGGACAGCCCAGGCTGACGAAGCCGACTTTGGGGGAACTCATGTATGACCTCGTTGAGCAAATGCGCTCGTTGTGAAAAATGATACGATTTTCCCTTTAAGGGTTTGCGCTAGTG
>JAJUFT010000112.1 GCA_029263615.1 Alcaligenaceae bacterium | reverse complement strand
GGGCGGTGGAAGCCATCACCCGGCTGGCCGAGGACCAGGACGGCGGCGAAGTGGAGCGCCTGCGAAGGCGCGCCCACGATGCCACCGTGTCCGCCTTGGAAACCCAGGGGTATTTTTCCTCGGTCGTCACTCTGGAGGTCGGTCAGGATTACCTGGGCGAAACCTGGGACATCCTCATCGAGCCGGGGCCCCGTACAGAAGTGGGCAGCGTCGACCTGCGTTTCCAGGGGCAGGTGGCGCAGCCGGAATTCGAACACCGGACCGCCAATGCGCGGGAAGTGTGGCCCCTGAAAACGGGCGAAATCTTCATCAACAGCCAATGGAGTAGTGCCAAAACGGCCCTGCTCGATGAGATCAACACCCGCGATTTCTACTTCGCACGCATCACGCATTCTCAGGCCACGGTTCACGCCGAGGCCTCTCGGGCCGATCTGGAGGTGGAAATCGACAGCGGTCCGCGCGTGCGCATGGGTCCGATGAAAGTGCTGGGGCTGCGCCGGGTGCCGGCCAGTCTGATCGAACGCTATGTCCGCTATACGCCGGGCGACCCGTACGATCAGAACCGTCTCGATGACTGGCAGCAGGCGCTGCAGTCCACGCGCTTCTTCCGCGGGGCCTTCGTCACGCTGGATGCCGAGGGGTCGGACCGCCGCGATCTGCCGGACGGTGAGGTCGAGCTGCCGGTGCGGGTGCAGGTTTCCGAAGCGCCGGCCCGGCGCTTCACTTCATCACTGAGTGTGGACAGCGACCACGGTCTGGGCGCAGAGGCCCTGTTCCAGCAGAACATCGTGGCCGGCCTGCCGGTAGCCATCGAGACTGGCCTTGGGGTGAATCGTCACCGCCAGCGCGCCTTCTTCGACGTGCATCTGCCCCCGACGCTCGATGGCTACACGGACAGTTTCGGCGTCTTATACGAACACTCGGATATCGAGGGTGTGGACAACCAGCGCTATGGCATCGGCTGGAAGCGGCGGCAGGAGCGCAAGGCGGCGGGTGACAGCCGGGTCGAATACGAAACCCAGTGGGGCCTGGTGGCGGCGCATGACCGCACCCGCATCGACGGCGCCGACGACTTCACCGTGCCGACCCTGGTGGGCACCTGGCAGTGGCTGCGGCGGGACGTCGATTCGAAGTATGACCCGCGCGAAGGGCATTTGCTCGACGTCGGGCTGGGGGCCGGTGTCACCCTGGACAAGGGCGAGCCCTTCTACCGGGCCAGCCTGAGGGCACAGCAATGGTGGACCATTGGCCATCGCGATGTACTGACCGTGCGCGGTCAGGTGGGCAAGGTGTGGTCCCACACCGACCGTCTGCCCCAGGATTTCGGCTATCGCATTGGCGGCGCCCGTTCGGTGCGGGGCTACAAGTACGACAGCATCGGCATCCAGCGTGGCGACGCCACCTACGGTGCACCCGCCATGGCGGTCGCCAGCGTGGAGTACATTCACTACCTGAATGAACAATTGGGGGTGAGCGCCTTCCTCGACATGGGCGACGCGGCGGAATCCTTTCGCGATCTGGACCTGCATCTGGGTTACGGCCTGGGCGTAGCATTCGTGACGCCAGCCGGCCCCTTCTACATGGATCTGGCCTGGGGGCAGAAAGATCGCCGTCTGCGCCTGCATTTCTCTTTGGGTATCGCCTTCTGATGCGTGTGTTTCGCTGGCTGGGTCGGGTCACCCTGATTGCCGGTCCCCTGATCGTCCTGCTGATTTCGGTGCTGGCCGCCTTTCTGATGTGGGTGCTGGTCACGGCGCCCGGGACCCGCTGGGCCCTGACGACGGCGGTCGAAGCATTGGAGGGCGAGATTCACGGGGTGCAGGGCAGCATCTGGAAAGGCGTGCGGGCGGACGACGTCGCGCTGACCTTGCCCGGCGTGGCGCTGCGCCTGGAACAGCTCGAACTGCGCGCCGACTGGCGCCGACTTCTGGAGCGCCAACTGCATGTGCACACCCTGAGCGCAGAGACCGCATGGGTGGATCTGCGTGCCACCGAGCCATCGCCCGATGCGGAAGCGCCCGCGGAGCCCTTCACCATGCCCGAGCTGCCGGGCACGGCGCGGATAGACAATGTATCTTTGGGCGAACTGATACTGAGCCAGGATGGCAAGCCACTGCCCATTACCTTGCAGGATTTCGTCTCGGCGCTGGCGCTTAACCCATCGGGCGCCCAGCTCTGGCTGCGGGGCCTGTCGGTGGCGACGGACAGCCTGGAGGTCAGCCTCGAAGGGGAAGCGAATCTGCACGCCCTGGCTTCTCCCTGGCCGGCCACGGTCGATCTCGACGTTTCGGTGAATGGGCTGCGTCCGGGGGCCCCTGTCTGCTTCCGGCAGATGATGCCGACGCTGCCGGGCGTCGGCGCACAGGAGGATGTCGTGGCTGCCTGGCTTGCCGGACTGGCGTCTGCATACTGTCCGGTGCGGCTGCTGGCGAGGGCGGAAGGCTCGCTGGAAAAGGTCACGCTGACGCTCGAGGGTGAGGGGCAGGGCATGGACCTGGCGGCCGATGCCGCATTCCTGCCCTTGGAGAAAATGCCTCTCCAGCGTGCCCACCTCAGTCTGCAGCTGCCGGACGGCTCCTCGCTCGATGCGCACGCGCGTCTTGGCGATGCTCCGGCCGCCTTGGCCGAGCAGGGCGGCTCCGTGCTGGAAGGCGCACTGGCCGCCCGGGCGCTGGATGCCGGTCAGCTGGCCGGAGGGCTGATTCCCCCCGCGGTGCTGAGTTTCGACAGCCAGTTCAGCCTGCAGCTGGATGAGGCCTACGTTGTGCGCGATCTGAGTCTGGGTCTCGACTTTCACGAGGGGTCGGAATGGAACGACCAGAAGCTGGGGGGCCGCCTCGATGTGTCCGCCCTGCCGGCAGGCCTGCAGACCCTTGAAAAACTGGCCGTGCGCCGGCTCGATATCGACCTCACGCTGGGCGCGAACCGGATCCACAGCCAGGGAGGCATCGGTGCCGCCGACAGCCGGCTGGCCGTGGATATCCAGGCACCGCGGCTGGCGGATTTCTGGCCCGACCTGCCGGGCGGGGTGTCGGCGAAGGGGGCAGTCACGGGAGGCGTGGCCAGCCATACTGTTGACCTCCAGGGGCGCTACGTCCAGCAGAATGCAACCAGCAAGGAGCTGGGCACGGCACCGGTGGCGCTACAGGTGCAGGCGGCCGGAGAATGGGGCGGCGCGCCGGAAGGCTGGCGGGGCCGCATCACGGCGTTGAACATTGACCATGCTCACCTGGGTCTGAAACTCGGGGCGCCGCTGGAGCTGGGCTTCTTCCCCGACGCAGCGGCGCCGGACTGGCAATGGACGTTAGGGGCCACCGAGCTGGCCGTGAGCGTTCACAAGCGAGTCATGCTGAATCTGCGACACGCCGGCTCGCGAGGCGCGCCCGGGCGCTGGGAAACCGAAGGCAGCGTGGCACGCTTCGTGGTATCGCCCGCCGCTCTGCAGCAGTTCGGCGCCGACTTCAACATCGATGCTCTGAAGAAGAATGAGCGCGGCGGCGTGAAGGTCAGGGGGGCGCGTTCGGCCGACGACTGGGAGCTGGTGTTTGGCATGGACTGGCAGCTGCGCTTTGCCGGCACCCATGACGGGCGCATTCAGTTGCGGCGCCTGTCGGGCGATCTCATGGTGCCGGGGGACATGCCTTTCCCCCTGGAGCTGCAGGATCTGCAGCTGAATGTGGCGCTGGCCGGGGCCGGCGAGGGGCGCAGCCGCCTGGACGCCGAACTGCTGGCAAGCAGCCGCCGGATGGGCAGCGTGAAGGCCAGGGCGAATACTCTGGCGCATGCGACGGCGGCCGGCGGTCTGTTTCTGGTCCCCGCGGACGCGAAGTCGGTGACCGTGGAGGCGGCGGTGGCTGATCTGGGCTGGACCAGCCTGCTGGTGGGCGATGCGCTGGACATCGGCGGGTCCGTGCAGGCGGATGTCCGCCTCGACAGTCGGCCCGACGGCAGCTGGGCGTCGTCTGGCACGATCCGGGGCGACAAGCTGCGGGTGGTGATGATCGACCAGGGGGTGCGGCTGCTTGACGGCACCTTGCAGGCGCGACTCGAGAACGACCGGCTGGTGCTGGACAAGCTCAGCTTCCCGGCCCGCTTGCGGGCCGAGCCAAAGGAATGGAGGACCTCGGAATGGGTCAACACCAACCCCGACGCCAAGGGCGGCAACCTGGTCGTCACGGGCGACTGGAACCTGTTTGAATCCAGAGGCTTGATCGATGTCGCGCTGTATCGCTTTCCCATCCTGCAGCGGGCGGACCGCTATGCCATGATGACGGGCAATGTGCGGGTCGATGCCGCACTGCCGGATGTGGCGATCAGCGGCAAGGTGACGGCGGATGCCGGCTGGTTCGACCTCGACATGCTGGGCGGCATCCCCACCGTGGACAGCGACGTGGTCGTAGTGCGCGCCGGCGAGCAGAAGGAACCCAGCGTGCCGCTGGGCATCACGCTCGACCTCGAGGTCGACCTCGGCCCCCGCTTCTACCTGACGGGTTACGGCCTGAATTCCGGTCTGGTCGGTAATATGCGGGTCGTGATGAGGGAAGGCAAGCTCACCGGCATGGGGGCCCTGCGCACCCGGGGTGGCGCCATTGAAGCTTACGGGCAGCGGCTGCAACTGCGCCGGGGGGCCATCACCTTCCAGGGGGACATCACCCGCCCGGTGCTCGATATCGAGGCCTTGCGCACGGGGCTTGCCGTGGAGGCCGGGGTCCGCGTGGCGGGCACGGCACGCAACCCCCGGATCGAACTGGTGTCCTACCCGGCGGTCAGCGAAATCGAAAAACTGTCCTGGCTGCTGCTGGGCCATGGCCCCAACGATTCCGGCGGCGACATGGCACTGCTGTTCTCGGTGGGGTCGTCCTTCCTGAGCGATGGCGAGCCTTTCTATCGTCGCTTCGGCATCGACGAAGTGAGCATGCGCTCGGGCGAGCTGGGCAGTGTGGCCAGTGTGCTGCCGGTGGAAAGCGTGGTCAGTGGCCTGGACAGCGGCACCAGTGACATCGAGCGGCGTTTCATCAACGTGAGCAAGCGGCTCAGCTCCGGCGTGACCCTCAGCATTCGCCAGGCGCTGTCGGATACGGGAACGGTGGCGCGGGCCAGCTACCGCCTGGCGCGCGGGCTGACGGTGGAAGCCAGTGTGGGAAGCATCAACGGCCTCGCGCTGGTGTACCGTTGGTTTTCACGCGAAAGAAGTCCCCAAACACAGAACTGACATCGTTGCGCGTGGCCTGAGGGGCTAAAATACGCGCCATTTTCAAGGGTTGAGTGAGGCCATGACCATCAAGAGTGATCGCTGGATCCGGCGCGCAGCCGCCGACGGCATGATTGAACCGTTCGAGCCTGGCCAGGTTCGCTCCGTCAACGGTGGGCGCATCGTGAGCTATGGCACGAGCAGCTACGGTTATGATGTGCGCTGCGCCAACGAGTTCAAGATTTTCACGAATATCAATTCGACCATCGTTGACCCCAAGGCCTTCGACGAGAAATCTTTCGTGGATTTCGTGGGGGACGTCTGCATCATTCCACCCAACTCCTTCGCCTTGGCCCGCACGGTCGAGTATTTCCGCATTCCACGCAGTGTGCTGACTGTCTGTCTGGGCAAAAGCACCTATGCCCGCTGCGGCATCATCGTCAACGTGACGCCCCTGGAACCCGAGTG
>JAJUFT010000014.1 GCA_029263615.1 Alcaligenaceae bacterium | reverse complement strand
TAACCAGGGGCGGCGCGGCTTTCCAGACACGGTCGCGTCCTGTCCCGCGGAGGGGACCATGATCGAGGGATTGATCAAGCTGCTGGCATTCCAGCTGGTGGGTGAAGCCGTCGTCCACGCGCTGGCGATCCCCATGCCCGGCGCCGTCGTGGGGATGGCGCTGCTGTTTTTCTACCTGGTGGTCCGCAAGGGTGATCCCGGCCTGGCGCCATTCACCGCAGCATTTCTGCGCCATCTCAGCCTGCTATTCATTCCTGCCGCCGTCGGCATCGTGGCCCACCTGGACCGCATCGCCGAGGAATGGCTGTCCATCACCGTGGCCCTGCTGGCCAGCACGGTGGTGGCCATTCTCACAACAGCGGTGACGCTCAAGCTCCTGCAGCGGTGAGCGGTGGCATGACGATGTTTTCGCATCTGGCAAGTCTTCCGGCCACCTGGTTGCTGGCCACATTGGCCGCCTACCGGCTGGCCCTGGCCGTGCACCGGCGCAGCGGCGGCAGTGCCTGGCTGCACCCGGTCGCGGTGGCCACGCTGATTCTGGTGACCCTGTTGCTGCTGACCGGCGTCGACTACGCCACCTATTTCGAGGGCGGGCGTTACATCCATGTGCTGCTCGGGCCCGCCACCGTCGCTCTGGCCGTGCCGCTTTATCATCAGTTGGCCCGGCTGCGGCGAGACTGGGTCGCCCTTCTGGCCGGCGCCCTGATCGGTTCGGCCGCCGCCGTGGTGATCGCCATGCTCAGCGCGGGCTGGCTGGAGGCTTCTCGGGAGACCATCCTGTCCATGTCGGTGAAGTCGGTCACCATGCCCATCGCCCTCGGGCTGACGGAGACCTTCGGCGGCGTGGTGTCCCTGACCTCGGCGCTGGTCATGCTGACCGGCATTCTCGGGGGCGCACTCACGCAGCCCCTGTTGGCCCTCCTGCACATTCGCGAGGCGCACATCAACGGCTTCACGCTGGGGGTGGTTGCCCATGGCATCGGAACCGCCCGAGCCTTGCAGGAAAGCCAGGAAATGGGGGCATTCGCCGGGCTGGCCATGGGGCTGGCGGGGCTGCTCACGGCCGTCCTGCTGCCTTTGTGCCTGCGTCTGGCCGGTTTCATCTAGGAGACAAAAAATGTTGAAGGTGTATGCGATCGACGGAATCACTCCGGTAGTGGACCCCACTGCCTACGTGCATCCCACGGCCGTGCTCATTGGCGACGTGATCGTCGGGCCGGGAGTCTATGTGGGTCCGCTGGCCTCACTGCGGGGCGACTTCGGCCGCATCGTGCTGGGGCGCGGCAGCAACGTGCAGGATTCCTGCGTGATCCACGGAGTGGCCGAGCAGGACACCCTGGTTGGGGAAGACGGCCACATCGGCCATTCCGCCGTGCTGCATGGCTGCACCATCGGGCGCAACGTGCTGATTGGCATGAATGCGGTCGTGATGGATGGCGCCGACGTGGGCGCGGACAGCGTGGTGGGGGCCATGGCGTTCGTGAAGGTCGGCATGAAGATTCCCCCGCGCAGCCTGGTGATGGGCGCACCGGCCAAGGTGGTCAAAGAATTGACGGACGCTCAGATTGCAGCCAAGCATTATGGAACCCGGCAATACCAGCGACTGACGGTGCGTTCTCTGGAAAGCATGAGGGAAGTGGCCCCGCTGACCGAAGTCGAGCCCAACCGCCCGCGGCTGCGGGCGGACCAGATCAACCCTCTGGACTGAAGCCGGTTCAGTCGAAGATGTCGGGATTGAGCAGGATGGAGCGATCCACCTGCTCGATGTCGGTATGCCCGCAGAATGCCATGGAAATATCGAGTTCCTTGGCGATGATCTGCAGGCACCGGTACACGCCCTGTTCCCCCATGGCGCCCAAGGCATACAGGAAGGCCCGGCCGATCATCGTGCCCTTGGCGCCCAGCGCAACGGCACGCAGCACGTCCTGGCCGGAACGGATGCCACCGTCCACCCAGACTTCGATGTCCTTGCCCGCCGCATGAACGACGCGCGGCAAGGCGGAAATGGAGGAGGGCGCGCCATCGAGCTGACGGCCGCCGTGGTTCGACACGATCAGGGCATCCGCGCCGCATTCTGCCGCCAGGCGCGCATCTTCCGGTTCCATGACCCCCTTGAGAATCAGCTTGCCTCCCCAGCGATTCTTGATCCATTCGAGGTCTTTCCAGCTGAGCGTGGGGTCGAACTGTTCCGCCGTCCAGGATGAGAGCGAGGAGACATCGGTGACGTTCCTGGCGTGCCCCACGATGTTGCCGAAGGTGCGGCGCTGGGTTCCCAGCATGTTCAGACACCAGCGGGGCTTGGTGGCGAGATTGATGAGGTTCACGAGCGTCGGTTTGGGCGGCGCGGTCAGGCCGTTGCGAATGTCCTTGTGCCGCTGGCCCAGTACTTGAAGGTCCAGCGTCAGGACCAGGGCCGAACAATTGGCCGCCTTGGCCCGGTCGATCAGCCTTTCCATGAAGTCACGGTCGCGCATGACATAGAGCTGGAACCAGAAGGGCTTGTTGGTGTGGGCCGCGATGTCCTCGATGGAGCAGATGCTCATGGTGGACAGCGTGAAGGGGACCCCGAACTTTTCTGCCGCGCGTGCGGCATGGATCTCGCCATCGGCGTGCTGCATGCCGGTCAGCCCCGTGGGCGCCAGGGCCACCGGCATGGCGACGGGCTCACCGACCATCGTGGTGCGCAGGTTGCGCTTTTCAATGTCGACGGCGACGCGCTGGCGGAACTTCAGTTTGTGGAAGTCCTCTTCATTGGAGCGGTAGGTGCCTTCTGTCCAGGAGCCGGAATCTGCGTAGTCATAGAACATGCGCGGCACCCGACGCTTGGCGAGCCGCCGGAAATCTTCTACGCAGGTGATCTTCTCGGGTGTGGGCACTGTCAGTCTCCTAAACATTCTCTGTGGATGAGGTCGCAGGCATATTAAATGAAGCCGGAGTCATGCGCACTCGGGGACATTCAGAATGCGGGCTGCACCACGCCGAGACATTGGCCGCTTTCCAATGTTTCGCGACCTTGCCCGACACGCCCGGCTAGGTTTTTTCGAACACCACATTCAGGCGTGAGAAACCGCTACCCGGATACACCGCCCTGCGCGCCGGAAGGTCGGGATCGAGTGTGAAATCCCGCGTGTTTTGCAGGAGTGCCTGCATCACGGCGAGCAGCTCCAACCGGGCAAGGGGCGCCCCCGGGCAAACATGCACGCCGGCCCCGTACAGCAGATTCAGCGCGGGGTCGCGGTCCAGGCGGAATTCGTCCGGGTCGCCGAAGACCCGTTCATCGCGATTTGCCGAGGCCCACAGCACGGCCAGACGGGTTCCCGCCGGCAGGTGCCGGCCGCCCAGCTCCACTTCCCGTGTGGTGACGCGGCGATTCAGAATGAGCGGGGCATGGATGCGCAGGATCTCGTCAATGGCCGAGGGCAACAGCTCGGGGGCTTGCCGCAGGCGTGCCTGAATCGACGGGCTGACGGCAAGGGCATGCACCAGGATGCCCATCGAGGCGGCGATGGTGCCCAGTTCGCCCACGGTCCAGTTGCGCAGAATGCTGACGATCTCTTCCTCTTCCAGCTGCCTTCCCATGGACGCATCACGCATCAGCCGGGTGGTGATGTCGTCCGGCGCGGCATCTCCCTTCGAGCGGCGAGCGGCGAGCAGGTCGCGAATATAGCCGTCAAATTCGCGCGCCACCGCAACCTGGGCCTGGCGGTCGCCCGAAAGCGTGGCAGCCTGGTTCCTGAGTGTCCACTGGCGCAGCGGTTCGTGCAGGCTGTCGGGCCAGCCCAGCCAGGCACACTGTACCTCCAGCGCGAAGACCTGCGCGAATTCACCAATCAGTTCCACAGAGGCGCCGTCCGGCAGGCCGGACACCCGTGCCTGTGCGACAGCATGGCAGTCCGGCGCGAAGGCGGTCATGTGCGCGGCATCGAAGTAGGGCTCGATCAATTTGCGAAACGGGGTGTGCTGCGGAGGATCCATTCCGTTGGGCACGGAGGGGAAGCGCGAGACGGCACTGCTGAAGGTCTCATGATCCCGGATCACCCGGAGCACATCGGCGTAGCGAAACACTGAGACGTAGCCGGCATCACTCCGGGCCAGGGCGCAGCGCTGGCGCATGGCATCGTAGGCGGCGATCTGATCATGCTGAACCTCCGCGGAACGCGGTGCCCAGTGGGGGATGTCGGTGGCATGAGTGGCACCCTGCACGGGGCAGCCGCGCGCGGTGGCGCCGGCGGGTTCCAGATGTGTGTCGGTCATGGCTGCTTCACTTCCTGGGGGCGCTGCCCCTCGCACGTAGGGTGGAGAAGCTCGGCGGAGAAGCAGCGGTTGAATGTCGATGTGACGGAGAACATCATCAAGGGTAGCGAAATGACTTCGCCACCACCTTGATGTGTATTGGGTTTCCGCGCTTCAGGCGACGGGATTCGTCAGCAGCGCCCCTTCTCTGACCAGGCGTTGCGCCTGTTCCAGGGCGAGGCGTGAGTTGACGTCCAGCGAGACGGTCCAGAAATACGTGCCGGTGGCGAGACTGCCCAACAGACTCACTTCGGGTACCAGGTCGCCCCTGGCGTCGCGCAAACAGCCCGTGGCCGGATCCATGCGAAGGCCGCCGTAGGGGTCCGGCGAAGCCAGGCCATTGCGTAGCAGCGAGGCGATCAGTGGGTCGGTCGACTGTGCGACATCGACGGAAAAGCTGGTGGCATTGACGACATAATCCACTGCGTGCGCCTGCCGGTTCCCCGATTCGTCGAGCACCTGGATGACGTATCCGTCCGAATCGGCAGCCGGGTCGCATGACAGGAAGTTGGGGGCGATGGCGAGCGCGCCCGCATGCACGTACTGCTGGATTTTGGTCGCATTCACCAGGGGGAAGGTGGCACGACGGACCATCCAGAGCGAGCGCCATTCGGAATAGAAGCGTTGCCGTTCCGCATCGGGCAGCATGTGCCACACGCGGTCGATCACCTCGTTGAGGGAAATGGCGACACATTGCCACATGCGCGGCGTGGTCTGCGCCAGGATGATTTCGCGATCCAGCGCTTCATGGGGGTGCAGACCCGATCCCAGAACATCTTCGGGGTCTGGCACCGTGCCGGTGGCAAGCAGTCGTTCCTTCAGCACTTCCAGAATGTCCAGCACGCGCAACGGGCCACCGTTGCGTTCGGCGATTGCCTGGAACTGTTCGAGGGTCGGCGGCGGTACGGAAATCGAGAGGCCCGCAGCGCTGCGCACCGAGGGGAGTCTCCCATTGCGCGAGGTGGCCAGGATGGGGCCCTCATGTCCGTTCGATTTGAGCGCAACAATGGCGTCCACGGCACTGAGGCTGGTGCCCAGCACACAGACGGTGGCGTCCCGCGGAATCCGTTCGACCAGGTTTGTGCATGGGTAGGGGCTGTTGAAATAGTGCGGGCGACCTTCGAGTTGCGGAAAGGTGGCCGAGGGCAGATTGCCGTTGCACAGCACGACGCGCGCGGCGCTGACTTCCCGGTTGGGGGTGGTCAGCCGGATCTCGCCCGGCACCGGCGATGAGATGGATTCAACGGCTTCCTGAACATGGCGAATTTCCACGCCGAGCTGTGCAGCCTTTTTCAGCAGGTCATGCCAGACGTCCCGCAGGTACAGGCCGAACAGCGATCGCGGCAGAAAATCGGTAGGGTCGATGCGTGACACACCGTGCGCCCGCCGGACCGATTCGGGCTGAGCCTTCAGCCATTCAAGAAAATGGCCCCGATCCCGGGCATGGGCGGACATCTTTCCCGCCGGTATGTTCAGCAGATTGGTGACCAGGTCCGTTGTCGAATAAGGGCCGCCCGGTCCGATATCGGGTGAGGGTTCGAACACCGCGATACGTCGGTATCCGGTGCGCTCGGCAGCCTCGAGCAAATCGACAAACTGTGCCAGGAACGAGATGGCTGTGGAGCCTCCCCCCACGACGGCGAGATCAGCGGTTTCGTGCATGTCCTACTCCAGTGAAGGCGCGGCCACCGTGTCGGGTGGCGCGCGCCATCTCCTTGTTCCCTTTTTCCGGTTTATTTGAGATTGGCGTTCTTGACAACATCGGCCCAGATGGCGATTTCATCGCGCAGGGCCTTGTCGGTTTCGCCCGGTGAGGTCGGTACCGCCGCCGCGCCCTGGCCCTTCATCGATTCCTGGAGCTTGGCGTCGGTCGCGGCCTGCTTCATGGCCTGGGACAGACGCTCAACGACGTCGGAAGGGGTGCCGCGCGGAGCAAGCAGCACATAGCGCGTGCTCACGTCGAAGTCATCGATGCCCTGTTCTTTCAGCGTGGGGACATCGGGAAGGGACGGTGAGCGCTCTGCCGTAGTGACGGCAATGAAGCGCAGTTTCGGGTTGTTGACGTGCCCCATCAGGGTCGGCATGGTGTCGAACACGAGATCGACCTGCCCACCGATCAGGTCGGTGAGAGCCGGGCCGCTGCCCTTGTAGGGGACATGCAGCAGTTTGGTGCCCGTTGCCAGCTGGAATTTCTCACCCACCATGTGCTGCGATGAGCCATAGCCGGCAGACCCGTAGGACAGAGCCCCTTCCTTCTTCTTGGCCAGCTCGATCAGGTCCTTCACATTCTTCACCGGCAGGTCGCTGCGCACGACGATGGCAAGCGGGGTGGAGGTGGCGAGGGAAACACCGTGGAAAGCGTCGGGGAACTGATACTGCTGCTGCTTGGAGGGTAGCAGGGAGTTGATGGCCAGGCTGCCGAGTGCACCCAGCAGGACGGTATAGCCATCTGCTTTGGTGGTGGCGACCGACTGTGCGCCGATTTCACCGGCAGCGCCCGCCTTGTTCTCGACCACGATGGGCTGATTGAGAATTTTTCCGAGTTGTTCCGCGTAGACGCGGGCAGAAAAGTCGGTGGCGCCGCCGGGTGGGTAGGGCACCACCATCCGGATGGGCTGGGTGGGCCATTCCGCCGCGCCGGTCACCCCGGCA
This sequence comes from Alcaligenaceae bacterium, assembly GCA_029263615.1. Lineage (GTDB taxonomy): Bacteria > Pseudomonadota > Gammaproteobacteria > Burkholderiales > Burkholderiaceae_B > Yanghanlia. The sequence goes on along the minus strand of JAJUFT010000014.1, from coordinate 33,190 downwards.
AGCGTGGCCATCGCAAGGCCGAGCAGGGCTTTGGTGATGTGTTTCTTCATGGTTCGTCTCCTCTAAAGTCCTAAATATTGGGATGTACGTTCTATTATTTGATTTTTTGTAGAGGAATATATAACATGATTATCGTCCGGCAGTGAGCCGGAATTTCACGAAGACATAGAATGTTTTGTTATGAACAAATAATGGGATAGCAGTGGATAAAACGCTTTTGAAAGGTCTGAGCGTTCTCGAGAAACTGGCGTGGCTGGATGGCCGCGTACTGACGCTCGACGAGCTGGCGGCTGAAATGGGGCTCACGCGCAGCAACACGCATCGCACCTTGCAGACGCTGGCCCACGCCGGTTATGTACGGCGTGACCCGGAAACCGGCGGTTATCACTGCACCCTGAAGATGTTCGAACTCGGCGCGCGGCAACTCCATCAACTCGATGTGCGCAAGCTTGCGCCGCCGTTCCTGCGCGAACTGGCGCGCCTCACGGGGGAAACCGTGCACCTGTCGGTGCTCGACGGCATGGACGTGGTGTATATCGACAAGATCGACAGCCCGCAGCCGCTCCTGGCCTACTCGACCATTGGGGGGCGGGCGCCCGCCTATGCCGTGGCCACGGGCAAGGCCCTGCTGGCCTATCAGGCGCCCGACTACCTGGAGCACTATGCCCAGGCGATACAGAAGCACACGTCTCAAACCCATGCTTCCCTGCTGGTGCTCAAGGAAGAATTGGCGGAAGTGAGCCGCGTGGGTTATGCCATCAACCAGGGCGAATGGCGCGAGGGCATCGGCGGGGTGGCCGCCCCGGTTTTCAACGGATTGAACAAAGTCGTCGCAGCGATCGGCATTTCGGGTCCCCTGACGCGACTGACACCTCAGAAAATGGCGGAGTATGCCCCCGACCTGTTGCAGGCGGCGCGGGATCTCTCCACTCATATGGGTTATCGCGGCAACCACCGCGGTCTCACGACTTAACGCAGCATCACCTGGAGTAAACATGAAGCAGGAAACCACTTTACAAGGCGTGCGTGTCATCGAGATATGCAATGTTGCCGCCGGCCCATTTTGCGGCATGCTGCTGGCCGACATGGGCGCAGACGTCATCAAGATCGAGCAACCCGGAACGGGCGACACCCTGCGCAGCTGGGCACCCATCACGCAGGGCTACAGTGAAAATTTCGCCTCCCTGAACCGGGGCAAGCGTTCCATCACGCTCAATCTGAAGAATGCCGAAGATCGGCAGGTGGCGGCGGATATCATTGCCACCGCCGACGTGCTCATCGAGAACAACCGCCCCGGCGTGATGGATCGACTCGGGTTGGGGTACGCCGCCATGTCGGAACTGAATCCGCGGCTGGTGTACTGCTCGATTTCCGCCTATGGCCAGAGCGGCCCGCGAGCACAGGAAGGGGGGTTCGACCTCACCCTGCAGGCCATGAGCGGCCTGATGAGCGTAACGGGTGAACCGGGAGGCGCACCGGTCAAGTGTGGCGTGCCGGTCTGCGATTTCACGGCCGGGCTGTATGCCGCATTCTCGGTGGTTTCCGCGCTGCGCCAGGCCGAGAAGGAAGGCCGTGGGGCGCATATCGATGTGTCCATGCTGGGGGCGACCCTCGGCATCGCCGCCTTGCAGACCTCTCAGTACTTCGGGACGGGCGTCGACCCGGAAAAACTCGGCTCCGCACACCCGCGCAATGCGCCGTACCAGGTCTTCCGTTGCAAGGGCGGCTATTTCGGCATGGCGGCGGGCAACAATTCCTTGTGGAAATCCGTGTGTGAAGTGGTGAACCGGCTCGATCTCTTCGAGGACCCCCGATTCCTGAATACCACCGATCGCGCCGTGAACCAGGACGCGCTGCGCATCATTCTCGAAGACATTTTCGCCAAGGCCGACTCCGAAACCTGGCTGACGCGTTTCCGCGAGGCCGGGGTGCCGTGCGCGCCCATCAATACCTATTCCGACGTCCTCGCCGACCCGCAGGTCGAGCATATGGAATGGGTGCAGGAACTCGAGCTTCCGAATGGGGTATCGACGCGCACTTTCGTGTCGCCCATCCGCTTCAACGAGCGCACTGCGGGCATTCTGCGGCGCCCTCCCGCGCTGGGCGAACACAACGATGAAGTGCTGGCCGAGCTGCGCGCCGCCCGCACCATGGAGTCCTGAGCCATGGAATCGTCTCTGAACGTCATCCGTGAATCCGACCACTGGGTGTTCGAACTGAACCGGCCCGACAAACGCAACGCCCTGTCGGAAGCCCTCATTGAGTCGCTCATCACTGCTGTGGACGAAGCGCATGACGCCGATATCCCGCTGCTGGTGTTCAAGGGGGCGGGCAAGAATTTCAGTGCCGGCTTCGACTTTGGCGGCTTCGAAGAATCGTCCGAGGGCGACCTGCTGCTGCGCATGGTCCGCATCGAAATGCTGCTGCAGAAAGTCGCCGCCTCGCCCAGCCTGACGGTGGGCCTGGCCCACGGCCGCAACTTCGGGGCCGGCGTCGATCTCTTCGCGGCCTGCAAGCTGCGCTATGCCACCCCGGATGCCACCTTTCGCATGCCGGGCCTGAAGTTCGGTCTCGTCCTGGGCACACGCCGTTTCCGCAACCTGGTGGGGGTGGATGCCGCGACGTCCATCCTGGGCTCCGCCCGCAGCTTTGATGCCCCCGAGGCGCGCGACATGGGTTTCCTCACGCAGACGGCCGCGGAAGACGAATGGCCCGGCCTGCTCGAGCAGGCGCGCCAGACGGCTCTGGCCCTGGATGCCACCACGCGGCGCGCCCTCTATCGCGCGCTGGATATCAACGACGCAGATACTGACCTGGCCGAGCTGGTGCGCTCGGCGGCGCGTCCCGGTTTCAAGGCGCGCATCCGCGCCTATCTGGGTGCCTGACAGGCAATCAAGGAGAACTCGCATGTCATCTGGCTTCAACAACCCTGACAAGCACATGTCCGTCCAGGATCTGGCGGCACTCATTCCGGATGGCGCGTCGGTGGCGCTGGGCGGAAGCTTTCTTCACCGCGGGCCCTTTTCCTTCGTGAGGGAACTGGTCCGCCAGGGCAAGAAAGATCTCGAAATCATCAAGCAGTCGCCGGGGTACGACATCGATCTGCTGTGTCGGGCGGGCGTGGCGACGCGTGCGCGCACGGGCATCGTCGCGCTCGAAGGCAATTTCGGCCTAGCGCCGCATTACCGCAAAGCCATCGAGACGGGTCGGCTCAAGCTCGAGGAACACGCTTGCGCCACGCTGACCGCCGGCTTGCGGGCCGCCGCCTACGGGATTCCGTTCCAGCCCTGCGCCGGCATCCACGGCAGTGAGCTGACTGAAATCAACGGCTGGCAGAAGCTGGACGACCCCTACGGCAAGGGGGATCCGGTCTGGGTGATCCCCGCCATTCAGCCCGATTTCGCCGTCATTCAGGCGAACGAAGTGGACAGCAGAGGCAATGTTCGCGTGCTGGGCACCTCGCACTGGGACCGCATCATGAGCCGGGCGGCCAAGCGTGTGCTGGTCGTGGCCGAGCGGGTGGTCGACACCGAGGTCTTCGAGGCGCAACCCGAGGTGACCCTGGTGCCGTACTTCCTCGTGCAGGCCTACGCGGTGGTGCCTAACGGGGCATGGCCGGGTTCCTGCTGGCCCCATTACGAAATCGATTACCCCGCCATTGAGCAATATCTCGAACCCGGCGAACAGGCCCTGCAGGCTCACCTGGACGCCGCCCCGGAAGCAAAGCAGGAGCAAACCGTATGAGCGCGACCTGGTCTCCCTTTTCATACATTGTCACCAACCTCGCGCGGTTCATCCGTCCCAACGAGATCACGTTCAGCGGAGTCAACTCGACGATGCCGATGCTGGCCTGCCTCATGGCCAAGAAGGCTTACGACTGGGATTTCATCTACATCAACGTCGCTGGCGGTGTGGATCCGCGTCCGTCCAAGGTGCCAATCTCGAGCTCCGACCCCGTGCTGGCCGAGCATTCCGCGTCGATCTTCGCGAACGAAGACTTCTACGACCTGTGTTGCCGCGGCAGAATGGATTTGACCTTCCTCGGCGCGGCGCAGATCGACGGCGAGGGTAATGCCAACAACTCCTGCATCGGGGACTGGCACCAGCCCAAGGTGCGCCTGCCCGGCGGCGGTGGTGGGGCCGTCATGCTGCCGACGGCACGACGTGCCTGCACCTGGCGCACCGAGCATTCCCCGCGCACCTTTGTGGAACAGCTGCACTTTCGCACCTCCTGGGGCGGGTTCCATGGCGTGGTCACGCCCATTGCCGTGTTCGTGAAGAAGAACGGCCGACTGGCGCTGGGTTCCTGGCATCCCGAGTCCAGCCTCGAGGAAGTCAGGGCACGCACGGGATTCGAGTTTGACCATTCCGATGCGGGTCCGACGCCCCTGCCCAGCGAACGCGAACGCCAGGCACTTGCCGAGCTCGACCCGGATGGGGAATTCGAACGTGACGCTGCCGTCACGCTGCGCTAGGAAGAACGCCATGGCACATGACACGCTACTGCATGCGTACACGGCATTGTGGACACAGGACGACTGGCGGGAGAGGACTGCACTCATCGATGCGACCGGGAGCCGGCGCCTGAGCTACGGCGATCTCTTCGAGCAGGTGTCGTGCGGCGCGGGCGCGCTGAAGGCGGCCGGTGTGGCGCACGGTCAAATGGTGGCCGTCGCCATGAAGCGTTCCCTGGAGAGCGTGGTGGCCATCTTCAGCATCATGGCCGCGGGCGCGTGCCCCTGCCCTCTGGAGCCGAGGTTGACCCGCCAGGAAGTCGCTGATCGGCTTCAGTCAGTCGGCGTCACCACCGTATTGAGCGACGCCGAGAGCCGCACGCTATGTGAAGGGCTGGCAGGGGTCAGCCTGATCGACGCCGACACGCTGGCGGCCGGTTCCCCCTACTGGTGCGAGGCGGTTCGCGCGGACGACCCCGGGCTGCTGCTCTTCACGTCGGGCAGCACCGGGCGCCCCAAGGGTGTCCTTCTGAGCCATCGTGGTCTCCTGAACAATGCCAGAGGGGTGATTCCCACGACCGGTCTGCGTCCGGATGACACGCTGCTGCATGTCATGCCGCTCTACCATACCAACGGCCTGAACAACCAGCTCTTCAGCCCGTTCATGGTGGGGGCCCGAGTGGTGCTGGCCGGGCGGTTCCGGGCGTCGGACATGCCGGCACTCATGGACCAGCACCGTCCCAGCATCATCACGGGCGTTCCGACCATGTATTCGCGCATGCTCGACCAGGAATTCACGCCAGAGAGCCTGGCTGCGCTTCGTTTCGCCCGCTGTGGCTCGGCGCCGATCACCCGGGAGCTGCACGCCCGGATCGAAGCGAAACTGGGTTGTCCACTGATTGTTTCCTATGGGCTGTCCGAGGCCACCTGCACATCCACGATCAACCCGCCGGATCAACGGAAGGTGGGCTCGATCGGCAAGGCGCTTCCCTACCAGCGCGTCTTTCTGCGCCATGCGGATGGCTCGGAGATCACCACCCCCGACACCGACGGGGAGATCTGCATCGAGGGCGACAGCCTCATGCTGGGTTACTTGGGAACCCAGGGAGATGGCATTCTCGAACCGCCTCCCGCCACCCTGAGAAGTGGCGATCTGGGGCGGATCGACCGTGATGGTTACTTCTACATTACAGGAAGGCTGAAAGACGTCATCATTCGGGGAGGCGAAAACATTTCACCGGCCCTCATCGAGCAGGTCATCAGCAGCAGCCCTCACGTCCACAGCTGTTGCGTCGTGGGGAGGCCGGATGCCGATCTGGGTGAAGTCCCGGTCGCCTTCGTGGTACCGGCCCAGCCGGGTTTCGACGATGCCGGTGCGATCCAGGAGCTGGTCAGGGAGCAGCTGTCCCGCATCTATCGTCCGGAGGAAGTCGTTTTCGTGGACAGCCTGCCTGAAAATTCAGTGGGCAAGATCGATCGGAAGGCCCTGCAGAAACGTTTGGCCGCCGCGGTCTGAAGAAGCGGGAAGAAAGGTGCGTCGACAGGGTGGTCGGCGGCTTGAAATGAAGCGCGTTTGTTGAGGAGGACAACCTTGGCTGAGAACCCACTCCGTGAGGCCGTGACGGCGTTGACGCACCTGATTCACCGGCACGGGCTGGAAGAACCGCAGATTCTTTCGGAAGCATCCGACATCATCAGGAAGCTGGTGGCGCGCGATGACTGGCTGCCGGACGACATGGCCCAGCCCCATCCGCAGTATTACCGACAGTACTTGCTGTACGGCGACCCGCTCGAGCGGTTTTCCCTGGTCAGTTTCGTCTGGGGCCCGGGTCAATTCACGCCCGTGCACGACCATACGGTGTGGGGTGTCATCGGCATGCTCCGGGGAGCCGAGACCGAGCAGCATTACCGTATGGACGAGGGCGGCCTGGTCCCGGTCGGCGAATCTGCCCGACTCGAGCCGGGCGACGTGGCCTGTGTCTCGCCAAGCATCGGCGATATCCATCGCGTCAGCAATGCCTATGAAGACCGCGTCTCCATCAGCATTCATCTGTACGGGGGAAATATCGGGGCCATCCGGCGCAGCGTCTATGTGCCCGAAACGGGGGAGCGCAAGCCGTTTGTCTCGGGCTATTCGAATACGGTCGTGCCCAATCTTTGGCCGCCCATGAACTAGCGGAAGCCGGCGTCGCCCCCGGGGCCTTCGCCCGGGCGCGCCCCGGCCCGAAGACGCCACAATGAAGCCCAATGAACAAAGGGCCAGTTCATTTCTGAACTGGCCCTTTGCAGTATATGGCGCGGCTGGCAGGATTCGAACCCACGACCCCTTGGTTCGTAGCCAAGTACTCTATCCAACTGAGCTACAGCCGCTGAAGAAGTAAATATAGCATGATTATTTTTGACCTTGCAAGCCCTTTTCCACTTTTTTTCTTAAAACGGTGAAAAAAGTTGCGGTCAGCGCGGGACGGACTGCCACGTTGAAACCCGTGGAAGCGGGGAAACCCATTTGGAATCAGCGACATAGTACCGAAATGGCTGATGTGCCCATTCCCCGGCATAGTGCACGCCAATACGGGGTGAGGTGAGGATGCGTTCTGGCCGATCGCCATCATCGGCCAGAAAAAGAGGGCTGTTGACCGCGCAAAGGTCGGTTCCGTAGTGGCGTTTGTCGATTCCCATGGCTCTGGCCAGGCGCCCCGGGCCGCGCGTGTTCTCCTGCAAGCCCTGTACGGGCTCCAGCGCGCGCAACAACACTGCGGACCCGCTACCCTCGGGACCGGTGACCACATTCATGCAGTGATGCATGCCGTAAATCAGATAGACATAAGCATGGCCTGCTTCACCAAACATGACCCGGGTGCGCGCCGTGACGCCTTTGGAAGAATGCGCTGCCTGGTCGTCCCGGCCGAGATAGGCCTCGACTTCGACAATGCGACCCACCCGCAGACCCAGTTCGGTCTGATGCACAAGGAGTTTTCCCAGCAGGTCGGGCGCGACCTCGGGTGCCGGACGCTGGAAGAAGCTGCGAGGCAGGCGTGTCATCATGCGGGTGGCTGGACGGGCAAGGGGTGGAGCCGGTATGCGGCCGCGCCGACCAGACCCGGGTAGGGGCTGCTGATCACATAAACCGGGATGGCCGCCAGGTAGTCGCCGAAACGACCTTTGTCGTGGAAGCGTGCGTGAAAGGGAGAGCGCTCGAAGTAATCGCCCAGTTTCGGGATGATGCCGCCCCCCAGGTAGATGCCGCCACGCGCGCCCAGGATCAGAGCCAGGTTGGCGGCGGCCGTGCCGAGGATGGCGCAGAAGAGATCGAGTGTCTGCTTGCTATGGGGGCAGTCGCCTGTCAGAGCGCGGGCCGTGATCTCCGGGGGCGACAGTTGCTCGGTTTCCAGGCCGGCCCGGCGGGTCAGGCACTGGTGGATGAACTGCAGCCCGGCGCCGGAAAGAAAGCGCTCGGTGGACACATGCCCGTAGACCTTGCGAGCCTCCTCCCAGAGCCAGGTCTCCGTCTCGTCGCAAGGCGAGAAGCTGGTGTGCCCCCCTTCGCCGGCCAGGGCGACCCATTTTCCGTCTTCTGCGGGAATCAGCCCCGAGACGCCCAGCCCGGTGCCCGGCCCCAGCAAGCCGATGGCGGCCCCGGGCACTGCCTGCCCCTGACCGATGTGCTGGAGTTCCTCGCGGGGCAGGTGAGGAAGTGACAGGGCGAGGACGGAAAAATCGTTCAGCATGACCAGACGGTCGAGTCCGAGCGCCTGACGCGTCGCTTCAATCGAGAACGACCAGTTTGCATTGGTCATGGTGATGTGGTCGCCGGCGACCGGGTTGGCAATGCCGATCACGGCGGTTCGCACGGCGGGCATGTCTTCCTGGGACAGAAATTCCCGCAAGGGTGATTCCAGGCCGTCGTAGTCTGCCGTGCGCCGGACCCAGATATGGCTGAGATCGCCGGGGTGGCGGCACAGGGCGAACCGGATGTGGGTGCCGCCGATGTCGCCCACGACACGGACGGGGGATTCAAGGGTGCCAGTGGACATCAAGTGGGACTCCCGTATCGGTGGCCAGAAAGCTGATGGGCAGATTGCGGTCGGCTGCCCGGCAGGCCTTCTGCCAGATGCTTCGTTTTTCTTCACCTGTTATGTAGAGCGCCAGTTGACTGCAGGCGCGCAGCGCCGCCAGACTGAGGGAAATCCGCTCATGCGGCGCGTGCGGCGGAGTGATATGCAAATAACAGGCCGCCTGAGGGAGCAGGGCGGCATCAAGCTGAGGGGCATTCGGGAACAGAGACGCCATGTGGCCGTCCTCGCCCATCCCCAGAATGGCCAGATCGGGCGGCTGCGAGGCCCGGTTGGCGGCGGCCACGGCCTCCTGCACGCCGGCACCTTCCAGATAAAGGCCGCGGAAATCGGCGGCAGCGGCCGGGCCCTGCAACAGGTGGCGGCGCACCAGGCCTTCATTGCTGTCGGGGTGGTCCGGCGGAACATAACGTTCGTCCACCAGCCGCAACCTGACCCGCTTCCAGGGCAGCGGCAGTTGCGCCAGACGCTCAAAGAGGGGAATGGGGGAGCGGCCACCGGACACGGCAAGGGTGACGCCGTCATGCTGCGAAAGGTGGGTGGTCATGTGGCTTGCCACCTGGTGAGCCAGGGCATCGATACAGCTGGGTTGGTCCGGATACGCATGCCACATGATCTGCCTCCTGGGTTATCGGCAAGCCTGCGCCCTCACGGCGCCCACTTCCCCCGGTGGGCGGCCAGCGCCAGAAGCACCCAGCCTATCATGAAGCTGACCCCGCCGATCGGGGTGATGGCGCCGATGAGCCGGTAGCCGCTGAGCACGAGCGCGTACAGGCTGCCACTGAACAGGAGGATGCCTGCCAGCAGGAAGGATGCCGAGGCGCGCGACAGGGCTGCATGCAGCCTGGGTGCCAGGCCCGCGATGGCCAGCAGCCCCAGCGCATGGAACATCTGATAAAGCACCGCCGTTTGCCAGACCGCCAGCAAGTCGGGGCTGACATGGGCGCGCAGGCCATGGGCACCGAAAGCGCCGGTACCGACGCCCAGCATGAGCAGGAGACTGGCCGTGATGACGAGACAGCGAGCGTTCACGCGGACTTTCCTCAAGTGGAACTTTCTTCAGGGTGTATCATTCTGAGACTTTGAACGCACCCGGGCCGGCCCGCCGTCCGGGTACCTGAGGAGCACATTATCACATTGGCGTGGGTCACCCGCGCTCCCGTGCACCTCGGCGGCGCGCGGCGCCATCACCACGGTTCATCAACGAAGCAGCAGGGAGGGCGTCTTGACCCCGAGTCATAGCAAGGTCAACAAGCGTTCACGTTTCATGAGATGGCTGGCCGGCGGGCTGATGCTGGTGCTGGCCGCCTGCACGAACGAACCCGTCAACAGCCCATACCCTCGTGAAGACGCGGCGCGCAATGTTCTGCACACGGCGTTCACGCAGCGATCCCCCAAATATCTGGACCCGGCCAGTTCCTACTCGACCGATGAAACCCCCTTCACCTATTCGATTTACGAGCCGCTATACGCCTATGACTACCTCGCGCGGCCGTACAAGCTGATTCCCAAGACCGCCCTGGAAGTGGTCCAGCCCGTGTACTACGACGCCGAAGGGCGTGAACTGCCGGCGGATGTGGCAGGCGACCGGGTGGCAGTGAGTGTCTATGACATCCGCATTCGGCCGGGCATCCTGTATCAGCCGCATCCCGCCTTTGCACGGGACGAAGAAGGCAGGCATCGGTACTGGCCGATGCGTCCGGAGGACATCAAGGGGCGCTATGCTCTGACCGATTTTCCGGACACCGGCACTCGGGAACTGGTTGCCGACGACTACGTGTATGCGTTTCGCCGGCTGGCCAGCCCCAGGGTGGTCTCCCCCATTTTTGGCGTGATGGCCGAACACGTGGTCGGCATGCGCGAATACGGGGAACGCCTCAAGGCGCTGGATGCCGTGGACAGGGACACCCCACCGGGGCAGCGTCCGTGGCTGGACCTGCGCGAATACGGCTTCGACGGCGTGGAGGCGGTGGATTCCCATACACTGAGAATCCGCGTCATTGGCAAGTATCCGCAGTTCCGCTACTGGCTGGCCATGACCTTCACCGCTCCCATACCCTGGGAGGCCGACCGTTTCTATGCGCAGCCCGGCATGGCCGAGCATGGCCTGTCGCTGAACACCTGGCCGGTAGGGACGGGTCCCTACATGATGACGGACTCCATCATCAACCGCCGTCACGTGCTCGAGCGCAACCCCAATTTCCGTGGGGAACCCTACCCCTGCGAGGGCGAGCCCGCCGACCGGGAGGCCGGGCTGTTGGCCGATTGCGGCAAGCTCACGCCGTTTGTCGACCGCGTGGTCTTTCACCTCGAGAAGGAAAGCGTCCCCCTGATGGGCAAGTTCCTGCAGGGCTACTACGACATTCCGGAAGTGGGGCGCGGCGACTACGGCGCAGCCATGAAGGTGGCTGCGTCCGATTCTGCAGAGAAGGCGGCCCTGTACGCCGACCGCGGCATCCAGATTCACACCACCACCGAGGCGCAGGTCTTCTATCTGGGGTTCAACTGGCTGGACCCGGTGGTGGGGCAGGGCGACACGCCTGAGCAACAGGTGCGCAACCGCAAGCTCCGTCAGGCCCTCAGCATTGCCTTCGACTGGGAACAGTTCATTGCCATCTTTCTGAATGACCAGGGCACGCCCGCTCACGGCCCCGTACCTCCGGGCATTCTGGGCCACCAGCCCTTGCCGCAAGGGGTGAACCATCAGGTTTACGAGCTGGTCGACGGTCGGCCGGTGCGCCGGTCCCTCGACGAGGCGCGACGGCTGCTGGCCGAGGCCGGCTACCCGGACGGGCGCGATGAGAAAACCGGCCGCCCCCTGATCCTCCACTTTGATTCCGCCGGTGGCATGGGTTCCAGTCCCATGCTCGACTGGATGCGCCGGCAACTGGGGGCCCTGAACATCCAGTTAGAGGTGCGGGCCACGGACTACAACCGTTTCCAGGACAAGATGCGCAACGGGAGCGCGCAGATGTTCATGTGGGGCTGGGTCGCTGATTACCCGGATGCGGAGAATTTCCTGTTCCTGCTCTATGGTCCGAACGCGAAGGCGGGAGGGGGCGGCGAGAATGCCAGCAACTACCGCAACGAAGCGTTCGACCGGCTCTTTGAAGAGATGCGTTTCCTGGATGACGGGCCGCGCAAGGAGGCGCTGGTGAAACGCATGGTGGAAATCGTCCAGATCGATGCCCCCTGGATGTTCGGCTATTACCCGGCATCGGGGGGCGCGTATCAGGCCTGGGTCGGCAATGCCAAGCCGTCGCAGATGGTGCGCAATACCCTGCAATACTATCGCCTCGACCCGGACGCCCGGGCTGCGCGCATACGGGAATGGAACCGGCCGGTCTGGTGGCCCCTGCTGCTGGTGGGCGCACTCCTGCTGATGGGCGTCTGGGTCGCCTGGCGGCAGATCCGGGCGCGTGAGATGGCGGTGATCGCCAGCAGCCACCCTGCACTTGGTAAAGGCGGCAGAACGGAGACCCCTCAAGCATGATTGCCTACATCATTCGGCGCCTGATGTATGGCGCCCTGATTCTCCTCGGTGTGAACCTTCTGACCTTTGTGCTGTTCTTTGCCGTGAACACGCCGGACGACATGGCACGGCTGGCCATCGGGGGCCAGCGTGTCAGTCAGGAAGCCATCGACCGCTGGAAGACGCAGCGTGGCTACGACAAGCCGCTGTTCTACAACGCGGACGCCGAAGGCAGCGACACGCTCACGCAGACCATCTTCTACGAGCGATCCGTTCCCTTGCTGCGCTTTGATTTCGGTTTCTCCGACGGAGGTCGGGACATCAGCCAGGAGATCCGCACGCGTATGGTCCCCAGTCTGGCATTGGCCATCCCCACCTTCGTGCTGGGGCTGTTGGTGAGCGTGTCGTTTTCGCTCCTGCTGGTGTATTTCAAGGGCACGCGGCTGGATTTCGCCGGGGTGGTGCTGTGCGTAGTGTTGTTGTCGATCTCCAGCCTTTTCTACATCATTGCCGGCCAGTGGCTGTTCGCCAAGGTGCTGCGTTGGGTGCCTTATTCCGGCTACGTGGAAGGGTGGGGCGCCCTGCGTTTTCTGGCCCTGCCGGTGCTGGTGGGTGTGATCTCCGGGCTGGGGGCGGAAGCCCGCTTCTACCGCAGCCTGTTCCTGGAAGAAAGCGGCAAAGACTACGTGCGCACGGCCCGAGCCAAGGGCCTGGCCGAACGGGTGGTGCTGTTTCGCCATGTGTTGCGCAATGCCATGCTACCCATTCTGACGGGGACGGTGTCCGCCATTCCCCTGCTGTTCATGGGAAGCCTCATCGCAGAATCCTTCTTCGGCATTCCCGGTCTGGGCAGCTATACCATCGATGCCATCAACGCGCAGGACTTTTCCATCGTGCGAGCCATGGTCTTTCTGGGGTCGGCCCTGTACATCGTCGGGCTGATCCTGGCCGATGTGTCCTACACCCTGGCCGATCCCCGCATCCGATTCGAGTGACGTCATGCCCAAATTCGTGCTTCTCTGGACTGATGCCTTTGTCTTTCTCGCGCTGGCGGGCGTGCTCTTCCAGGTGTGGCGGTTGCGCCGCGACCCGACCATGGCGAGCGGATGGCACCACGTGATCCGGCGCCCCTCTGCCATGGCCGCCGGGGTGGTGCTGGCCTGCTTCGCCCTCATCGGCGTACTGGACTCCATCCACTACCGGCCGGTGCTGCCGCCCGCGCCCGGCGCGGAAAGCGCCGAGGTCGTGCATTCGCCCATCACCCGTTCTGCCCTGGATGCGCTGCTGGACCTCACCCAGCTGCCCAACCGGGAACGCACCTACTCGGCCCCGCTGGCCCTGCACCAGTTCACCAAGGAGTCGTGGCTGGTGGAGGGCGCCGTGGTGCGCGACTACCCGCGGCTCAAGTATGCGGGTGCCCAGTTGGCTCACGAGGATGAGCGCGGGGCCGACCTCCTGCGGCGAGTGGGGCAGGGGCTCGGGGCCGGTCTGGCGGGTTCGTTGGTTCTGGCCGGGCTCATGAGCGGCATTCACGGCCGCAAACGCGGCGGCTGGGGTCCGGGGGCGCGATGGTGGTGGCGGGAATCCGACCTGCCCTGGCGGGCGTTCTGGCTCACCGCCAGCCTGCTCCTGCTGCTGGGGGGCGTCACCCTGAGCCTGGCTGCGGACTACCACGTGCTGGGTACCGATCGCACCGGCAACGATGTGCTCTGGCTCTCGATCAAGAGCGTGCGGACCGCGTTGGTGATCGGCACCCTGACGGTCTTTGCCATGCTGCCGCCGGCCATCGTGTTCGGAATCACCGCCGGTTACTTCAAGGGGCGGGTCGACGATTTCGTGCAATATGTCTACACCACGCTCACATCGATTCCCGGCGTCCTGCTGGTGGCCGCCTGTGTGCTGATGATGCAGGTCTATATCGACAACAATCCCACGCTGTTCGATACCGTGGCGGCGCGGGCGGATCTGCGCCTCTTCCTGCTGTGCCTCATTCTGGGCCTGACGGGCTGGGCCGGGCTGTGCCGCCTGCTGCGTGCCGAGACCCTGAAGCTGCGGGAACTGGAATACGTGCAGGCGGCACGCGCCTTCGGGGTGAGCCACTTGCGCATCATGCGACGCCACCTGCTGCCCAATGTCATGCACATCGTGCTCATCACCATGGTGCTGCAGTTTTCCGGTCTGGTGCTCTACGAGGCGGTGCTGTCCTACCTGGGCATCGGGGTGGATCCGAGCACGCCGTCCTACGGCACCATGATCGATGCGGCACGCACGGAGATGTCGCGCGACCCGATGATCTGGTGGAACCTCACGGCGGCCTTCGTCTTTCTGTTGACGCTCGTCCTTTCGGCCAACATCTTTGCCGATGCCGTGCAAGATGCTTTCGACCCGCGCATGCGGCATGTCCAGCCCCGGCGTTCGCGGCGAGCGATCGGCCGCGGTTCGGTGCATGCGGCGGCCCACTCGGGGGCAGGGCGCCCGGGCAAGGAGGGATCACAATGACGCAAGCGCCTCAGCTTGAGCACGACAGGACCGCGTGGCGGTCGCAAGGTCTCGTGCTGGAAGTCGACGAACTGACGGTGGGTATCGACACAGAATCCGGCGTCAAGCAGGCCGTGTCGCGTCTGAAGCTGGCCATCTCCGCCGGCGAGACTTTCGCCCTCGTGGGCGAGTCGGGCAGCGGCAAGAGCATGACCGCCCTGGCGTTGTTGCGTCTGCTGCCGGACGTCGCCGACATGCAGGCGGCGCACATTCGCCTGGCCGGCGAAGACCTGACGCGCCTCACGGAAAGCGAGATGCGGCGGGTGCGCGGGGGACGGATCGGCATCATTTTCCAAGAACCGTCCACCTGTCTGAACCCGGTGCTGACCATCGGTCGTCAACTGGAAGAAATCCTGCAACTCCACACGGAGTACCGGGGAGAGGCCTTGCGCCGCAGAGCCGTGCAGTGGCTGGAACGGGTGGGGATCCCCGAGGCCGAACGCCGGCTGAATGACTACCCCTTCCAGTTTTCGGGCGGGCAGAAGCAGCGCATCATGATTGCCATGGCGCTGGCGGCAGAGCCCGATCTGCTGATTGCTGACGAGCCCACCACCGCCCTGGACGTCACCGTGCAGAACCAGATTCTGGAGTTGCTGGAGGGCATCCAGCGCGAACTGGGCCTGGCCATCCTGCTCATCACCCATGATCTGGCCGTGGTGAAGAAGGTGGCGCAGCATGTGGCACTGATGCGCTATGGCGAGATTGTCGAGGTGCGCGATGCCGAGGGGTTTTTCGCCAATCCGGAACATCCTTATGCGCGCGAGCTGCTGGCTGCGATTCCGTCACTGGCGCGGCGCAAGCGGCCGCTCGCGCCGGCCGTCGGGGCGCCCGTGCTGGAAGTCGAGGATCTGACCGTGCGTTATGTGAAACGGCGATCACTTCTGCGGGGAACCACCGGCGCCGATGTTCTCAAGGGCATTCGTTTTTCTTTGCATGCCGGCGAGACCCTGGCTCTGCTGGGCGGGTCGGGCTGCGGCAAGACCACGGCAGCAAAAGCCCTGCTCGGCCTGCTCGAGGGGCAGGCCACGGTGGGCGGTCGGGCCCTGCTGCATGGGCAGGACCTGCTGACGGCGCGCGGGCGGGAGCTCAAGCGCATGCGCGGCCAGATTCAGATCGTGTTCCAGGACCCCTACGCCTCGCTCGACCCGCGCATGCCGATCGGCGAGATTCTGGCCGAGGGCATGGCGGCGCTGAGGCCGGAATGGTCGCGCAGGGAGCGTGAGGGACGGGCCGAGCACCTCCTCGAGCAGGTGGGCCTTCCGCCCGACGCTGTGCGACGCTATCCCCATGAGTTTTCGGGCGGACAGCGGCAGCGCATTGCCATCGCCCGAGCGCTGGCGGTGGAGCCCTCCGTGCTGATCTGCGATGAACCTACTTCCGCGCTGGATGTCTCCGTCCAGGCCCAGATTCTCGATCTGCTGCAGTCGCTTCAGGCGTCGTTGCAGCTCGCCTGCCTGTTCATCACGCATAACTTTGGCGTCGTGGAGTACGTGGCCGACCGCATCGCCATCATGCACGAGGGCAGGATCGTCGAAGAAGGCCGAGCAACCGATGTACTCGGCTCCCCTCGCCATCCCCAAACCCGGGCGCTGCTTGCTGCGGTGCCGCGGCTATAGGACAATGAACAGGGCTTGAGTCCCGCCGGGCCGCCCCCATTTAATCCCCATGTCACTGAAAGTATTCGATCTTCAATGCGAACTGGGCCATGTCTTCGAGGGCTGGTTCGCGTCGGCAGATGCCTACGAATCGCAAAAGAAAGGCGGCCTGTTGTGCTGTCCGGTCTGCGGTTCGAATCAGGTCGCGCGCAAAGTCTCCGCTGCGCGGCTGAATGTGGGGCATCTGAAGCGCGAGCGGCTGGAAGGTTCACGTGAGTCCGCGGCCGGCGCAGCGCATCCTGCTGTCGCGGGCGGGCCCATGGCGGCCGCTCCGGAAGCGGCCGAACTGGCACGCCTGCAGGCTGAAATCCTGAAGCATGTGCGCCAGGTACTGCGCGAAGCCGAGAACGTCGGCAGTAATTTTGCCGAAGAATCTCGTCGCATTCATTATGGCGAGGCCAGGGAACGCCCTATTCGCGGCGTGGCCACCGCACAGGAACAGCAGGAGCTGGCCGAAGAAGGCATCGCCGTCATGGCCATTCCCGATTTCCTGGACGACGACCACCTGCAATAGGGCGAGGCCCACGGCACGCAATCCGTGCCGGAGAAGCCCTCCGGTTCAGACAAAAAAACACCCCGAGAGCTGGAAGACAGGCCAGCGTTCGGGGTGTCGTGCATTCAGCGCCGCCTTCGGGGCGCGCCTGAAAAGATCAGGCGCGGCTGCGGTATTCGCCAGTGCGGGTGTCGATTTCGATCTTGTCGCCGATGTTGCAGAACAGGGGAACCGCGACTTCGAAGCCGGTCGACAGCTTGGCAGGCTTCATGACCTTGCCGGAGGTGTCGCCCTTGACGGC
The DNA here is from genome assembly GCA_029263615.1 of Alcaligenaceae bacterium. Taxonomy (GTDB): domain Bacteria; phylum Pseudomonadota; class Gammaproteobacteria; order Burkholderiales; family Burkholderiaceae_B; genus Yanghanlia. Next base: position 16,204 of record JAJUFT010000014.1, on the reverse strand, counting down.
CGGTTCGGTGTACTCGATGGTACGCACAACAGAGGTGGGCAGTTCGACGGAGATCGCGCGACCGTCATAGAACACCACTTCGACCGGCATGCCTTCTTCGAGGTAGTTCAGGGCGTCGCCCATGTTGTCCGCTTCCACCTCGTACTGGTTGTACTCTTCATCCATGAAGACGTACATCGGGTCGGCGAAATAGGAATAGGTGCATTCCTTGCGGTCGAGCAGAACGACTTCGAACTTTTCGTCGGCCTTGTAGACAGCTTCGCTGGCGGAGCCGGTCAGCAAGTTCTTGAACTTGATCTTGCTCACGGCCGCATTACGGCCCGACTTGTTGTATTCGTTCTTCTGGACAACGAGCGGGTCGTTGCCGACCATGACCACGTTGCCCACGCGCAATTCCTGTGCGGTTTTCATAAAAATCAAAGACTCCGGGAAGTTGGCTGCTCCGTCTGAACATGCGCTGCCACGTGTCGGAGCAAGTATCACAAAACCATTTATTTTAGCGTGTTTGGTGCTGCTTTGCGTGAAAGGCAAGCAAGCGCGTGACCAGATCGTCCTCCCGAGCCAGTGTGTCGCACCCGGCGCGGGCTGAGTGTTGCCATTGTGCAAAAGCCGCCGGGGCCAGAAGGGGCGCGAGGGCCGATTCAAATTCCGCATCGCTGCCGCCATTCCACGCCTGCATGACGCGACGGATCTCGGGGGAGTACGGGCTGCGCGCCAGCCAGGCGTCGAGCTTCTGCAAATGCAGCGCGTCTTCCTGACGATAGGGTTGCCAGATCATGGGGCGGGCTGCCCAGATCGCGCGCAGCAGGGAATCTTCGCCGCGCACCAGATTCAGATCGGCGCTCCACAGCAGTTGGTCGAAGGTGTCCTGATCGACAAATTCATGGCGGTGCAGGGCAAGGCGGCCCCCGGCCGGCAGGGGCGGCGTGTTGGGCCCGACGCCCTGCGCCATCAGCACCAGCGTTTCCTGCCGGGTGGAAGCCAGGGTGCGCAGCAGCGCCTCCAGCGGAGCCTGCGGGTAGCAGAACACATAGACCAGTCGGGCGCCAGCCTGCAGGCGATCCAGCCAGGCGGCTTCCACGCCCAGGCGGGAGAGCAGGTCCGGACGGGCGTGCGGGTCGGCCTGCCAGCGGTCCCGACGTGCGAGCAGATCGCCCTCGCGCAACAACCCGCCGGTGCGGGGGGTGAACCCCGGAAAGAAGAAGAACTTGCGCAGGCCGTTGGGCTGGATCGAGGGCAGGCCGTGGCACGATTCCACCCAGTCCTCCGCGCTCAGATATTCCAGGTTCAGCCAGAGCTGGCGGTCGGACATGCGGGCCACATAGGCCTCGGGAGGGGAACAGGCGAAGGCCTCGATCACCATCGCGGCCGGTTGCAGCAGACCCGGATCACGGGAGGTGACATCATCCCATTTCACCACGCGGATGCGGCCTACCGTCTGAAGCGGCGCATCCGTCGAAATGCCGCGGGCGATCCGGGCGAAGCTGGCCAGATCATCCACCCAGAGGCGGATCGTGCTGGTGGCCAGCCGCGCGGCGAGCTGGCGCGCCAGGCGCCAGCACACGCCGATGTCACCGTAGTTGTCGACGACTCTGCAGAAAATGTCGATGGAAGCGGGTGCGGGCATCGCTCAGAGGGGGCCGGTCAGTGAAAGTGGACCGGCTCCATGTCGGTTTCCTCCGGCAATTCCGGATGCAGCATTTCCCCCAGGAAATTGGGGAAGAAGGGGGCGCCGCAATCATCGCAGAATTCGGGCGGCTGAATGCCCGGCAGCCGCCTGACTTCCGCCACGCCCAGCTCCTTGAGCAGGGCAGCGATGGACTCCGGCATGTCCACCTGGGTGCTTTCCACCGCGTCGATGATGGCTTCTTCTTTGCTCAGCACGGGCCAGACGCAGCCGTAGATGACATCATTGCTCATGCGTGGACTGAAGCCGATGCGGAATTCTTCCACCCCCGTCTGGCCGCAGGCCACGATGGCGGCGCGGAGATCCTCGCCGGGGAGGTTGGCGGCCGTCTGCAGCCAGGTGACGGCGGCTCGCAGCGCCATGGGGCGGATGCGGCGGTCGGCCTCGCGGTTGGTCGTGTAGAAGGCATCGGGCAGCAGGACTTCCGTCTGGCAGCCGGTGAACAGGGTGCCCAGCAGTTGGTTGACCTGTTCGGTCCAGTCCTTCAGCGCCTGCTCGCGCGCTTCGACCGCAGACCGCTCGGGATCTTGCCAGCGGAAAACAGCCTGGCCGCGCGGCACGGCAATGGCGGCCACGGCAAAGCGGGCATCGGCCAGCATGCCTTCCGTGTCGGCCGGTGGCCGCACGGGGCAGGGTTCGCCTGAGCTGCCGATGGCCAGGGCACCGAGCCGTTGTGTCCAGAGGCGGGTTTCCTGGAAGCTCTGGGGCATTTGGTCGAAGGTGATGAGGTCGGGCAGCATGGAGATCAGCGCGCCCTCGGCAGCGATATGCTGCGCGAAGGCCTCTCGCACACCCTGTTGCTGGGCCGGGCTCAGCTTGCCCTCGGGCAGGCGATAGCGGGTCCAGGCAACGATGGGTGCGGACACCAGCAGCACATCCCAGTCGGTGTCTCGCTGGGTGAGCGTGAGAGATTCGGAGCAGGTCTCCGTCAGCTCGATCACTATTTCATAAACGCCTGGGTCGTCGTTCACCAGGAAGTCCAGAACGCTTTCCAGCGCCCTGGATTTCTTGCTTCCGAGCATCTTGGCAATGAGTGCGGAAAGCTGGTCTTCCCAATAGACGTCCTCGAGACGGCTGCCCGAGCGCGAGAGCGCCTGGCCCAGAGTGACCAGGCGCTTGGCATCACGCGTCAGGCGGAGAGGAGGGGTGTCGGACATACCTGAGACTGAAACCTTATACCTTGATCGGGGCCGGAAATCGGCCCCATCTCCCTAGTGTAACCCGGCGCCCTCACCGGGTTCATGCGCGTCAGTCGCCGGCCTGCCCGGGGCTGCTCAGCAGTTCGCGCAGCACGTAGGGGAGGATGCCACCATGCAGGTAGTAATCGACCTCCATGGCCGTATCGATGCGCAGCAAGACCGGGACCCGCTGCACACTGCCGTCCGGGCGTCGGATCACCAGCGTGACATCCTGCTGGGGCTGGATGCCGGCTTCCAGTCCTTCGACGTCGAAGGTTTCGGTGCCGGTGATGCCAAGGAATTCCACCGAGTCGCTTCCCTTGAACTGCAGGGGAAGCACGCCCATACCCACCAGGTTGCTGCGGTGAATCCGTTCGAAGCTGCGTGCCACCACGGCCTTCACGCCCAGCAGCTGGGTGCCTTTCGCCGCCCAGTCGCGCGAGGAGCCGGTGCCGTACTCCTCGCCCGCAAAAATCATGGTCGGCGTGCCCTCGGCCACATACTTCATGGCGGCGTCGAAGATGGACAGGCGTTCCCCCGAGGGCTGCAGCAGCGTCTGGCCCCCTTCGAAACGGCTGCCGTCGGGCAGGGGCGGCAACATCAGGTTCTTGATGCGTACGTTGGCGAACGTGCCGCGCATCATGACTTCGTGATTGCCGCGCCGCGATCCGTAACTGTTGAAATCGGGCTTCATCACGCCATGAGCCAGGAGCCATTGTCCGGCGGGCGAATCTTCCATGATCGTGCCGGCCGGAGAAATGTGATCGGTCGTCACGGAATCGCCGAAGATGGCCAGCGCGCGTGCGCCCCGCACGGCCGACGGCGTACCGGGCTGCATGCTGAAGCCCTGGAAGAACGGCGGCTCGGCGATGTAGGTCGAGGCGGGCCAGGTGTAGGTGGCACCCTCCACCCCCTGGATGCCTTTCCACAGCTCGCCGGGGTTGCTGGCGATCTGCGCGTAGTTCCGGCGGAAGGCCTCGGGGTCCATCGCATGTTTGAGCAGGGCGTGGACTTCCTCGTCGGAAGGCCAGAGGTCGCCCAGCCAGACGTCGCCATCCTTGCCCCGGCCGATGGGTTCCGTCATCAGGTCCTTCATGACGGTGCCGGCCAGGGCGTAGGCCACCACCAGCGGCGGCGAAGCCAGGAAGTTGGCCTTGATGTTGGGATGGATGCGCGCCTCGAAGTTGCGGTTGCCCGACAGAACGGCTGCACAGACCAGCTGGTTCTCGCGAATGGTGCGATTCAGTTCGGGCGACAGGTCGCCCGCATTACCGATGCAGGAAGTACAGCCGTAGGCCGCTACGTTGAAGCCCAGCTGCTTCAGGTAGGGCAGCAGACCCGTCTTTTCAAGATAATGGGTGACCACGCGGGAACCGGGAGCCAGCGAAGTCTTGATGTGCGCGGGGACGCTCAGCCCGGCTTCCACGGCCTTCTTGGCCAGCAGACCGGCGGCCAGCAGAACGCTGGGGTTGGAGGTATTGGTGCAGGAGGTGATGGCGGCAATCATGATGTCGCCATGACGCACTTCCACGCCATCCTGTGTGGTATATACATCATGTAAACGTTCAGCCGGCAGGTTGAAGCCCGCCGTGGAGCTGTCGCTGAACAGCGCGGAGAAGGTCTGCTTGACCCGGTCGAGGTCGATGCGGTCCTGCGGGCGCTTGGGGCCCGCGACAGAGGGTGTCACGGTGGAGAGGTCCAGCGTGAGCAGCTGGCTGTAATCAATGTCGTCGGCTGCCGGCACACCGAACATCTGCTGGGCGCGGAAGTAGGCGCTGAGAGCGGCGATTTCCTTGTCACTGCGGCCCGTGCCGCGGAAGTATTCAAGCGTACGTTCGTCCACTGGGAAGAAACCCATGGTGGCTCCGTATTCGGGGGCCATGTTGCCGATCGTGGCCCGATCGGTCACGCTCAGGCTGGCCGTGCCTTCCCCGCAGAATTCCACGAATTTGCCCACCACTTTATTGCGGCGCAGCAGTTCCGTCAGCGTGAGCACCAGGTCGGTGGCCGTGACCCCCGGGCGCAGCTTGCCCTTGAGTTCGACGCCAACGACGTCGGGCGTGAGCAGGTAGACGGGCTGACCCAGCATGGCCGCTTCCGCCTCGATGCCACCCACGCCCCAGCCGACCACGCCGATACCGTTGATCATGGTCGTGTGGCTGTCGGTGCCCACCAGGGTGTCGGGGTAGTACAGGTCATTCTTGGCGTCATGGTGAACGCCGCGCGCCAGGTGCTCGAGATTCACCTGGTGAATGATGCCGAATCCCGGCGGCACCACGCCAAAAGTCTTGAAGGCCTGCATGCCCCATTTCATGAACTCATAGCGCTCGCGGTTGCGTTTGAACTCCAGCTGCATGTTGAGGTCGAGTGCGTCGTCCTCGCTGTAGTGGTCGATCATGACGGAGTGATCGACGACCAGATCAACGGGAACCAGGGGTTCGATGCGCTGCGGGTCGATGTTCATGCGCTGTGCGGTCGAGCGCATGGCGGCAAGGTCGGCCAGCAGCGGCACACCCGTGAAGTCCTGCAGGACGACGCGCGACACCACAAACGGAATTTCGGTGTCGCGTTTGGCGTTGGGTTTCCAGCCGGCCAATTCGCGAACGTGCTTCTCGGTGATCTTCTTCCCGTCGCAATTGCGCAACACGGATTCCAGCACAATGCGGATCGATACGGGGAGTCGCTGCAGGTCGACATCCAACGTCCTGGCCAGCTGAGGCAGGGAGTGGAAGCGGGCGAGCTTGTCACCCAGCTGGAAGGTCTGGAGTGTGTTGAAAGGCGTATTCGGCATAGGGATTCCTTCAAGAAATGCAGGCGCCTGAGCCGGCGCCCGAATGCACAAGAGCCGGCGGATGCCGGCTCTTGCTTGAGACGAAGCCGCCCCGCGGGGCGGCCAGCTCGCCTGGGCGTTACACGCCGACGGCTTCTGCGATCTCGCGGTACTCTTCGATCTGGTCGAAGTTCAAGTACTGGTAGATCTGCTCGCCACTCTGGTTGATCACACCCATGTCGGCCATGTATTCCTCACGGGTGGGAATGCGACCCAGACGCGCGCAGATGGCAGCCAGCTCGGCGGAGCCCAGGTACACATTGGTGTTGCGACCCAGGCGGTTGGGGAAGTTGCGCGTGCTGGTGGACATCACGGTCGCGCCTTCGCGGACTTGTGCCTGGTTGCCCATGCACAGCGAGCAGCCCGGCATTTCCGTGCGGGCACCGGCCGTACCGAACACGCCGTAGTGACCTTCCTCGGTGAGCTGCTTGGCGTCCATCTTGGTCGGCGGAGCCACCCACAGCTTGGCCGGGATGTCACGCTTGCCTTCCAGCAGCTTGGAAGCGGCACGGAAGTGACCGATGTTGGTCATGCAGCTGCCGATGAACACTTCGTCGATCTTGGCACCGGCCACGTCGGACAGCGTCTTGACGTCGTCCGGGTCGTTCGGGCAGGCCACGATGGGTTCGACGATCTCGTTCATGTCGATCTCGATGATCTCGGCATAATCGGCATCGGCGTCGGGTTCCAGCAGTTGCGGGTCGGCGAGCCAGGCTTCCATGGCCTTGATGCGGCGAGCCAGTGTACGCTCGTCTTCGTAGCCATTGGCGATCATCCACTTCAGCATCACGATGTTGCTGTTGATGTATTCGATGATCGGTTCCTTGTTCAGGCGCACGGTGCAACCGGCAGCGGAGCGCTCGGCCGAGGCGTCGGACAGTTCGAAAGCCTGTTCGACCTTGAGGTTGGGCAAGCCTTCGATTTCGAGAATGCGGCCGGAGAACACGTTCTTCTTGCCTTTCTTCTCGACGGTCAGCAGACCGCGCTTGATGGCGTAATAGGGAATGGCATTGACCAGGTCACGCAGGGTGACGCCGGGTTGCAGTTCGCCCTTGAAACGCACCAGAACGGATTCGGGCATGTCCAGCGGCATCACGCCCGTTGCGGCCGCAAAGGCCACCAGGCCCGAACCGGCCGGGAAGCTGATACCGATGGGGAAGCGGGTGTGCGAGTCGCCGCCGGTGCCGACGGTGTCGGGCAGCAACATGCGGTTCAGCCAACTGTGAATCACGCCGTCGCCCGGACGCAGGGAGACACCGCCACGCGTGCTGATGAACTCGGGCAGGGTGTGGTGCGTCTTGACGTCGACAGGCTTGGGATACGCAGCCGTGTGGCAGAAGGACTGCATGACCAGGTCGGCGGAGAAGCCCAGGCAGGCGAGGTCCTTGAGTTCGTCGCGCGTCATGGGGCCGGTGGTGTCCTGGCTGCCCACGGACGTCATGCGCGGTTCGCAATAGGTGCCCGGACGAATCCCCTGACCTTCGGGCAGGCCGCAGGCGCGACCCACCATTTTCTGTGCCAGGGTGAAGCCCTTGCCGTTGTCTTCCGGATTCTTGGGCAGACGGAACAGCGTCGAGGGCGGCAGGCCCAGCGCTTCCCGGGCCTTGGCGGTCAGGCCGCGGCCGATGATCAGGGGAATGCGGCCGCCGGCGCGCACTTCGTCGAAGAGCACTTCCGACTTGACGGTGAACTCGGCGATCACTTCGCCGTTCTTCAATGCCTTGCCTTCATAGGGGCGCAGCTCGATGACGTCGCCCATTTCCATTTTGGACACGTCCAGCTCGATGGGCAGGGCGCCGGCGTCTTCCATGGTGTTGTAGAAGATGGGCGCAATCTTGCCGCCCAGGCAGACACCACCGTAGCGCTTGTTCGGCACGTAGGGGATGTCCTGGCCGGTGAACCACAGCACGGAGTTGGTGGCGGACTTGCGGCTGGAACCGGTGCCGACGACGTCGCCGACGTAAGCTACCTGGTGACCCTTCTGCTTGAGCGACTCGATGAAGGCCACGGGACCGCGCTTACCGTCCTCCTCGGGTTCGAACGCAGCACCTTCACGCTTGTTCTTGAGCATGGCCAGCGCGTGCAGGGGGATGTCGGGACGGGTGGTGGCGTCGGGAGCGGGCGAGAGATCGTCCGTGTTGGTTTCGCCGGGCACCTTGAAGACGGTGATGGTCAGGCTTTCGGGCAGTTCGGGACGCGAGGTGAACCATTCGGCGTCGGCCCAGCTTTGCAGCACGGCCTTGGCGTGTTCGTTGCCCTTGTCGGCCTTGTCCTTGACGTCGTGGAAGGCGTCGAACATCAGCAGGGTGTGCTTGAGGCCTTCGGCGGCAACGGGAGCCAGCTCGGGGTGGTCGAGCAGCTCGAGCAGCGCGCTGATGTTGTAGCCGCCCAGCATGGTGCCGAGCAGTTCGGTGGCACGACGCGGCGTGATCAGGGGACAGGTTTCCTTGCCCAGGGCCACGGCAGCCAGATACGAAGCCTTCACTTTGGCGGCATCGTCAACACCGGCGGGAACACGATGGGTGAGGAGGTCCACCAGGAACGCTTCCTCGCCAGCAGGCGGGTTCTTGAGCAGTTCGATGACGTCTGCAGTCTGCTGGGGAGATAGTGGCAGGGGAGGGATGCCCAACGCGGCGCGTTCGGCAACGTGTTGACGATATTGTTCCAGCATTGCGTGTCCTATATCGGAGGTTGTAGAAAGCTACCCCGGATTGTACGAGCAAACCGGGGGCGGTGGCAAATGTCTTATATCTTATATAAGACTTGCATCCCTCCAAGAAGTTCCGCGTCCTATTCCCTGCGGAAAAGACAGGTTCAACTGGCCAGCAGGTCGTCCCAGGCGCCGCGCTGGCGGCGCATCCAGGCCTCGACATAGGAACACAGGGGCTGTACCTTCCAGCCCTCGCGGCGGGCCGTTTCCAGCGCCGCCCGGGCGAGGTCGGCGGCGATGCCACGGCCACCCACGGCAGAAGGCACGCCGGTGTGCGTGATGCGCATCACCCCATCGTGCAGATCATAGTCGAGCACGCAGAGCTGACCGTCTTCCATCCACTGGAATCGGCTCTGGGCGCGGTTGTGTTCTATTTCGCGAGTCATGGTTCACCTCAATACATTCATCAGGACAGGGCGGGCCGGTCAGCCCATGAGCAGCAGCGCCATCCACAGCACCAGCATGGAGATGATGCCGACGAAAACACCCCCCCAGAAACCGACCACGGGCCAGCGCAGGCGCATGGAAATTTCGGTCGGCTCGACATGGGCCAGCAAGCGGTTCACCTGCCCGAAATACCAGCGCTTCGCGCGCGGAAAGGTCATGCGCAGGAAGTAGTCCAGCGTGATGGTCAGTTTCACGGTGGAGGGCAGCTGTTCCCAGCGGTATTTGTCCAGATAGGGATGGCGCATGGCCTGATTGATGCGCCGCATGTTCAGGTACATGAACAGGGCCGACGCCAGGAAACACATGACGCACGCCACGAGAATCGTGAACGAGAAGGAAAGAATATAGGGAATGACGGAATCCATGAGGTGCAATTAAACCACAAGCGCTTTGGGCAAAGCGCGGCTCCGGTGGCGTCTTTGCAGTGACGTGCCCGGGCTGGCGCCGTGGGCTCGTGCACCGCCGCCCCCCACCGCGCGGGCGGGGGGGTAACGGCAGGGTGTCAGCCGGAGATCACGTCACCTGGGACGCGGACCGCCCCTTCCATGAGGATCCGCGCGCTGCGGCTCATGATGGCCTTGGTGATGACCCACTGGTCGTTCTTCTGTTGGGCGGCGGCGCCCACGCGCAGGGTGCCGGACGGGTGCCCGAAACGCACGGCCGAAGGCTGACCTCCCCCTGCGGCCAGATTCACCAGCGTGCCGGGGATGGCGGCTGCCGCACCGATGGCCACGGCGGCCGTGCCCATCATCGCATGGTGCAGCTTGCCCATGGACAGGGCCCGCACCAACAGGTCGATGTCGTCGGCCTTGACCGGCTTGCCGCTGGAAGCGGTGTAATCGCGCGGTCGGGCCACGAAGGCAATCTTGGGAGTGTGCTGACGCTGGGCCGCCTCTTCCAGGCGCGAGATCAGCCCCATGCGCAGCGCGCCGTGGGCACGGATGGTCTCGAAGCGGGCCAGGGCGGCCGGGTCGCCATTGATGTCTTCCTGTAGTTCGGTGCCGGTATAACCCAGCGCCTCGGCCTCCAGGAAAATTGTGGGAATGCCGGCGTTGATCATCGTCGCCTTGAAGGTGCCGACGCTCGGCACTTCGAGCGCCTCCAAGACCTGGCCGGTGGGAAACAGCGCACCGCCGCCGTCTTCATCGTCGGCGGCGGGGTCCATGAATTCGATCTGGATTTCTGCGGCGGGGAAGGTCACGCCGTCCAGTTCGAAATCCCCGGTTTCCTGCACGGCTCCGTCGGTCATGGGAACCTGGGCCACGATGGTCTTGCGGATGTTGGCCTGCCAGATGTTGACCGTGGCGATGCCGTTGGCCGGCACGCGTTCGGCCGGGATCAGGCCCATGGCAATGGCGCAGGGCCCCACGGCCGCAGACAGGTTACCGCAGTTGCCACTCCAGTCGATGAAGGGCTTGTCGATGGAGACCTGCCCGAAGAGGTAATCCACGTCGTGGCCGGGGCGGTCGCTACGGGACAGAATCACCACCTTGCTGGTGCTCGAGGTGGCGCCACCCATGCCGTCGGTGTGCTTGCCGTAGGGGTCGGGGCTGCCGATCACGCGCATGAGCAGGGCGTCGCGAACGGGGCCCGGCTCCCGGGCGCCAGCAGGCAGGTCTTCCAGACGGAAGAAAACGCCCTTGCTGGTGCCGCCGCGCATGTAGATGGCGGGAATCTTGATCTGGGGTGCGAATGTCGTCATGTTGGTTTCCTGTCGGAGGGGAACACCAGGCGGGCCGGCAGGGCGCCGCCCGGTGTTGTGCCGTTTCAGCGAAGATCAGCCTTGCTGACGCTGCTGGGCGTTGGCTTCGAGGAAGTCTTGCGCGAAGCGCTGCAGCACGCCGCCGGCTTCGTAGATCGACACCTCTTCGGCCGTGTCCAGACGGCATTTGACCGGCACTTCCACCCGCTCCCCGTTGCGTCGGTGAATGACCAGCGTGAGGGTGGCACCCGGTGTACGCTCACCGATCACGTCGTAGGTTTCCGTGCCGTCTAGCCCCAGGGTCAGACGGTTGGTGCCGGGCAGGAACTCCAGCGGCAGCACGCCCATGCCCACCAGATTGGTGCGGTGGATGCGCTCGAAGCCTTCGGCCACAATGGCCTCGACCCCGGCGAGCCGAACCCCCTTGGCCGCCCAGTCGCGTGAGGAACCCTGACCATAGTCGGCGCCGGCGATGATGATCAGCGGCTGACGGCGCTCCATGTAGGTTTCAATGGCTTCCCACATGCGCATGACCTTGCCGTCCGGCTCGAGCCGGGTGAGGGACCCCTGCTTGACCTTGCCGTCGACCACAGCCATTTCGTTGATGAGTTTCGGGTTGGCGAAGGTGGCGCGCTGAGCGGTGAGGTGATCGCCGCGGTGTGTCGCGTAGGAGTTGAAGTCCTCTTCGGGCAATCCCATTTTGGCCAGGTACTCGCCGGCGGCACTGTCCGGAAGAATGGCGTTGGACGGTGACAGGTGGTCGGTGGTGATGTTGTCGCCCAGTACCGCCAACGGTCGCATGCCCTTGAGGGTGCGCTCGCCGGCCAGCGCGCCTTCCCAATACGGGGGACGGCGGATGTAGGTGCTCATGGGGCGCCATTCGTACAGCGGCGAGACCTGTTCGCCGGAAACCACGCTGGCGGCGAACATGGGTTCATAGACCTTGCGGAAGTGCTCCGGCTTGACGCTGGAAGCCACGAGGGCATCGATTTCTTCGTCGCTCGGCCAGATATCCTTGAGCGTCACCGGACGGCCTTCGGGGTCGTGACCCAGTACATCCTTTTCGATGTCGAAACGGATGGTGCCGGCAATCGCGTATGCGACGACCAGCGGTGGCGAGGCCAGGAAGGCCTGCTTGGCGTAGGGGTGAATGCGGCCATCGAAGTTACGATTGCCCGAGAGCACGGCCGTCGCATAGAGGTCGCGGTCGATGATCTCCTGCTGGATGCGCGGGTCGAGCGCGCCGCTCATCCCGTTGCAGGTGGTGCAGGCAAAACCGACAATGCCGAAGCCGAGTTTCTCCAGCTCGGGCAGCAGGCCGGCCTCTTCCAGATAGAGCTGCACGGCCTTGGAGCCGGGCGCCAGCGAGGTCTTCACCCAGGGCTTGCGCACCAGGCCGCGGCGGTTGGCATTGCGGGCGATCAGGCCGGCGGCAATGACGTTGCGCGGGTTGCTGGTGTTGGTGCAGCTGGTGATGGCCGCGATGATCACCGCGCCGTCGGGCATCTGGCCGGGCTGTTCCTGCACTTCCCCGGTGATGCCGTGCGCTGCGAGCTCGGAGGTGGCAACCCGTCGATGGGGGTTGGACGGACCCGCAATGTTGCGCACCACGGACGACAGGTCGAAGCGCAGAACGCGCTCGTATTGCGCCGTGGACAGACTGTCGGCCCACAGGCCGGCGGCCTTGGCGTAGGTCTCCACCAGCTTGACCTGCTGCTCGGCGCGGCCGGTCAGACGCAGGTAATCGATGGTCTGCTGGTCGATGTAGAACATGGCTGCCGTGGCGCCATATTCCGGAGTCATGTTGGAGATGGTGGCGCGGTCGCCCAGGGTCAGGCTGGCGACGCCTTCGCCGAAGAACTCCAGATAGCTGGACACCACGCGGGCATTGCGCAGAAATTCCGTCAGCGCAAGCACCAGGTCGGTGGCGGTGGTTCCCGGGGCGAGTCGGCCGGTCAGCTCGACCCCGACGATGTCGGGCAGGCGCATCCAGGAGGCACGCCCCAGCATCACGCTTTCCGCTTCAAGTCCCCCCACGCCGATGGCAATCACGCCAAGCGCGTCCACGTGGGGCGTGTGGCTGTCCGTGCCGACCAGCGTGTCGGGGAAGGCCACGCCATCCACCGCATGAACGACGGGCGACATGCGCTCCAGATTGATCTGGTGCATGATGCCGTTGCCCGGCGGGATCACGTCGACGTTCTTGAACGCCTTCTTGGTCCAGTTGATGAAGTGGAAACGGTCGTCGTTGCGGCGGTCCTCGATGGCGCGGTTCTTCTGGAAGGCGTCCTTTTCAAAGCCGGCGTGTTCGACGGCCAGCGAGTGGTCGACAATCAGCTGGGTCGGCACGACCGGGTTGACCAGCGAGGGGTCGCCCCCCTTGGCGGCGATGGCATCGCGCAGGCCGGCCAGGTCCACCAGGGCGGTTTGCCCCAGGATGTCATGACAGACCACGCGCGCGGGATACCAGGGGAAGTCGCGGTCGCGACGGCGCTCGATCAGCTGCAGGAGAGATTCCTTCAGAATCGAGGGGTCGCAGCGACGCACCAGGTTCTCGGCATGCACGCGCGAGGTGTAGGGCAGGGTGTCGTAGGCGCCGGGCCGGATCTCTTCGACTGCCGCGCGGGCGTCGAAGTAATCGAGGTCGGTGCCGGGAAGGGGTTTCCGATAGGCGGTATTCATTGCGTCAAGTCTTCCATTGATAAGAACGCCGGCGCGGGGCCGGCGTTCTCACGCCCTCCCGGGCTCAGCGTTCGTCGATGGGGACGAACTTCTGATCTTCCGGACCGACGTAGTTGGCGGTCGGGCGGATGATCTTGTTGTCGATGCGCTGTTCGATGATGTGTGCCGACCAGCCCGCCGTGCGTGCGATGACGAACAGCGGCGTGAACATGGCGGTGGGCACGCCCATCATGTGATAGGACACGGCCGAGAACCAGTCAAGGTTGGGGAACATCTTCTTGATTTCCCACATCACGGTTTCCAGACGCTCGGCGATGTCGAACATCTTGGTGCTGCCGGCTTCCTCGGACAGGCGGCGGGCAACTTCCTTGATGACCTTGTTGCGAGGGTCGGAAACAGTGTAGACCGGGTGACCGAAGCCGATGACGACTTCCTTGTTCTCGACGCGGCGGCGGATGTCCGCTTCGGCTTCGTCAGGGGTCTCGTAGCGCTTCTGCACTTCAAAGGCCACTTCATTGGCGCCGCCATGCTTGGGGCCACGCAGGGCGCCAATGGCACCGGTGATGGCCGAATACATGTCGGACCCCGTGCCGGCAATGACGCGGCCGGTGAAGGTCGAAGCGTTGAACTCGTGCTCCGCGTACAGGATGAGCGAGGTGTGCATGGCGCGTACCCACGATTCGCTGGGCGCTTCGCCATGCAGCAGGCGCAGGAAGTTGCCACCAATGGAGTCGTCGTCGGTTTCGACGTCGATCATGCGGCCATTGTGGCTGTAGTGATACCAGTACAGCAACGCCGGCCCCAGGCAAGCCATCAGGCGGTCGGCGATGTCACGCGCATCGGGAATGTTGTGGTCGTCTTTCTCGGGCAGCAGACAGCCCAGAACGGACACGGCGGTGCGCATCACGTCCATCGGGTGGCTGGCGGGCGGCAGGGCTTCCAGTGCCGCCTGCAGCTGCACGGGCAGGCCGCGCAGTCGGCGCAGCTTCTGCTTGTAAGCCGTCAGTTCAGAGCGATTCGGAAATTTGCCGTGAATCAGCAGGTGGGCGACTTCTTCGAACTCGCAGGTGTCGGCGATGTCGAGAATGTCGTAGCCGCGGTAATGCAGGTCGTTGCCACTGCGGCCGACGGTGCACAGTGCAGTGTTGCCGGCGACCACGCCCGACAACGCGACCGATTTCTTGCCCTTGGGCTTGTTTTCCGTGGAGGTTTCAGATGTCATGCCTCACTCCTGTTTGTGTTTAAGCGGGAATCCGGGCGCGCCGCCCGGGGAATGTTCGGTAGAGACGGCTATTTTGCCTTGCCCTGTTGGAAGAGCGCGTCCAGGCGGGCCTCGTACTCGTGGTAGCCGATGCGGTCGTACAGTTCTTCGCGAGTCTGCATCATGTCCACCACATTGCGCTGGTGGCCGTCGCGGCGGATCGCCTGGTAAACGGTTTCGGCAGCGCGGTTCATCGCCCGGAAGGCGGACAGCGGGTACAGTACCATGGCGACCCCGGCGCCACCGAGTTCAGGCACGCTGAACAGGGGGGTGCGGCCGAATTCGGTGATGTTGGCCAGCAGCGGCACCGAAATGGCCTGGCTGAACCGCTTGAAGGTGTCCAGGTCGTAGGCGGCTTCGGCGAAGATGGCGTCGGCGCCGGCTTCCACGCAGGCATGCGCACGTTCGATGGCGGCGTCCACCCCTTCCACCGCGATCGCATCGGTGCGGGCGATGATGTAGAACTGGTCATCGGTGCGGGCGTCGACGGCGGCCTTCACGCGGTCGGCCATTTCCTGGGTACTGACGATTTCCTTGCCCGGGCGGTGGCCGCAGCGCTTGGCGCCGACCTGGTCCTCGATGTGGCAGCCGGCGGCGCCGAACTTGGTGAGGCTCTTGATGGTGCGGGCAATATTGAAGGCGGACGGCCCGAAGCCGGTGTCGATGTCGACGATCAGCGGCACATCACAGACGTCGGTGATGCGGCGCACGTCGACCAGCACGTCGTCCAGGGTGTTGATGCCCAGGTCGGGCAGGCCCAGAGAGCCGGCAGCCACACCGCCCCCGGAAAGATAGATGGCCCGGTAACCGGCACGCTTGGCCAGCAGGGCGTGGTTGGCGTTGATGGCGCCGATGATCTGCAGGGGTTGCTCTTCCTTGAGTGCCTGGCGAAAACGGGCGCCGGCAGATTGAAGGTTCTGAGTCACGGTTCTTCCTTATTGAAGAGAATCGTTGGTGGGCGACGGCGGATGGCAGAAGATTCATTCTGGCCGACTTCCGCCGCGGTGTGTGCGGTTTCTTCTCTTTACGCAGGAAGTATGCCAACTTTTTTCATGCAGTCCGGGGGCGTGACAGCTTGATTCGTTTCATGATACGTTTCAGTGATACGAAAGTGTTTCATTATTGAAACGATCCCGGCTCGCCATGTCTTCTGTCCCATCCTCTCCCCTGACCCCCGCTGCGGCGCCTGCCGATCGTCTCGGCATTGTCGCGGTCGGCTTCCACGGTCTGCGCAATCTGCTGGAAGCGGCCGCACCGGGCTATGCCGGAGTGGCGGACGTGGTCGTGCTGGACCGCATCTACGACGATGCGCTCAGGGGCATCGCGGAGCTGAGGGTGAGTAGCGGGGTCGATGCGGTCGTGGCGGCGGGCTCGAACGGGCAATTCCTTCGGGAGCGGCTCGATCTGCCCGTGGTGCTCATCAAGCCCGACGGTTTTGATCTGATGCAGAGCCTGGTGGGAGCAGCGGCCCGGGGCGGACGCGTGGCACTGGTCACCTACGGCCCGCCCCCGCCGGAACTGCTCGCTTTCAACGAGCGTTTCAAGCTGGGTCTGGAAATTCGCTCGTATGCCAATGAGCCGGAAGCCGAGGCCTGCGTCGATGCACTGGCCGGCCTGGGCATCGACACGGTCGTCGCACCGGGCCTGGTGGTCGACCTGGCGCGGGCGCGGGGACTCGAGGGCATGCTGTTGTATTCCCAGGGGGCC
>JAJUFT010000077.1 GCA_029263615.1 Alcaligenaceae bacterium | reverse complement strand
CAGGACAGCCGGCGCGTGCAATCGTTGTTGAACGCGTTTGCCCACCCCGCCAAGCTGGAGCGGCTGCCTGCGGGAGCGCTGCGCGATCGGCTGGCGATCCTGCAGGGGCATGTGGGCGCCGCCCGATGGGCACAGGCCGCCACGCTGCTGCAGCACCTGGCACCCGAGGCCGGGGGCGATGTCGCCATGAAGGCCGGCCTGTATCGGCTCCAGCATGACCCTGCCCTGCCCCGCTTGTTGCGGCTGGAAGCCCTGCAGGCCGACGCCGAGGTGCGCCGCTACCAGTCATTGTGGGAACGCCAGGGGCCGCCCGCCAACAGCCATGCGGCCGCTCGGGAAGGGGCGGCCGGCCGCTTGCGGGGCAACAATGTAGAGTCAATGACGAAAGATTCCCTGCAGGCGCTGGCGGGCTGTCTGAACACGGTCGCCGCGGGACAGCCGTATCGCGTAGTGACGGCCATGTACGTGCCCGCTGCACTCGCGGCGCACCAGGAAGGCGGCAAGACGGAATGGGACGCCGTGTTGCTGCGTCAGGTGTCTGACGAACCGCTGTGGGACATTTGCCTGCTGGTCGAGGCCAAAGCCTCGCCCGATTCCGTGTCCACCGATTTCCCGCGTCTGCTGCGCGGCCTGAAGGTGTTGAGCCAGGCTGACCCGGCTCGCCACTATGCGTTCAAGGCGCGGGAGGGCATCTTCGACTTGCGAGGCGTCTCGCTGCAGTCGCTTCCAACCGAGGCAGATGCCGTCGGCCGCTGTGTGCTGTATAGCAGTGATGCGCCGGCGGAACGTCACCCCCGGTTGCTGAGCGCGGCAGCCCGCATGCAACTGCTGTCTTCCCCGGAATGCCTGGGCTTCGCCATGGCGCTGGCCGAAGGCTGGCCGGCCGACGCGCGCAGCCTGGAAGTGCTCTGGGAGCAGCTGGTGGGCGCGCCGCAATGGCAGGCCCTGCTGGGGCAGTATGAGGTCATCCGCCGGGCGCGCGAGCTGATGGTTCACGTCGATGACCTCATGGCCACGGCGCGTGCGTGTGGGGAATAGGCGTCGGGCGAACAGGGCTCAGCGCGCCAGCGCCACGCCGCCCGCCAACCGTTCGCGGATGACCCGCCGCATGGATTCTGGCGCTTCTTCCAGCAGCGGGGGCCATTCCTGCTGCGCCTGCTGCACGGTGGCCCGGGCCCGTTGCAGCAAACGCGAGGCGCGCGGCACCCGTGCCTGTTTGAGCAGTTCGGCCAAGTCGTCCCAGCTGAAGAGCCTGAGTCTGGCATCGATGGCGCGATTCACACCGTAATCGCCGGGCGGAACTTGATCGAAGAAAGCCGTGATGCAGACCGGGTCGTAGACGGGTGCCAGCACCGCATCGACCCCGTTGGGGTAGACCATGGCCCAGTTCTTCAGATGGGCGTCGGTATTACCCATGAGAATGAAGGTGACGAAGCGGTTGACGAATTCCTGTGCATCCCGGGACGGGTCGGCCGACAGCTGGTCGATGACGCGCAGCATGGCGGCGAAGTCTTCGAAGATGCCCTTGCCATACTTCTGGCGGGGTTCGTAACCGAGGATCTGCACGAATTCTTCCATGTGCACCCGACGCCCGTCGGGCAGGCGGTCGAAACGACGCACTGCCAGAATTTCGTCGAAGGGCACATGTTCCGGCAGCTCGGCCGCGCTGCGGGGAATGAGTTCCGCCTGGGCGCATTCCAGCCCCACGGCACGCGCCAACTGATAGCCGGCGTACTCGTTGGCGACCAGATCGGGGTGACGGATGGAAGGCAGCTTGAGAATGTGCGAGCCGGCTGCACCCTGCCGACGGATGGTGTAGCGCCGCCCTTCCTGCACGGCAGAGAATTTCGTGACCACGCCCGGAATGGACGCGGCGTCTTCGACGGGCATTTCCACAAAGCCGGGTTCCAGCACGTCCAGCCCCATGGCGGTATGCCACAGGCGTACCGCATCGGGAATACCTTCCCGGGCGGGCACCGGTTCGACTTCCAGAGCGCCCATCAGATCGTGACCGGCCGCCGCCAGCAGTTCGAATTCGTCGTCTGTGCTGCAACCGCGTTCACGGGCAAGACGCTCGCGGTTATGGCCTTCGGGCAACAGATTCTGAAAATAGGCGGGCCACTTGCCGTCGGAACGGGTCAGCCGGGCGTCGCGGGCGGCGGAAAGAATCGCCCGGGTGGCGGCGTCGTCAGCGCCGCGATAGCTGAGGGAAAGGGTCGGGCGGTGGGGGTCGTCGATGTAGTCGCGGTCGAACGACACCCGCAGAATGTCGCCGTACTGCGAAAGATGGCCAATGGCCCGCTTCTGCCCATCCACCGTGTGCAGGTAGAGGCGCAGATAGCGGATGAAGGTGCTCATCTTCGGTCTCGCTCGAGCAGCTGGTCGACCACCGAGGCGGGGGCTTCAACCCCGGCGCGCTGACCCAGCACGCGGCCGCCGGACTGCACGAAGTGTTCAAGGTCGTGCCGCAGGGCAGTGGGAACGAGCATGAGCTCCATGCCGAGCGCCCTTGCCATGACGGCCAGGGTGGAAAGACGCGGGTCAGTCGAGCCGGATTCGGTCTTTTGCACCGCCATGCGGCTGAGCCCGGCTTTGTCGGCCAGTTCCGCTTGGGTGAGACCTTGCGCGCGCCGGACGTGGGCCAGCTGTTGGGGAATGTTGCTCATCATCATGATCTTTTGCTTCTATATGATCACTAATCATAGCACCGAATAGCCAACTCCACGAATGAATAATAATTTATATTATCTTTTTAGATAATATGATCATGATAATGATCATGACATTCAGGTGTTCTTTGGCAGCGCCCGCAGATGGGGATCCAGCTCCCGCCAGTGCCCGGGCAACAAGTCTCCCAGCGTCCAAGGCCCAATCTGCATGCGCACCAGCCGCAGGGTGGGCAGGCCCACTGCGGCCGTCATCCGACGCACCTGGCGATTGCGGCCTTCCCGGATGACGACTTCCAGCCAGCGGTCCGGCACGGTCTTGCGAAACCGGACCGGCGGATTCCGGGGCCAGAGTTCCGGGTCGGGGATGACTTTCACCCGGGCCGGTGCCGTGAGGCCGTCCTTGAGCATGACGCCCTGGCGCAGTTGCTCGAGCTGTTCCCCGGTGGGCTCGCCCTCCACCTGCACCCAATAAGTCTTGGCCATTTTGTGCCGCGGGTCGGCAATCCGAGCCTGCAGACGACCGTCGTTGGTCAGGAGCAGCAAGCCCTCACTGTCGCGGTCGAGGCGGCCCGCGGGGTATACGCCCGGCACCGGGACAAAGTCCTTGAGGGTCGCCCTGCCCTGCTCGTCGGTGAACTGGCACAGGACGTCGAAAGGCTTGTTCAGCGCAATCAGGCGCGGCGCTGAGGGCTTTCCAGAATGAACCATGTGTTTTCCGAATTTTTCTTGCGACTTATGGCAACTGTGTGCAACATCACTGCTGAGCCGACGCTCACAGCGTTCCGGCATTTTCACATTAATAAATCATTCAATCGGAGACATCATGAAATTTGGCTTGCGCAGTTCACGCCTTCTGGGATTGGTGGCCGCTCCTGTCTTCGCCGCGCTGGCGTTGGGCAGCACGGCGGCACTGGCCAGCGAAAGCCCCGAGCAATACCCCTCGCGCCCCATCCGCCTGATCGTACCGTTTGCCCCCGGCGGGGTGACCGACACCGGTGCCCGCATTGTGGCCGACCGTCTGGGCCAACAGCTGGGCCAGCAGATCATTGTGGACAACAAGCCGGGCGCCTCGGGCAACATCGGAACACAGATGGCGGCCCAAGCCACACCCGATGGCTATACGCTGGTGGTGGGTTTTGACGGCACCCTGGTCATCAACCCGCATGTGCAGAAAAGCGTGCCCTTCGACACACTAAAAGACCTGGCTCCGGTCAGCAAGATTGGCGATGCGGCCCTGATCATCGTTGCCAATTCCTCGCTGCCGGCCAACAACCTGCAGGAACTGATCGAATACTCGAAGAAGCAGCCCGAGGGCGTGTCGTATGGCAGCGCCGGCGTGGGCAGCACGCCGCACCTGGCCGGTGAGCTGCTGGCGCAGAAAACCGGTGCCAAGCTGGTGCACATCCCCTACAAGGGGGGCGGCCAGGCCATGGCCGATGTGGTCGGTGGGTCTCTGCCGCTGCTTTACACCGCTGTGGCCGGTGCCTTCCCCTATGTGGAGCGCGGCCAGCTGAAGGCCATTGCCATCAGCGCAGACCAGCGTCTGCCTTCCCTGCCCAATGTTCCGACCGTTTCGGAATCCGGCGTGCCCGGCTTTGTGTCGAATTCCTGGATCGGCATTCTTGCGCCAGCCAATACACCGGAAGGCATTGTCGACAAGCTGCAGAAGGAAATCCACGCCGTGGTGCACTCGCCTGACATCAAGGAGCGCCTCGCCGGGTTGGGCATCACCTCGTCGGGCAATACGCCGGCTGAGTTCCGCAAGCAGATCGAGGAAGACCTCGCACGCTACAAGGAAGTGGTTGCGTCCGCCAATATCAAGGCCGACTGACCCCCTCCCACCCGCGAAAAGGGGGTGCTGCCGCGAGGCGCCCCCCCCTGTTTCTTCAGCCCAAACCGTCAGGCTGTGTCTTACTTACCGGCGGCTTCGACGGCCTTCTTCCAGCCCTCGATGACCACCTGGTATTCGTCTGCGGCACTCAGTGCGTCAGTCTCGAACACCTTCACATCGCTCAGGTTGGGCAGCTCGGTCAGCTTGGCCACGTCGATGTCGTTGCGGGTCGGGCGACGGAAGGTCTCGACCAGTTCGGCTTCCTGCACTTCACGCGACAGCAGGATGTCGTAGAGCTTCTGGGCATTTTCCGCGCCGTTCTTCGGGTTCTTGATGATGGCCACGGCTTCCGGTGCCACGAAGACGCCTTCGGTCGGGTAGACCAGCTTGATTTCCTTCTGACCCCCGGCCACATAGGCGTAAGCGGCATATTCCATGGTCACGCCGATGGGATATTCGCCGTTGGCCACGCTCTTGTAGACCTGGCCGGAGCTCTTGGAGATGATGGCGTTGGCCGCCAGCTTGTTCAGGCCTTCCTGACCGTAGATCTTGTAAATGCCATAGACCTGGTCATAGGCACTGCCCGAGGTGGCCGGGTCGCCGATGATGACCTTGTCCTTCCACTTGGGGTCGAACAGGTCCTGCCAGCTCTTGGGGGCTTCTTCGCCCTTGAGCTGTTTGTCGTTGACCATGATGATCATGACGTGCGCATTGGTGCCGACCCACAGGTTGTCGGGGCCCAGAAAGCGCTTGTCCACGCCTTTGGCTTCGGGCGAATCGTAGGGCTGGAAGTTGTGCTTGAACGCGGCCATGGTGCCGAAACCGGCGCCCCAGACCACATCACCCAGGGGGTTGGCGGCCTCGGCTTCGATACGCTTCATGAGCGCGCCGGTGCCGGAGGTGACACGCTGCACGGTCAGATCGCGGGCCTTGTCCTTGGCAATATCCAGTGCAACGTCGATGACCTGCACGTTGTTCGAGGTGTAGACGACCGCTTCGGCAGCCAGACCCGCGGCGCTGAAGCTCATGGCGGCGGTAGCCAGGACGGCCGCGGCGCTGGTCTTGAGGGAGAATGCTTGGCTCATTTGAGTGGCCTCGTAAAGTTAGCGACTGGAGAAAAGATCAAGCTTGAGGAAACGCACCGCAAGGTACACGGGCACGATGATCACGAACATCAGGATGACGCCATAGGCCGACGCCCTGGCGAGGTAGCCGGCATCGATCTGCCGGAACATCTGGATGGGCATGGTTTCCATGCCACCGTAATACAGCACGATGGTGGCGGAGATTTCCGCCAGCGAGGTCACCCACATGAGAATCGCCGCGCCCAGAATGGCGGGCTTCATCACGGGCAGCACCACTTTGAAGAAGCTCTTGACGGGCGAGACGCCCAGGTTGATGGAGGCCTCTTCGATGGAGTCGGGAATGCTGTAGAGCGACGCCGACGCGGAACGGATCGAGAACGGAACCTTGCGCACGAAGTAGGCGGCGGCCATGATGACCCAGGTGCCGGTCAGGATGATGTAGCCGCTGTTGTAGGTGTGAATGAGCGCGATGCCCAGCACGGTGCCGGAAATGGCCAGCGGCAGCATGACCACGTAATCGAGCATGCTCACCACCCACATGCGCTTCTTGACAATCAGATAGCTGGCCACGGTGGCGAAACAGGTTCCCGCAATCGCGGCCACGCTGGCCAGCATCAGGGAATTGATGATGGGTTCGGGCGCATTGCGCAGGGCGCGTTCCATGTTCTCGAGCGTCCATGTGCCATACTGCATGACGGGGCCGCGGGCCTTGGTGAAAGCGCCAATGATCACCGTCACGGCGGGAATCATGGAAAACGCCACGAACAGCACGGCGCCTCCGGTCAGCAGCACGGCCGACAGGCCCTTGGCCCGCACCGCGCGCGGGGCACGCCCCTGCTGCATCTGGTAGGTCTTGCGCTCGACAATGCGTTTCTGCACGAACAGCACCGCCCCCACCAGAATCACCGACACCACCGCCAGCACGCTCTGCATGATGGGGTTGCCGCCCATTTCCGAGAGGAAGGTCTGATAGGTGAGCGAGGACAGCACATCCACACTGCCGCCCAGAATCATGGGAATCGAGAAGTTGTCCACCGCCAGGGTGAAGACGATCATGGCATTGATCAGGATGGCCGGGGCCAGCACGGGCAGCGTCACGGTGAAGAAGCGACGCATGCTGCTGGCGCCCAGGTTGACCGCGGCTTCCTCGATGGTGCCGTCCAGCGCCTTGAGTGCGGCCAGCATGCCGATATACACGTAGGTATAGTCGTTCAGAATGAGGGTGTAGGTCATTCCGAACCAGCCGTAGAAAGACGGCAGGTCGATACCGATGCTTTCCAGGAAATGGCGGGCCATGCCGTTGTTGCCCAGCAGCATGAGCCAGGCCTGCGACACCACGATGTCGGGAAGGATGATGGTGGCCAGCGGCAACAGGGCCACAATGCCCTTGCCGGGGAAGTCGTAGCGGGCGACCACATAGGCCAGCGGGGCACCCAACATGAGGGTGCCGATGGTGGCGATGACCCCCAGCTTCACCGTGTTCCAGAAGGCCTCGACGTAACGCGGAGACTCGAAAAAGGTTTCAAAGCCCTGAAGGCTGAAGCGGCCGGTCTCCGGATCGACGGCGCTCTGGTGAAACAGCGACGCCAGCGGCCAGACCACGAAGGCAACCAGCACCAGCAGGCACAGCAGTGCAGGAACAAACCAGGGGGAGCCCAGTTCCTTGGCAAACGAATTACGCATAGTCGTGCTCACGCCTGAACAAGACGGCATTCCGCGCTGAAGCTCACGAACACGGGCGCATTCGGGCTGAGCTGCGGGTCGAGCGCGGCCGGCACATCTACATTCACATTTTGCCCGTCAGCCAGGCGCAATGCATAGGTGGCCTTGTAACCGAGGTAACGGCGATGCAGCACCGTCGCGGCCACGCGCGAAGCATCGCTGCCGGGGTCGGAATGCAAGGCGATGTGTTCCGGCCGGGCGGCCAGGCGGCATTGCCCCTCGGGCGCTGCATTGCCCACTCCGAAGCGGGCACCGGCCAGCTGGACGACGTCGGTTTCGTTCCCCTTGCTCACGTTCTCGATATTGAGCAGATTGGCGGCGCCGATGAAGTCTGCCGCGTAGGCTGTGTGCGGCCGTGCGTAGAGACCTTCCGGGGTATCGAGCTGGTCGATGCGGCCATTGCGCAGCAGGGCAATGCGATCGGACATGGACAATGCTTCTTCCTGATCGTGCGTCACGAAGATGGCGGTGATGTTCGATTCCTGCTGCAACTGACGGATGACGTCGCGCATCTGGATGCGCAGCTTGGCATCCAGGTTGGACAGCGGTTCGTCCATGAGCAGGACGCGAGGCTCGATCACCAGGGCGCGGGCCAGGGCCACGCGCTGACGCTGGCCCCCGGACAGTTCGGCCGGATAACGCTTGGCCAGGTGGCCGAGTTCCACACGGTCCAGCATGCGGGCGACTTTCTCGGAGATCACTGAACCGGGCTGTTTGCGCACCCGCAGCCCATATGCCACGTTGTCGAAGACGGTCTTGTCGGGGAACAGCGCGTAATCCTGGAAGACCATGCCGGTTTCGCGCTTGTGCGCGGGCATGCGGGTGATGTCCGCGCCGTCGAGCATCAGACGCCCTTCATCGGGAATGATGAAGCCGGCAATCATGCGCAGCAGCGTGGTCTTGCCGCAACCGCTGGGACCGAGCAGCGTGAAGAACTCTCCGTGCGCGATGTTGAGGGAAAGATGGTCAATGATGGTGGCGTCGCCGTAACGTTTGACGATGCCGTCGATGAATATGTCAGCCATTGCGAATGAAGGAGAAGCCTGTGGAGGCAGAAGACGGCTGAATTGTGACAGAAAAATGACAATGACATGCGGAGAGATGGGGAGGATAGTCGGGTTATTCCGGCTTCCCTGGAGACGATGACCTGTCGTGATTGACGCGCACCCCTGCAACACGTTCATTTTTGTATACGATTTAATACTTCCCACCCAATCACCCCCCTCGTTTTCCCTAGTTTTTACTCAGTTTGTATACATTCAGGCCGGAGCTCCGTATGATTCATCCCAAAGCATGGGTTCACCTCGAGCATGTCCACGTCCCACACCGTCTATCACCTGTTGAAGGAACGCCTGCTGAGCCGGGAGTTCGAGCCGGGCGCGCACCTGAAGGAGGCCGCGTTAGCGGCCTCGCTGGGGGTGAGCCGCACGCCGCTGCGCCAGGCGCTGCACCGGCTGGCCGCTGAAGGGCTGCTGGAACAATCCCCCAACCAGGGGGTGCGGGTGCCACGCTGGTCCATCAAGGACGTGGAGGAAATCTTCGAACTTCGTCAGCTGCTGGAACCCCACGCCGCCGCCCTGGCCGCCCGTTTCCGAACGCAGCGGCATGTCGATGCCCTGCATGCAGCCGCACGCGATGTCGCCCGCCATACCGAAGATGGCAGCAAGGAAGCCGTGCTCTTGCGCAGTGAAGCCAATACCCGTTTCCACAACACCGTGCTGGAAGCCGCGGGCAATGAGCGGCTGGCCGCCATTGTTGCCGGCGTGGTGCAGTTTGCCATGGTGAGCTGGACCTACCGCAGTTTTAACCTGGCCGATATGCGCCGCAGTACGGCGCACCATTTTGAATTGGCCGACGCCATCGCCGCACGCGATGAAGCGTGGGCCCGCGCTGTCATGACGGCGCACATCGCCGCCGCGCACCGCGCGGTACAGAACGCTCTGTCCAACCTGGAAGAGCCGCAAGGCTTGAATCGAAAAGGAAATCTCAACGCATGAATACCACGAAGAAAACACTGGGCGCCCTGCTCCAGCGCAAAGAGCTCGTTGTTGCCCCGGGCATTTTCGACATGATTTCGGTGAAGGTCGCCGAACGCCTCGGTTTCGAGTGCCTGTACATGACGGGCTACGGCACCGTGGCTTCTTATCTGGGCCTGCCGGACGCCGGCCTGGCCACGTACACCGACATGGTCAACCGCGTGGCCGCCTTCTGCGGCGCCACCGACCTGCCGGTGGTGTGTGACGGCGACACCGGTTACGGCGGCCTGCTGAATGTGGCCCACACCATCGAAGGCTACATGCGCGCAGGGGCGGCGGCGATTCAGCTGGAAGACCAGGAATTCCCCAAGAAGTGCGGCCATACCAAAGGCCGTCGCGTCATTCCCGCGGCCGACATGGTGAACAAGATCCGCGTGGCCATCGACACGCGCGGTGACAACAAGGATTTCCTGATCATCGCCCGCACCGACGCGCGCAGCGAGCATGGCCTGGACGAAGCCCTGCGCCGTGCCGACCAGTATCTGAGCGCCGGCGCCGACATTCTGTTCGTGGAATCGCCCGAGTCGCGCGAAGAGCTGGAGGCCATTGGCCGCCGTTTCGATGTTCCCCTGGTCTGCAACATTGTGGAGGGCGGCAGAACGCCCCAACCCACTGCCCAGGAATTGCAGCAAATGGGCTTCGCGCTGGCGATTCACCCGGCGCTGGGCTTCCTGGCCATGGGTCACGCGCTCGAGCGTGCCTACAGCCACCTCAAGCAGACGGGCGATTCCGTCGACTACACCGACATCGCCGACTTCACCGATTTCAGCAAGTTGATCGGCTTTCAGAGGGTGTGGGACTTCGACGAGAAGTACCGCAAGCTGGAAAGCCAGAACTGATTGTCAGAGGGCGGCCTGCGGGCCGCCCATAGAAAAAGCAGAAAAACACACGAGGAGAACAAATAAAATTCACGCGCAGGACGCTTGTGAAAGCGGCCATGGCCGCCTTTGCCACCGGCCTATTCATGCAAGCCCCCGTTCAGGCGGAAACCTGGCCCAGCAAACCGGTGACCCTGATGGTGCCGTATTCCCCCGGAGGCGGCACCGACATCATCGCGCGACTGGTGGGCAGCAAGCTCTCAGAACTGTGGGGACAGTCAGTCGTCGTGGAAAACAAGGCGGGCGCCAACGGCATCATCGGTTCCACCGATGTGCTGCGCGCCAGCCCCGACGGCTACAAGATCATGCTGGTGGTCGGTTCGCACGTGCTGAACCCCATCCTCACCAAGAGCGTGCCCTTCGACCCGATCGAAGACTTCACGCCCATCACGCGTCTGGCGACTTCACCGCTGGTGCTCGTGGTGCCCAACAGCGACAAATACCCCGACCTCAAGCGCTATATCGAGCAGGGCAAGAAGTCGGAAATCAGCATTGGCTACTCTGAAGGCCAGACCCAGCTGACAGGCGAGCTGATCCGCCAGGCGACGGGCATCAAGACCACGCCGATCCCCTACAAGGGCGGCTCCCCGCTGATGGTGGATATCGTCGGCGGGCACGTGGATTCGGGCGTGACCAGTGTGCTGACGGCGCTGCCGCATGTTTCCTCGGGCAAGCTCAAGGTGATTGGCGTGGCCGACTCCGTGCGAAACGCCGCATTCCCCGATGCCACCACCTTCAAGGAAGCCGGCTATGAGAGTGTCGAATCGCTCAGCTGGTATGGCCTGTTCGGGCCCAAGGGCATGCCGGAGGAGATCATCGAGCGCATTCGGGCCGATCTGAAAAAGGTCACCAGTGATCCTTCCGTGGCCAAGCAGCTGAAGGATCAGGGTGCCGTGGTGGTGCTGGACAGCTCCGCCGACTTCCGCAGCTTCCTCGAAGGGGAGAAAGTGAAGTGGGCCAAGGTGGCGCGTGAAGGCGGAATCGAGGCTCAGTAAGAAGGCGGGGGCGGCGCGCTGGCACATGCTGACCGCCCCCCTTAAGTCCCGGTCCACTGCGGCGCCCTTTTTTCAATGAATGCACGCGGCCCTTCCTGATAATCATTGGACAGGGCGATCTGGGAGAGACATTCCGCCGCGAGCGTTCGCAACTCATACTCGCTTCGGTCGTACGACGCCTTCGCAATCCGCAGGGAATCCCTGACGCACAGGGGGGCGTTCTCGGCAACGAGATCTGCAAGTTTGCGCGCTGCTTCCAGCGTTTTCCCTGGAGGCACCACCGCATTCAACAAGCCGGCTTCCTGGGCCGTACGGGCGTTCATCGGCACGCCGGTCAGAATGACTTCCAGCGCCTTTGCGTAGGGCAATTTTCTGCAGAGACGGTGAATGCCTCCTGCGCCGGCAATCAGCCCACGTTTCACTTCGGGCAAACCAAATTCCGCCGCTTCGCTGGCAACCACCAGGTCGCAGGCAAGCACCAGCTCGAAGCCGCCAGCCAGCGCCTTGCCCTCGACTGCCGCAATCCAGGGTTTGCTGCGCTGGGCATAGACAAAGCCGGCAAACCCGCCCCGCTCGGTCCGCAAGCTGGCTCGCCGTCCCGCCGCAATTTCCTTCAGGTCGGCCCCGGCACTGAACACCGCCTCATACGTGCTCGTCAGAATAACGGCCCTGACCGATGGATCCGCTTCGGTCGCATCGACAATTTCTTCAATACTCGCTGCCACATCCCCGTTGACTGCATTCCTGGCGTTCGGACGATTGAGATAAACGACCACCACATGCTCACTCGTCCGTTCAACAATCACCGGTTTTTTATCGTTTTCCATGTCCACTCACAAAATTGGCGTTTCAATCACTGGTTGGGAACTATGAGCTAAAATTCAGGCAGCGTTCAGCATGCAAACAACGATTTCAAAATACTGCGGTGACCCGCCCAAAGATCACAACATGACCGAGCACACAAAACTCACGCGGTATAGTCTGGCTTCAGTAGTGTATGAATCAATCCGAAATTCTCTTGCTGAAGGCGAACTTTCACCGAATGAGCGGCTCAATATCCGGTCAATCAGTCAGCAATTGGGTGTGAGCCAGACACCGGTCAGGGAAGCCCTGCTCCAGCTCATCGCTGAACGCGCTTTAACTCTGAATCACAACCGCTCCGTCACGGTTCCTCTTTTATCGGCCGAACAGTTCGGCGAGCTTCGAGACATCCGTATTGCGCTTGAATCGCTGGCCGTTCAGTTTGCCGCTCAAAATGTCAGCGATAAAGACATTTCTTCCCTCGCTGAAATTCACGCGGAATTGATTTCGGCAAAATCGAAGCAAGACTTCAAGACAACCCTTCAGTTAAATAGAAAATTCCATTTCTCCACTTACAAACTGAGTCAAAGGGAAGAGCTCGTCGCCTTGATAGACGCCTTATGGGTCCGGACAGGGCCTTACCTGGGCTTGGTATATAAATACGAAAACACCGTGCCAAGCCCCGTACACGCCCATCAGCTCCTGCTCGATGCTTTCGCAAGAAGAGACCCGGATGCCGCCGCATCCGCCATCAAGCAGGACATCGT
>JAJUFT010000071.1 GCA_029263615.1 Alcaligenaceae bacterium | reverse complement strand
GAAAGTGCGGAGCGCCGTTTCTCACGCGCCTACAACCGGGTTTATTCGCCCACCTATCTGGCATGGTCAGGCTTTTGGACACTGGTCTTCGCCAGCAGCGGAACTCTCAACCCGCAAACGCGCAGCGAACTGCGCAAGGAACTGGCCTGGGAAGGCTTCAGCGCCATCTCGCCCGCCGTGTTCGTGCACCCCAACCCCGACCACGATACCTTGCGGGAAATTCTCGCAAGCTACGATGTGCAGAAGGAAGTTTTCGTGACCGTCATGGAGCAGGCCGCGGATATGGGCGGCCGCCCCCTGTCGGAACTGGTCGATGAATACTGGTCTCTCGAAGACATCAGCCGCAACTACCGCAGTTTCATCGAAAACTTCAGCCCGCTGCCCGGGTTGCTCAAGGAAACAGGCAGGCAGCTTTCACCGGAGATGGCCTTTGTCGTACGCAGCCTGGCGATTCACGAATACCGACGCGCACTGCTGCATGACCCCCGGCTGCCCATAGAGCTGCTGCCGGCCAACTGGGCGGGAAAAGTGGCCTACGAACTGTGCAGGGATATCTACAACGCCACCTGGCGGCGCGCCGAGGAATACATCATGGACGCCCTGCTTGTAGAGGACCCCGGGGCACCGCGCGCAGCCGAATTCTTCCACGCGCGTTTCGGCGGCCTCAGGCAGTGAGCGCTTCCACGGCCTGCTCCGCCGGACGCAGGCCCATCCGTTCCAGCAGAAGCCTGTCAGTCTCCTGCCGGGGGTTGTCCGTGGTCAGAAGTGCGTCGCCATAGAAGATCGAACTGGCACCCGCCATGAAACAGAGCGCCTGCATGCTATCGCTCATTTCATTGCGGCCTGCCGAAAGACGCAGAACCGACCTGGGCATGAGGATGCGCGCCACGGCGATGGTGCGCACGAACTCGAGCTCGTCCACTGCCGGCACGTCGGCCATGGGGGTGCCTTCCACCCGCACGAGATTGTTGATCGGCACGGACTCTGGATGCGGTTCAAGACTGGCCAGCTGCGCTAGCAGGCCCGCCCGCTCGCGCCGGGATTCGCCCAGACCGACAATGCCGCCGCAACAGACCTTGATGCCCGCCTCGCGTACCCGATCCAGCGTATCCAGCCTGTCCTGATAGCTGCGTGTGGTGATGATGCTGCCGTAAAACTCCGGCGACGTATCAAGATTGTGGTTGTAAAAGTCCAGGCCTGCCTGCTTCAGGCGTTCGGCCTGACCCGGCTTGAGCATGCCGAGCGTGACACAGGTTTCCAGACCCAGCGCCTTGACCTCCCGAACCATCTCCACCACGTCGTCGAGCTGCCGCTCAGACGGCGACCGCCATGCCGCCCCCATGCAGAAGCGCTGGGCGCCCTGCGCGCGTGCTGCCCGCGCTTCCGCCAGCACGGTCTCCAGATCGACAAGCCGGCTTTCCTCTGCCAGTTCGGTGTCATGGTGCGCAGACTGAGGGCAATAAGCACAGTCCTCGGTACAGGCACCCGTCTTGATCGACATCAGGGTGGAAAGCTGAACCTGATTGGCCGGATGATGCGCCCTGTGCACTTCTTGGGCGCGCAGCACCAGATCCAGGAAAGGCATGTCATACAGGCTCAGCACATCAGCCAGCCGCAGGGCTGCAGAACGGCGGGAAACGGCGTTGGTATCCATAAGCTCCTCGTAAAGAAACCGGAAGCCATGGTAGCCAGCGCGTGCCGGTTCAACCAGCAACCGTCAGCCATGCAGAAAGGAAGATGCGGAGGGGTTTCCCGTAATTGTCCGTTAAATGACTTTATTTGCCCTCAAACACTGCAATACTTGACGCGAAAAGGAACGCCTCATATATGTATCTTTTTGTTTCAAAAAGGTTTTCCCATACATTGCGTGTTGAAATTTTGCGTGCTGGAGAGATGCCGAAATACAATCCCGCCTGAAGGCGACACTTATAAGACAAGAGACAACATAATGACTGACCTGCAAGACGACGTGCTGGAACCCGCACACCTGACCCGGTCGAAGGTCGGACGCCGCAACGAAACCCTTTCAGCACAACTGGCCAAGGAACTCGGTGCGCGCATTGCCCGCGGCGAGTTCAAGCCCGGCGACAGGCTGCCGTCCGAGCACGATCTCATCGCCGCCTACGGTGTCAGTCGGACGGTTGTCCGCGAAGCGGTGTCCAGTCTCAAGGCCCGGGGAATGGTGATTACCCGGCAAGGCATGGGCGCTTTTGTGCAACGCACGGTCCCCACCGCCACGCTCACCCTCGAACCGGCCAGCCAGAACGAGCTGAGCGACATCATGCACATGCTGGAAGTACGCATTGCACTGGAAGTGGAGGCTGCTGGCCTGGCCGCCCAGCGCCGTACGGAAGCCCATCTGAAAACGTTGCGCACACTCCTCGATGAAATACAGCAGGCCACGCAGGCAGGCCATGACGGGGTGGTCCAGGATCGCGCATTTCATGTAGAACTGCTGCGGGCTGCCGGCAACCCGCACTTCGCACGCCTGCTCGAACAGCTGGGCACCATCGCCTTTCCCCGTTCCCGGATCGACCTCTTCGCCCACGACCCGGTCGCCCGTACCATCTATCTGCAATGCCTGGCTCTCGAACACGAGAACATCTATCAGGCAGTCCTGCACCAGAACATCTCCGGCGCCCGGCGTGCCATGCGCCATCACCTGAGCAACAGCCACGAAAGGCTCCGCCAGAGCCTGGCCAGTCAAGAAAAATAGCCCGCATTACGCCAATCAACCGTCGTCCGGTACAGGGTTAATCCCCTACTTGTATGACAACACACAAGCTGCTAAATTTTTTTCAAATATGAATTTCGAACGAGGCGGCCGTAAAGCTGCCTCCCCCTTCAACGACTCACAGGAGATACAAGGGTGCAAGTAGGATTCATCGGACTGGGCATCATGGGCCGGGAAATGGCTGCCAATCTGCTCAAGGGGGGCCACACGCTGGTTGCGCATTCGCGCAGCGGGGTTCCGCAAGCACTTCTGGATGCCGGTGCCGTTGCCTGTGCCAGCCCGCGTGAGGTGGCGAACCGGGCAGACATCATCATCACCATGCTCCCCGACACACCGGATGTCGAGAAAGTCCTGTTCGGCGAGAACGGTGTGGCCCAAGGTCTGTCGGCCGGGAAAACGGTGATCGATATGAGCTCCATTTCCCCGGTTGCCACCCGCGAATTCGCAAAGCGGATCGAAGCCCTTGGCGTCCACTATCTCGACGCACCGGTCTCGGGCGGCCAGGTCGGCGCCGCCAATGCCACGCTCACCATCATGGTGGGCGGCGAAGAAGCCACCTTCGAAGCCATGCTGCCGCTGTTCCAGCTCATGGGCCAGAACATCAACCTCATCGGTGGCCATGGTGCCGGCCAGATGTGCAAGGTCGCCAACCAGATCATCGTCGGTCTCAACATTCAGGCCGTGGCGGAAGCCCTGCTGCTGGCTTCCGCCGCCGGCGTGGATCCGGAGCGGGTACGCAAGGCGCTCATGGGCGGCTTCGCCTCGTCGCGAGTGCTTGAAGTCCACGGGCAACGCATGATCGATCGTAATTTCGAACCCGGTTTCCGCATCGAGCTGCATCACAAGGACCTCGGGCTCGCGCTGGCAAGCGCGAAAGATCTCGACATTCCCCTTCCCAACACGCAGAACTGCCAGGGCCTGTTCGAGGCCTGCATGAGCAGTGGCGGCGGGCAGTGGGACCATTCTGGTCTCCTGCGCGCTCTGGAACAACAGGCCGGGCAGGAAATTTCAACACACAAGACCAACTGAGAAACCTCCTGTACAACGGGGCCCTATAAACAGAGGAAGGGAAATAAAGTGATTGCAGACAACACACTCAAGCGGGGCCTCGCAGAGCATCGCAGGATGATAGGCCTGTGGTGCTCGCTGGCCAACAACATCACGGCGGAAATTGTGGCCGGCTCGGGATTCGACTGGCTGCTGATCGATGTGGAACACTCGCCCAATGATCTGCGCTCCGTCCTGATGCAGCTTCAGGCGGTGGCCCCCTACCCCGTCGAACCCATCGTCAGGCTGCCCCACACCGACACCGCCCTGATCAAGCAGTACATGGACATCGGCGCACGCTCGCTGCTGCTGCCCTGCGTCGATACCCCGGAACATGCCCGCCAGATCGTTGCCGCCACACGCTATCCGCTGCGCGGAACCCGCGGCGTCTCGATCTCCCAGCGGGCGAACCGCTACGGGCGCGTGCCCAACTATCACCAGACGGCAGAAGAAAACATTTGCGTGGTCGTGCAGATCGAGACCCCCCAGGCCGTCGCCGCCGCTTATGACATTGCCGCCGTCGATGGCGTCGATGCCCTGTTTATCGGCCCTTCCGATCTGTCCACCAGCATGGGGCACCTGATCAAGCCGGGTGAACCGGCCGTGCAGGACGCGATTGCCGCGGTCGTCGAGGCCGGACGCCGCGCCGGCAAACCGGTCGGCATTCTGGCACCCATGGAAGCCGACGCACGCCGCTATCTGGAAATGGGAATCACCATGGTGGGCGTAGGCTCCGATCAGGGCCTGCTGACTTCCGCCAGCGATCAGCTGGCAAAACGCTTCAAAGCAACATGAGCATCACCTTGCAGGTTGAACTTTAACGCCTGTGCGAACGGGCACGGTTTGGAGGCTTTTTGTGAAAGCACGGAAAAAATCGGTACGAATCGGAGTCGACATCGGTGGCACCTTCACCGATATCGCCCTGGAGATGGATGGTGAACTCCATTCGACCAAGGTCCTGACGGACTATTCAGGTCCTGAGCGCGCCATTCTCGCTGGCCTGAATGAAGTTCTGTCCCAGGTCGGCATCGGCTTTGCGGACATCGACGTCATCATCCACGGCACGACGCTGGCCACCAACGCCCTGATCGAACGGCGCGGCGTCCATACCGCCTTCATCACCACCGCAGGTTTTCGTGACGTCATCGAGATGCGGACCGAGAACCGTTTCGAGCAGTATGACCTCAACATCGTGCTGCCTCCTGCCCTGATTCCGCGCGCAGACCGGCTGGTGCTGGCCGAACGGGTCAGCGCCCAGGGCCAGGTGCTGCAGTCCCCCTCCGACAGCGACATCCAGGCGCTGGTGGAACAGGTGCGCGCAGGCGGCTACGAAAGTGTGGCCATCGGCTTTCTGCACAGCTACATGAACGACGCCCACGAGCGTCGGATGCGCGAGGCACTGCAGGCCGCACTGCCGAACGTTTCCGTGTCGATCTCTTCCGAAGTCTCGCCCCAGATGCGTGAGTACGAGCGCTTCAACACGGTGTGTGCCAACGCCTACGTGAAGCCCATCATGAAGTCGTATCTGGAACGACTGGTGAGCTCCCTGAAGGAAAGCGGCGCCACCTGCCCCGTTTTCATGATGCACTCCGGCGGCGGCATCGTCTCGGTCGAGACGGCCGCCGAATTCCCGGTTCGCCTGGTCGAATCCGGCCCGGCCGGCGGCGCCATCTTCGCCGCCCACATCGCCAGTCGCTATGGTGTCGAGTCGGTCGTCTCCTTCGACATGGGTGGAACGACCGCCAAGATCTGCCTGATCGAAAACTTCTCGCCCAAAACGGCCAAAACCTTTGAAGTTGCCCGCACCTACCGCTTCAAGAAGGGCAGCGGCATGCCAATCTCCATTCCCGTCGTGGAAATGGTCGAAATCGGTGCCGGTGGTGGCTCGATCGCCACGGTCGATTCGCTGAACCAGATCCGCGTGGGCCCCCGCAGCGCGGGTTCCGAACCCGGACCTGCCTGTTATCAGCGCGGTGGCACCCTGCCTACCGTCACGGATGCCGACCTCGTGCTGGGCGCCCTCGACCCCGACTATTTCGCCGGCGGTGCGATGAAGCTCTCCCTGCAGAACTCACGCGATGCCATCGAGCGGGATATCGGCAAACCGCTGGGTCTGTCCACCGAGATTGCCGCCTACGGCATTGCAGAAGTCGTGGACGAGAACATGTCCAACGCCGGTCGCGTGCATGCGGTGGAAAGCGGTGTCGATGTCAGCGACTTCACCATGATCACCTTCGGGGGTGCCGGTCCCGTCCATGCCGGTCGCCTGTGCGAGAAGCTGGGCATGAGCCAGTTCATCGTGCCCCCGGGTGCCGGGGTGGGTTCCGCCATCGGCTTCCTGCGCGCCCCGTTCGGCTTCGAAGCCGCCCGCAGCGGCTACATGCGCCTGAGCAAATTCGACGCCGAAACGGTCAACCGCCTGACCCACAACCTGGCCGAAGAGGCCATTGCCTTCGCACGCCGGGGAATGGACGAAGGCGAGCCCGTGGTGGAACGCACCGCCTACATGCGCTATGTGGGGCAAGGCTGGGAAATCCCGGTTGCCATGCCCGAGCGCCCCTACACCGCCGACGATGCCGCTCTGTTCCGCGAGCGTTTCGAGCAGGCCTACACCCGCTTCTTCGGTCGCCCCATCGACCGGCTGGACGTGGAAATCGTGAGCTGGTCGATCAAGGCGAGCTCGCCCCAGCAGGAAGTACAGCGCCTTGCGCGCGTTGAGGTCAAGGAGCAGCCGGCACCCTCGGGAACCCGCCCGCTCTTTGATGCCAAGAGCCAGAAGTATCTGGACGCTGCGGTTCACCACCGCGAATCGCTGGCACCCGGCGCACAGGTCATGGGGCCTGCCGTGGTGGTGGAACGCGAAACAGCCACCATCATCCCCTCGGGCTTCAATGCCGTCGTGCAGGCCGACCTGTGCCTGCTGGTCTCCCGCAACGACAGGAATGCCGAGAGCCGCTCGTCTCAAATGGGTAAAGAGGTAACCGCATGAAGAACTCCCTCGAAAACATCCACATGCAGGTCATGTGGAACCGCCTGATCTCCGTCGTGGAAGAGCAGGCGCTGACTTTGATCCGCACGGCTTTCAGCACCAGTGTCCGCGAGGCCGGAGACCTGTCCGCAGGCGTGTTCAACCGTGCCGGGCTGATGCTGGCCCAGGCCGTCACGGGCACGCCCGGACACGTCAACGCCATGGCCGAGGCGGTGGGCCACTTCATCAATGACATTGGTGAAAACAACATCTTCGAAGGCGATGTGTACATCACCAACGACCCCTGGAAGGGCACGGGCCACCTGCACGACATCACCGTCGTCACGCCCTCCTTCCGCAATGGCCAGCTCATCGGCTACTTCGCGTGCACCGCACACGTCGTGGACATCGGCGGCCGCGGCTTCGGCCCGGACGCACGCGAGGTCTATGAAGAAGGCATCTTCATTCCCATCATGAAGTTCGTGCAGCGCGGTGAAGTCAACCGCGATCTGCTCAACATCATTGCCAACAACGTGCGCGAATCCGATCAGGTGATCGGTGACATCTACGCCCTGGCAGCGTGCAACGACACCGGCCACCGTCGCCTCATGACGATGATGGACGAGTTCAGCCTCGACAGTCTCGAGGAACTGGGCAACTTCATCCTGGAAAACAGCCGCCGCGCCACGCTGGAGAAGATTGCCGCCCTTCCCAAGGGCGAATACGACAACGCCATGTCGCTGGACGGCTACGACAAGCCGGTCCATCTGGCCGTCAAGCTGCGCATTGCAGCCGATGGCGTGCTGGCCGACTTCACCGGCACCTCGGGCACCAGCAACTTCGGGATCAACGTGCC
This sequence comes from Alcaligenaceae bacterium, assembly GCA_029263615.1. GTDB lineage: Bacteria > Pseudomonadota > Gammaproteobacteria > Burkholderiales > Burkholderiaceae_B > Yanghanlia. The sequence goes on along the minus strand of JAJUFT010000071.1, from coordinate 6,529 downwards.
ACTGATCTATACCAAGGCCTACGCAGGTTACGGTCTGAAGTGCGCCATCGCCCCCGAGATTCCCAACAACGCCGCCTCGCTGGCACCATTCGATGTGCTGGCACCCGAAGGCTGCATCCTGAACGCGCTGCATCCCAAGCCCGTGGCAGTGCGGCACGTTCTGGGGCATTTCCTGCCCGACCTCATTCTCGGTGCCCTGTCGCACTTCCTGCCCGAGCGCATTCCTGCCGAAGGAGCCGGCACCACCTGGAACATCCAGATCAGCGTGCGCGACGCCGCCGAGGCAACCGGTGCCGAGAAGCCCAAGAAGGGCACGGAAATCCTCATGTTCAACAGCGGCGGCAGCGGCGCCCGCCCCCAGCTCAATGGCCTGAACGCCACGGCCTTCCCCAGTGGGATTCACACCATGCCGGTGGAGGCGACCGAACAGGTCGGACCCATCGTCGTGTGGCGCAAGGAACTCCGGCCTGACTCCGGAGGTGCAGGCACTCAGCGCGGCGGCCTGGGCCAGGTGGTGGAAATCGAGGCGGCAGAAGGCTACCAGATCTACTTCAACGCCATGTTCGACCGCATCAAGCATCCCGCCCGCGGGCGTCAAGGCGGCGGCAACGGCCAGCCAGGCCGGGTCTCCCTGACTGACGGCACCGAGCTGCGCGGCAAGGGCTCGCGTGTGCCGGTTCCCCTGGGGCAGCGCCTCGTGCTTGAGCTGCCCGGTGGCGGCGGCTACGGCGATCCCTCACAACGCAATCCCGAAGAGATCGAGAGCGATCTCCGCAATGGCTACATCACACCCGAACATGCCCAAACCGTCTATGGCAGGTAACAAGGTCAGAAAATGAACTACGAAAGCACCAACGTCAGCCGTATTGCAGAATCTCCCAGCATGGCCATTTCCGTGCAGGCCAAAACCATGCGGGCAGCCGGAGAGAACGTCATTGACCTGAGTCTGGGGGAACCCGACTTCGACACCCCGGCACACATCATCGCCGCGGCAGAACGCGCCATGCGCAACGGCATCACCCGTTACACGGCTGCGGACGGTACGCCTGAACTCAAGGCTGCCATCTCGCACAAGTTCAAGACTGAAAATGGTCTGGACTTCTCCACCGCCGAAGTCACCGTGGCAAACGGCGCCAAGCAGATCATCTTCAACGCTCTGCTGACCACGGTGGAAGCGGGCGACGAAGTGATCATCCCTGCCCCCTACTGGGCGTCGTATTCAGACATGGTGACGCTGCTGGGCGGCGTGCCGATCATCCTGGAATGTGGTTCGGAGGACAACTTCCTGCTGTCTCCCGAGCGCCTGGCCGCCACCATCACGCCCAGGACACGCTGGCTGTTCCTGAATTCGCCTTCCAACCCCAGTGGCGCAATCTACACCCATGAACAGTGGGTCGCGCTGGGCGCCGTCCTGAGCAAGCACCCGCGCGTGCTCGTGATGTCCGACGAGATCTACGAGCGCATCGTGTTTGACCGGCCGTTCGTGTCCTTCGGCATTGCCTGCCCTGAGCTGCGTGACCGCACCCTCATCGTGAACGGTGTCTCCAAGACCTACGCCATGACGGGCTGGCGCATTGGCTACGCTGCCGGCCCGAAAGGCCTGATCAAGGCCATGGGCAAGGTTCAGTCGCAAAGCACTGGCAACCCCTGCTCCATCTCGCAGGCAGCAGCGGTGGAAGCACTCACCGGCCCGCAGGACTTTCTGATTCCCATGGTGGCCGAGTACAAGGCACGCCGCGACCTCGTCGTGAACGGCCTGGCAGCCATCCCCGGCCTGGAAGTCGTCAGCCCAGAGGGCGCATTCTATGCCTTCCCACGCTGCGACGCCTTCATCGGGCGCAAGACCCCAGACGGCGCCGTCATCCAGAGCGACACCGACCTTTCCGCCTACCTTCTTCGTAGAGCCAAAGTAGCTACCGTGCCGGGTGCTGCCTATGGCCTCCAACCCTATTTCAGGCTGTCGTTTGCCAGTTCCCAGGCCGTGCTGGCCGACGCACTGGAACGCATCCGCGCAGCCCTGCTGGAACTTGAAGTGCAAGCCGCGTGATCTTTTGACACGCAACTCACCCATTCCGAGGAGAAAATGCAATGAAAGCTTTTCGATTTCTGATGGCTGCCACCCTCGTGGCTTCCAGCATTTCAGCGGTATCTGCAGCAACCACGTGGACCATGGCCTCGGGCTACCCCGACGACAGCTTCCTCACGGAAAACATCCGCGAATTCATCAAGGACGTCGAAGACAAAAGCGGCGGCCGCCTGAAGATCGACCTGCGTTCCAACGGAACACTGATCAAGCACGACGCCATCAAGCGCGCCGTGCAGTCCGGTCAGGTGCCCATCGGCGAGATCCGCCTGGGTGTCTATGGCAATGAAAGCCCCATGTTCATTCTCGACAGTGTGCCCAACATTGCCAAGAACTACGAAGAAGCCACCCTGCTGACCGAGGCCCAGAAACCCTACTTCGATGATCTCTTCGGAAAGAACCGCATGCGCATCATCTCGTATGTGGCCTGGCCGGGTCAGGGCTTCTACACCAAGGAACCGGCCACCTCGCCCGAACAGTTCAAGGGCCAGAAGCTCCGTATCTATTCGCAGGCCACCCAGCGCATGGGTGAGCTGCTCGGCTTCCGCGCCATCAATCTGCCGTTCGCAGAAGTTCCCCAGGCCTTCGCTACCGGCATGATTGAAGCACTCTTCACCAGCGCCCAGACCGGCACCGACATCCAGATCTGGAACAACGTGAAGAACTTCACCTACACCGGCACCATGCACAACAAGAACGCGATCATCGTGAATGAACGCGCCTTGCGTGCACTGGATGAAGATCTCCAGAAAATCGTGCTGGAAGCCGGCGAGCGGGCCACCCAGCGCGGCTGGGAACTGAGCAAGAAGGCCAACCAAGAGCGGGTGGAGATTCTGCGCAAGAACGGCATCACCGTGACCGAAGCTTCTGACGAAATCCAGGCAGCCCTGGACAAGGTCGGCACGACGATGATCGAGGAATGGCGCAAGGAAGCCGGCCCTGCAGAACAGAAGGTTCTTGACGAATACCTGCGCCTGAAGGCCGAGGCATCCAAAAAGGCTTCGTCCTGACATTCTGATTCTGCAACGAGGAGGCTCGCATCATGCGAAAGATGTTGAATGCACTTTACGGCCTGAGCGGCGTATTGGCAGCCCTGTTCCTTGTGGGCATAGCGGTGGTGATCCTGCTGCAGATCTTCGGAAGAATGCTGGATTTTGTCGTGGATTCGACCGAAATCGCCGGCTTCTTTCTTGCGGCCTCCTCATTCCTTGGCCTGGCCTACAGCCTGCGCCACGGTGCCCATATTCGGGTCAGCATGCTGCTGGCCGTCAGCAACAAACAGCAGAAGCGCCTGATGGAAATGTGGTGCTGTGCCTGTTCGGCGGCCCTGGTCGGCTATCTGGCCTGGAACGTCATTCTGTTCACCATCGAATCACATGAGTTTGGTGACGTCAGCCCCGGGCTTGCGGCCATCCCCTTCTGGATTCCGCAGTCCGGCATGGCACTGGGCCTGGTCCTGATGACCGTGGCATTGCTGGACGACCTCGTCTGCATCGCCCTGGGAAAAGACCCCTCTTATTCGACGCAAACCGACACCCCGCTGGAATAGATCTCTCCCCTACATGAGAAGGAGTACCCATGGGCGATTCAATGGTCGTCATCACGCTCGTCGTGCTTTTCTTTGCCCTCCTGATCCTGCTTGGATCCGGCGTGTGGGTGGCGGTTTCGCTGCTCGGCGTGGGCATCCTCGGTCTGGCAGCCTTCAGTGATGCCTCCGTCGGTTCACTGATCGCATCCACCATGTGGGATGCCAGCTGGGGCTGGGCGCTCACCGCCCTGCCGCTGTTCGTCTGGATGGGTGAAATCCTGTTCCGCACCCGCCTGTCGGAAGACATGTTCACCGGCCTGGGCCCCTGGGTGAACTGGCTGCCAGGACGATTGACCCATGTCAATGTGCTGGGCTGCGGCATCATGGCCGCCGTGGCCGGATCTTCCGCCGTCACGGCTGTCACCATCGGCCGCATGAGTCTGCCAGAACTGAAGAAACGCGGCTATGACGAATCGCTGATGATCGGTTCTCTGGCCGGTTCCGGTACCCTGGGCCTGCTCATTCCACCGTCCATCGTGATGATCGTCTATGGCGTACTGGCCCAGGAATCCATTGCCAAGCTGTTCATCGCAGGCATTCTGCCCGGCGTGCTTCTCATGACCCTGTTCATGGGCTATATCGCCCTGTGGTCGGTGCTGCATCCGTCCCGCGTACCTGCTGCCGAACCCAGGACGACCTTTCTCGAGAAACTGAAACGGTCGCGTCGGCTGATCCCCGTCGTCCTGCTGGTGGCCTCCGTGGTCGGTTCCATCTACTCCGGCATTGCCACGCCCACGGAAGCGGCGGTTCTCGGTGTGGTCGGATCACTGGTGATCGCCCTGCTCTCCGGCTCACTCACCTGGCAGGGTTTTATCGACAGCCTGCTTTCGGCAACCCGCATTTCCTGCATGATTTCCTTCATCATTGCATGCGCGGCGGTGCTGTCGATCGCCATGGCCTTCCTGAACATTCCCCAGACCCTTGCATCCTGGGTGCAGGGCTTCCAGCTCTCGCCCTACATGCTGCTGTTCGTGCTCACCCTTTTCTTCATCGTACTGGGCTGTTTCCTGGAGGGCATCTCCATTCTGGTACTGACCAGTGCCGTCGTGCTGCCCATGGTCAAGGAAGCCGGCATTGATCTGCTCTGGTTCGGCATCTATATGGTGATTCTCATCGAGATGGCGCAGATCACTCCCCCTGTCGGCTTCAACCTGTTCGTGCTGCAGTCCCTGACCGGGCGCAGCCTGTGGCAGGTCATGCGAGCCACCCTGCCCTTTTTCCTGGTCCTGGTCTTCGCCCTGGTCCTGATCATTGTGTTCCCGCAGATCGTCCTGATTCTGCCGGAGCTCATGTAGTAAATGCTTTTTTGACAACACCCAACCCGTCCAATGATTCGAGGAGGACATATGCAGGTTCTTAAACTGGCCGGCGTCGCGGCAAGCTTGTGGTTCGCCACTGGCGCCGTTCAGGCAGGCCAGACCTTTGATGCCATCAAGGCAAAAGGTTTTGTCCAATGTGGCGTGCACGTGGGCAATCCGGGCTTCTCCTACGCCGACAGCCAGGGCAACTGGAGCGGCCTGGACATCGACATGTGCAAGGCCATTGCCGCTGCCATGTTCGGTGATGCGAGCAAGCACAAGCTCACCCCCCTGAACAGCCAGCAACGCTTCACTGCCCTGCAGTCGGGCGAAATCGACGTGCTGACGCGCAACTCCACCGCCACCCTGGCCCGGGACACCACGCTCGGCCTGGTCAGCACCGGCATCAACTACTACGACAGCCAGGGCATCCTGGTGAAGAAGGAACTGGGCCTGAAGGAAGCCAGGGAGCTCGATGGTGCAACCATCTGTGTGCAGCCTGGCACCACGACGGAACTCAATCTGGCCGACTGGTTCCGCGCCCGCAAGCTGACCTTCCAGCCGGTGGTCATCAACTCGCCGGAAGAAGCCATGCGGTCATTCGCCGCCGGCCGCTGTGACGCCTTCACCAGCGACAAATCACAGCTCGCCACCCTGCGTGCCAGCTCGGCCAATCCCGCCGAGCTCGAAATCCTGCCGGAAAACCTTTCCAAGGATCCTCTGGGACCGATGGTGCGTCGTGGAGATGACGAGTGGTTCAATGTCGTGCGCTGGACGCTGAATGCGATGCTGGAAGCAGAAGAGTTCGGCATCACCTCGGCCAACGTTGACGAAATGGCAAAGAGCGAGAACCCCAACATCCAGCGCATCCTCGGTGCCTCCGGCGAACTGGGCAAGGGCATGGGTCTGGACAACAAGTGGGCCTATAACGTCATCAAGCAGGTCGGCAACTACGGTGAAAGCTTCAATCGCACACTGGGCGAAGGAAGCAACATGAAGCTGCCGCGCGGTCTGAACGCTCAGTGGCAGGAAGGCGGTCTGATGTACGGCTGGCCCCTGCGTTGAACGACGCAACGTGGCCATTCGCACGGGTGGCCACGTCAATCAGTGCCCGGAAGATCAATACCGTTTGAAACAAGCGTAAGCAATTCCAGAGGCATCTTGCAGCCCGGGCACGCTACATGCCAGTGCCCGGGCGGCTCGCGGGCCCATTACGGCAATTCCGACGTGACCGGTGAACTCCGCTGTTGCAATTGAATGTTAGGCGTTCCAGTTCCGGACGCGTAAGCTGGACTTCGCAATACCACTATAGTCAGCTGAACGGGATCATCTCCGGCTGGCGATCAAGGACCGTATGAATACGATTCTCAGCTTGGCTTCCCCCGTCGGCGTTCAGGGAAGCAATATGAACAACCCGCCCAACCCGCCCTCCTCTGCCGACGAGGAGCAACGTCAGCGGCGGACCTCCATGTTAAAGCGCCAGCCTTCATGGAAATTGAAGCGGGCTTCTTTCTGCTTCCCAACACGAGGATAGGAAAATGGAGAGAGAAGTGAAATTCG
>JAJUFT010000107.1 GCA_029263615.1 Alcaligenaceae bacterium | reverse complement strand
TGGGCGTGCATGACGTCGTATTGCTTGCGCCGGGAGATCAGGAAGCGGCTGGCTGCCGCCGGCCCGTCGAACTCATGGACCACGAAGTCCTGTTCGGTGGCACGGCGCGCAAGGTCTTCCCCCTTGCGGCACAGCAGCTCGACCTCATGGCCGGCCAGCAGAAGTTGGCGCATGGTGAGCAGCGTCTGGCGCTCACCACCGCGCCATCCTCGTTCAAAGTTCAGTTGAAGTATTCGCATAGCTTTATATTTAGTTCAGAAGCGGCCGTCCGGCGTGGGATCCAGATGGCGCAACACGTTGACCATCAGCGCTCCAATCGCGCATGTGATCGCGACACCCACGCCAAATGCGGCGCCGTGCGCCGTGCTGAGCTGGAACGCCAGCCCGGCGAAGGCGGTACCGACGCCTTGGCCGAACACCCGCGTGGTGGCCTGCATTCCGCCGGCCGCTCCGCTACGGTGGCGGGGGGCTCCGCCCAGCATGGCGCGATTATTGGGTGTCTGGAAGAACCCGAAGCCGATACCCCCGATGAACATGCAGGTCGCCAGCCAGCCGGCGCCACTGTTCACGGGCGCCAGCAACAGGCCGCTGAGCCCCAGACTCATCATGATGGCACCCAGTGCACACAGCACCGCCACCGGGTAACGGGCCGCGGCATAGGCCGAAATCGGCGCCATCACCGCACCACCAATGGCCCATGCCCCCAGATACAGCCCCACCTCGGCATAGCTCGCGCCATATCGGGCCTTGAAATAGAAGGGCAATGCCACGAAGGCCGCCATCTGGGCGGCAAAGAATAAGGCGGACGCCGCCACCGCGTACCCCACACTGCGTATGCGCAGCAGGTCGATCGGCACGACCGGCGCCGGCTGGCCCCAGGAGCGGCGTACGATGGCCCAGGCCAGCAAGGCCGCCACCAGCAGGCACAGCGCCGCCGTTGCGGGCTCCCGCCCAAGCGACTCGAGGCCGAAGAGCGCCAGGCCGAACAACAGGGCACTGAGCGCACACGCCGTCCAGTCGAAGGGCCCCGAGCGGCGCGGCATCTCGGGCAGAAACCGTATCCCCGCGAACGACAGCAGGCACAGCGGGATGTTGACCAGGAAAATGACCTGCCAGGAAAACCATTGCAGCAGCAATGCGCCCAGGGTGGGCCCGAGCACCGCCATGATGCCCACGGTAAACGCGTTCAGGCTGATGCCCGCGGCCAGGCGGCTCAAGGGATAAGTGTTGCGCATGATGCCGCCGAACAGGCACATGAGCATGGCGGAACCCAGCCCCTGGCCAACCCGCGAGACCACCAGATGCGTCATGGTATTCGATAGGGCCGCGCTGATGGAGGCCAGCAGGAATACGGCCATGCCCAAGCCGAACATGCGACGGAATCCCACGCGCTCGGCAACCGCCGACAGGGGCAGCATGCAGCCGACTACCGTCAGGCTATAGGCGAGCACCACCCACACCGTCTGGCTGGCCGGAATTCCCAGAGCTGCGGAAATAGCCGGCAACGCGACGTTGGACATGCTCGAATCGAGCACTGTAATGGTAATGCCCAGAATAAGCGTGGCCACCGCCCAATAGCGACGGGGCGTGGGCAAACCATCCGGAGCGGCGGGCTGATCCGTCTTGCGTTGCTTCTGCTCAGTACTCACGCTTTCTTCTGCGGACGCTTCCACCCATCGACCGTGGTTTGCGGAACCCGGGACAACGTGAGTTGTTCGGCCGGGGCATCACGAGTCAGGGTGGTGCCGGCGGCCAGCGTGGCGCCCTTTCCGACCGTGACGGGCGCAACGAGTTGCGTATCGGAGCCGATGAAGGCATCGTCCTCGATGACCGTCAGGTGTTTATTGACGCCATCGTAATTGCAGGTGATCGTACCGGCGCCGATATTGACCCGCGCCCCAATCTGCGCATCACCGATGTAGGCCAGATGGTTCGCCTTGGACCCATGGCCGAGCGTGCTCTTTTTAATCTCTACGAAGTTGCCGACATGGGCTTCCGGCCCGATATCCGCCCCTGGGCGCAAGCGAGCGTAGGGCCCAAGGCGGGCGTCTTGTGCGACCACGGCCTGTTCAATATGCGTGAAAGCGTCGATGCGCGTGCCTGCGCCAATGCTCGCATCACGCAGCACACAATGGGGTCCGATGTGAACGCCATCAGCCAGTTGCACTTTCCCTTCGAACACGCAACCCACATCGATAAATACATCGCGACCGCACACGAGTTCGCCACGGAGGTCAAAGCGTTCGGGGTCGGCCAGCGTGACACCTTTTTCAAGCAGGCGCCGGGCCTGCTCACGCTGCCACGCACGCTCGAGTTCGGCCTGCTGCACGCGACTGTTCACGCCCAGGGTTTCCCATGGAGCGCCGGGATGCGCGGCACGTACGGGCACCCCGTCGGTCACGGAGAGGGCAACAATGTCCGTCAGGTAATACTCGCCCTGCGCGTTGTTGTTGTTGATGCGGCCCAGCCATTCCCGAAGCTTGCCGGTGGGAGCGGCCAATATGCCGGTATTGACTTCGTTGATAGCGAGTTCGGCCTGGTCTGCATCCTTGTGCTCGACGATGCGCTGCACCTGCCCCGCGTGGTCGCGCACAATGCGGCCATAGCCGGTGGGGTCCGCAACCTTTTCCGTCAGCAGCGCCAAACCGTCGGCACGCGCCTCGAGCAGCGCGCGTAGCGTTTCCGGCTGAACCAGGGGGACATCGCCATAGAGCACCAGCGTAGCGTCGTCGCTCGCATCGCTTCCCACCAGCAGAGGCAGGGCCTGCTGCACGGCGTGGCCGGTACCCTGCTGCGGCTGCTGCAGCGCAAACGCGACGTCGCCCTGCTCCTGGAACGCGGCCTGGACTTTTTCGGCGCCGTGACCTGTAACGACCACGATGCGGTCAGGGTGCAAGGCACGCGCGTTGTCCAGTACATGAGCCAGCATGGGCTTGCCCGCAATGCGGTGCAGCACTTTCGGCAAATCGGATTGCATGCGTTTGCCGAGTCCGGCAGCGAGTATGACGATGTTCAACATAGTGCGAAGATTCCAGTGTGTACCCCAAGCGGACGAAGCGTCACTTGGCCGACTTGGCTCCTGATGCCCTTACTGATGATTTCCTGGCGGCATACGCCGCGCGTTTTGTCGCAGGCGCTTTTTTAGTGGCCGATGCCTTCTTTGTGGCGGAGGTCGACGATTTAGACGCTTTCTTCGTATCCGTAGCTGTGGCGGGTTCCGCAGCGGTCTTCCGAGCCGAAGCGGTCCGGCTTGCCGCCTTTCTGGCCGAACCGCCCGATGATGCTCCTCCAGGCTTGCCACTTACATCGGCGTTGGCGGCACTGGCCGCGCTGGCTGCCGCCAACGTCTGGAACTGCTGCTGCAGCAAGTCCCACCAGCTTTGCGCCGCCGTACTGGCCGCGGCCACAAGATCTACCTGTTCGGATGCGGTGGAGGCCTGTTTGGCTGCCGACTTTGCGTCCCCGGTGGGGGACTGCTTTGCCCCTCGCGACTCGTCGCCGCCCGTGGGCTCACGGTCTTCTTGAGACCGGCTCGCCGACGGGGGCGTTACGCCCGCCGGCCCCTGGCTTTCAGGTTTTGGCGCGGCCGCCGCAGCGGAGGTCTTCGCGGCGGCCTGCGGCTCGCCAGCGGCGGCACCCGCCTGCGCCATTGCCATGCCGGAATCCACGAAGGATTTGAGCGTGGCGACGGTTGCACGCTGAACCTCGAGCCCTTGAATGGTGCTGCTCAGCATGGAAAGATTCATGCGCAGCCAGTTTTCCACCGCGCGCAGATCGGCAATGCGCTTATCCATTTCCTCGACCGACATCATCGATTCCACGGTAGGTGCCTTCATTCCACCCGATGCGGCGAGGCCTTCCCAGGCCTGGCGCATCATTTCCATGCTCGCCATGATGGGGTTCTGCCCCATGGGGCCGTCCTGCCCGAACCCGGGCAACACAAAGGGATTCTTGTTCATCTGCTCCTCCGCTCAAAAGGCCGCAGCGCGGCCGCGTTGCGCCAGACTATCCAATATGCACGCCTCGGCTTCGTGCGTAAAGGCATCCTCCTGGATCATGGACCATGTTTCTTCGATGGTGGCCAGGCGAAACTCGCTGACCTCTCCGTCCATGTTCCTGGGCACAACGCCTTCGCGCAGTACACAGTCACTCACCAGCAGGTCCTCGACCTGATAGCCTTCCGGAAGGCGTCGATGCATCCGGAAGATCACCCGCAGGGGCGAGCGTTCGCGGATGTCGGCAGGTTCAAGACCCGCTTCTTCCTGGCATTCGCGCAACAACGAGGTATCGAGCGGTTCGCCGGCCACCGCCAGCCCGCCCACGAGCGTATCCCACAGTCCCGGGTCGGTCGCCTTGGTATCGGAGCGCCGCGCAAGCCATAAGCGACCGTCCGGCGACCATGCATTCAGATGGACGGCTTTGGTGAGCAGGCCCAGCGGCCGCATTGCGCCGCGCTCGAGCGCGCAAAGCCGACGGCCTTCGCCAAAGACGTCCAGCAACTCATCGCGCCAGGCACGCAGGCAGCCATGCTCCTGCAGCGCGTGCGCGATGCGGGCCATGGTGATGTCCAGGGCCTGGGTTCGGCGTGGCGCGTCGGCAACATGGACGGCCTCATCTGTAACGCGTGCGAAAGGGAGCTGCGCAAGGCATTCGGTGGCCCGTGGCGTGGCCCAGCCGGCCACGCGCCCGGCAATGGTAAGCGGGCGGGAACCAGTATGGGGGAGCTGCTGAATTCGGGGCGTGAGCGATTCCTGCCGCAAACGGATCGAATCGGACAACGCTACAAGAGGGCCGGATTTCATCCGGCAATTGTAAGGGAAAGGGGGTGGGAAACGACGCCAATGTGGCTATAATCCCCGGGAGCGATAAATCGAGAGCAGGCACTGATACTCAGTTACAGCATTCTAAAGCCTGCCATCCGACAATCCAGTGCAAGGCCAAGGTTTTTGGTCGAGTTGCTTGACCAAAATCAAGAAATTGACACAGCACGTTGCAACTAGGGGTCAGCATGAAGAAGGTTAAGGGGGTTTTGGGCATCTTGGCGCTATTTTTTTCCAGCGCGGCGGTTGCCCAAGTAGGAGACATGCCGGGGGGCCCAGGGGTCAACCAGCTCAACCTCACGCGAGGCGTGACACAGATAGCAAGCGACATTATGGATCTCCATACGTTGCTGCTCTGGATCTGTACGCTGATTTTCATCGGTGTTTTCGGAGTGATGTTCTACTCCATCGTGAAGCACCGCAAGTCCAAAGGCGCCGTACCGGCCAAGTTTCATGAAAACATTGGCGTGGAAATCGCCTGGACCGTCGTTCCCTTCCTCATCATCATTTCCATGGCCATACCCGCCACGCGCGCCGTGGTCGCCATGAAAGACACCAGTAGTGCAGACCTCACCGTACTGGTCACGGGCTACCAGTGGAAGTGGGGTTACGAATACCTCGACGGCCCGGCACAGGGCGTGAAGTTCCTGTCCAACCTGGCCACGCCACGTGAACAGATTGAAGGCCGTGCGCCAAAGAGCGAAACCTACCTCATGGAAACCGACAGGCATATGGTCGTGCCGGTCGATAAAAAGGTACGTGTCGTCCTGACGGCCAACGATGTCATCCACTCCTGGATGGTTCCCGACTTCGGCGTCAAGCAAGACGCCATGCCGGGTGTGTTGCGTGACACCTGGTTCCGCGCCACCGAGCCCGGCATTTATCGCGGTCAGTGTGCCGAACTCTGCGGCAAGGACCACGCCTTCATGCCCATCGTGGTCGAGGTCATGGAACAGGCCGACTACGAGCGCTGGGCGGCCGAGCAGCAACAGGCCATGCAGGCTTCTGCCGACGATCCCACGAAAACATACGAGCTTGATGAGTTGATGGCGCGCGGCGAAAAAGTCTACGCGGCCAACTGCATCGCCTGCCACCAGGCGAACGGCCAGGGCATGCCGCCCACCTTCCCGGCGCTGGTGAACAACGAAGCATTCGTGCTCGGCCCCATGAAGGAGCAGGTCGAGATCATCCTGAACGGGCGGCCCGGCACAGCCATGGCCCCCTTCCGTGACCAACTCAACGACGTCGAAATCGCTGCAGTCGCCACCTATACCCGGCACGCATGGGGCCACAATGGCAAGGGCGAAGACCCAATCGTTCAACCCGCCGACGTCACGGCCCTGCGCTAAGCACCCGCAAGGGCACTTGAAGCAAGATCATCAGAATACGGCCCGCCCGGCTTGAACAGAAAGGCGAGCGGGCCAGCAGGAAGGAGCCAAGCATGAGCAGCGTTACCGCCGGTCACGTCCCACCGACCACCCACGACCACGATCACGATCATGGCCACCACGGCCCAGCCAAGGGCTGGCGCCGCTGGGTGTTCGCCACCAACCACAAGGACATCGG
>JAJUFT010000034.1 GCA_029263615.1 Alcaligenaceae bacterium | reverse complement strand
CATGTCCTCTCTTGCACACGCGCAGTCTTCGGCCACCGAGGTCGATGATGCACTCCTCGAAGAACAGGAATGGCTTGAAGCACTCGAAGCGGTGCTCGATCGTGAAGGTCCGGAACGCGCGCATCACCTGCTGGAACGGCTCATCGACCTCGCCCGGCGCTCGGGCGCGCACATTCCGTTCTCGGCCAACACCGCCTACGTGAACACGATTCCGCCCGGCCTGGAACCTCCGCATCCGGGCAACCTGGTGCTGGAAGAACGCATTCGTTCCTACGTGCGCTGGAACGCCATGGCCATGGTGGTCAAGGCCAACAGCAAGAATCCGCCTGATGGCGGCGACCTTGGCGGCCACATTGCCTCCTTTGCGTCGCTGGCCACCATGATCGGCTGTGGCCAGAATCATTTCTGGCACGCTGAAACGGAAGATCACGGCGGCGACCTGGTGTATTTCCAAGGCCATTCGTCTCCCGGCATTTACGGTCGCGCCTATCTTGAAGGCCGCATCACCGAAGAGCAGCTCGACAATTTCCGTCAGGAAGTCGACGGCAAGGGCCTGCCTTCCTATCCCCACCCCAAGCTGATGCCGGAGTTCTGGCAATTCCCCACGGTGTCGATGGGTCTGGGCCCCCTCATGGCCATCTATCAGGCGCGTTTCCTGAAATATCTGCACGCGCGCGGCATTGCCGACACCAGCAAGCGCAAGGTCTGGGTCTTCTGCGGCGACGGCGAAATGGACGAGCCCGAATCCCTGGGCGCCATCAGTCTGGCGGCGCGCGAGAAGCTCGACAACCTGATCTTCGTCATCAACTGCAACCTGCAGCGTCTGGATGGTCCGGTGCGCGGCAACGGCAAGATCATTCAGGAACTCGAAGGCGATTTCCGTGGCAGCGGCTGGAACGTGATCAAACTGATCTGGGGCGGCTACTGGGATCCGCTCCTGCAGCGTGACAAGGAGGGCATCCTCCGTCGCATCATGGAAGAGTCGGTCGATGGCGAATACCAGGCCTACAAGGCGCATGACGGCAAGTACGTGCGCGAGCACTTCTTCGGCAAGCATCCCAAGCTGCTCGAAATGGTCAGCCGCATGAGCGACGAAGACGTCTGGCGTCTGAACCGGGGTGGCCACGACCCCTACAAGGTGTATGCCGCCTTCCATGCGGCCGCCAATCACTCGGGCCAGCCCACGGTCATCCTGGCCAAGACCATCAAGGGCTACGGCATGGGCCATGTGGGGCAGGCGAAGAATCCGACGCACCAGCAGAAGAAGCTGGATCTGGACGCCGTGCGCGAATTCCGCGACCGCTTCAACATCCCCATCCCCGACGAAAAGCTTCCGGAACTGCCGTACTTCAAGCCGGCGGAAGACTCTCCGGAAATGAAGTACCTGCACGAGCGTCGCAAGGCACTGGGCGGCTATTTGCCCAAGCGCCGTCCCAAGGCCGACGAACACCTGCCGGTGCCTGGCCTCGACATCTTCAAGCCCGTGCTCGAGCCCACCGCGGAAGGTCGCGAAATCTCCACCACCCAGGCCTTTGTGCGCATCCTGAACCAGATCCTGCGCGACAAGCAGCTGGGCCCGCGCGTCGTGCCGATTCTTGCCGACGAGTCCCGTACCTTCGGCATGGAAGGTCTGTTCCGCCAGATCGGCATCTACGCGCCGGAAGGCCAGAAGTACGTACCGGTCGATAAGGACCAGGTCATGTACTACCGTGAAGCCGAGAATGGCCAGCTTCTGCAGGAAGGCATTAACGAAGCGGGTGCGTTCAGCTCATGGATCGCTGCGGCAACGTCGTACTCGACGAACAACCGCATCATGATTCCGTTCTTCATCTATTACTCGATGTTCGGGTTCCAGCGCGTGGGCGACCTGGCCTGGGCGGCCGGCGACATGCAGGCGCGCGGGTTCCTGCTGGGTGGCACCGCAGGGCGCACGACGCTCAATGGTGAAGGCCTGCAGCACCAGGACGGCCACAGCCACATCCTGTCGAGCATGATTCCGAACTGTGTGTCCTACGACCCCACGTTCGCCCATGAACTCGCCGTGATCGTACATGACGGCCTCAAGCGCATGGTCGAGAACCAGGAGAACGTCTACTACTACATCACCGTGATGAACGAAAACTACTCGCACCCCGGCCTGAAGGAAGGGGACGAGGAAGGCATCATCCGTGGGATGTATCGCCTGCTGGAAGGTGGCAAGGGCGAGCAACGCGTGCAGCTGCTGGGCTCCGGCACCATCCTGCGCGAAGTCATCGAAGCGCAGAAGCTGCTCGAACAGGACTGGGGGGTGGCAGCCGACGTCTGGAGCGTCACGAGTTTCACCGAACTGCGGCGCGAAGGTCTGGACTGCGAACGTCACAACCTGCTCCACCCGCAGGAAGGCGAGCAGCGTGTGCCTTATGTCACACGGCGCCTGGCCGAAACGGAAGGCCCGATCGTGGCGTCGACCGACTACGTGAAGGCGTTCGGCGACCAGATTCGCCAGTTCATCCCCAAGGGTCGCGAATACCGTGTCCTGGGCACCGACGGCTACGGTCGTTCCGATTTCCGCTACAAGCTGCGCGAACACTTCGAGGTGGATCGTCATTTCGTGGTGCTCGCTGCGCTGCGTAGCCTGGCCGACGAAGGGTCGATCCCGCTCTCCAAAGTCGGCGAAGCCATCAAGAAATACGGAATCAATCCGGACAAAGCCAATCCGCATCACGCCTGAGGGGAGCCATCACGATGAGCAACATCATAGAAGTCAAAGTACCGGACATCGGCGATGTGACGGAAGTCGATGTCATCGAGGTGCTCGTGGCGGAAGGAGACAGTGTTTCCAAGGAACAGAGCCTGATCACCGTCGAGTCCGACAAGGCGTCCATGGAAATCCCTTCCACTGCGGCCGGTGTGGTGAAGTCCCTCAAGGTCAAGGTGGGCGACAAGGTCAGCGAAGGCACGCTCATTCTCGAGCTGGAAGCCGCGGATGCCGCACCCAAGGCCAAGGCGAGCGCCCCTGCTGCCGCCCCGGCGGCCGCAGGGGAGCCGGCCCCGTCCGCCCAGCCCGAGGAGGCCGCGGCCCCCGCAGCAGCCGCAGCGCCGGCTGCTGCGGGCGCGGGCCGTGAGGTCACCGTCGTGGTACCCGACATCGGCGACACGGCAGATGTCGAAGTCATCGAGATCATGGTGGCCGTTGGCGACCGTGTCGAGGCGGAGCAAAGCCTGATCACGCTTGAATCCGACAAGGCCTCCATGGAGGTTCCCTCTTCGCACAGCGGTGTGGTCAAGGCCTTGCGCGTCAAGCTGGGCGACAAGGTTAACAAGGGCAGCGAAATTCTCGTGCTCGAGTCCAGCGACGCGGCGGCACCGGCTGCCGAAGCGCCGGGCGCCGATGCGGCGCCCGCGTCGGAGCAGGCACGCAATGAACCGGATGTCGCGCCTGAAGCGGCCCCGACGGCACGTGCTTCAGCGCCTGCTGCGCCCGCCGCGTCCAGCACGCCAGTCGTGAGCGGAAGCTCGGGCCAGCTCGCCTCGGCACCGCCCGAGCGCCATTCGCCCACAGAAGCCTTCGCCCGGGCCGACGTGCCCATGCGCAATCTGCCCCATGCTTCGCCCTCGGTACGCAAGTTCGCGCGCGAGCTGGGCGTCGACCTCTCCAGGGTGCCGGGTTCGGGTGCCAAGCATCGCATCACGCACGATGACGTTCGCGCCTTCGTGAAGCAGGCCCTGGCGCAAGGCGTGCCGGCCGCCGCCGGGGCTCCGGTCGCCATGGGCGAAGGTGGCCTCAGCGTGCTGCCGTGGCCCAAGGTCGATTTCTCCAAGTTCGGGGAAGTCGAGGCGCGCCCGCTGTCGCGGATCAAGAAGATTTCCGGTGCCAACCTGCATCGCAACTGGGTCATGATCCCTCACGTCACCAATAATGACGTAGCGGACATCACCGAACTCGAGGACTTCAGGCAGACCCTGAACAAAGAACAGGAGCGTTCCAAGTCGCCGGTCAAGGTCACCATGCTCGCCTTCCTGATCAAGGCAGCGGTGGCCGCCCTGAAGAAGTTCCCGGAGTTCAACGCCTCGCTGGATGGCGACACGCTGGTGCTCAAGAAGTACTACCACATCGGCTTCGCCGCCGACACGCCCAACGGTCTGGTCGTGCCGGTCATCCGCGATGCCGACAAGAAGGGCATCCTCGAAATCGCCCAGGAAACCGCCGAGCTGGCCAAGCTGGCGCGGGATGGCAAGCTGGCCCCGGCGCAAATGCAGGGGGGCTGCTTCTCGATTTCCTCCCTCGGAGGCATCGGGGGCACCGACTTCACGCCCATCATCAACGCGCCCGAAGTGGCCATTCTCGGGGTGTCGCGTTCTTCGGTGCAACCGGTCTGGAACGGCAAGAAGTTCAAGCCTCGCCTCATCCTGCCGATGTCGCTGTCCTATGACCATCGCGTCATCGATGGCGCGGCGGCGGCCCGCTTCAATGTCTACCTGGCCTCGCTGCTGGCGGATTTCCGCCGCATCGCTCTGTAGGAGCCGCGCATGACAGTTCAAATCACGGTTCCCGATATTGGCGATTTCGCTGACGTTGAAGTCATCGAAGTGCTGGTCTCGGAAGGCGACGAGCTCCAGACGGAGCAGGGCATTGTGACGGTCGAATCCGACAAGGCGTCCATGGAATTGCCGGCGGATCAGCCAGGCAAAGTCGTGCGTGTCCTGGTCAAGGTGGGAGACAAGGTCAACCAGGGCACGCCCCTGGTCGAGATCGAACCGGTCCAGGCGCAAAGCGGGGCCGCTACGCCAGCCACGCCTGCGTCAGCACCGGCCACGCCGGCTCCGGCACAGAAGCCGGCTGCGACTGGCTCGGCGCAACCGGCTGCTCAGGCGGCCTCGCGCTACGACGGCCAGGCTGATCTGGAATGCGATGTGCTGGTGCTGGGTGCAGGCCCCGGGGGCTATTCTGCTGCCTTCCGGGCCGCGGACCTCGGCCTGAAGGTGGTGCTGGTCGAGCGCTATTCCACCCTGGGGGGCGTCTGCCTGAACGTGGGCTGCATTCCCTCCAAGGCGCTGCTGCATAGCGTGTCCGTGCTCGACGAAGCACGTGCCATGGCCGACCACGGCATCGCCTTCGGCGAACCGACCATCGACCTCGACAAGCTGCGGGCCTACAAGGACGGCGTCATCGGCAAGCTCACCAACGGGCTGGCCGGCATGGCCAAGGCGCGCAAGGTGCAGGTCGTGCAGGGCCAGGGCAAGTTCGTGGATGCTTTCCATCTTCAGGTGGAAGGGGAATCGGGCAGGCAGGTGGTGAAATTCCGTTCGGCCATCATTGCCGCCGGCAGCGAGTCGGTGAAGCTGCCTTTCCTGCCCAAGGATGAGCGCATCGTCGATTCCACGGGCGCCCTGAAACTCAAGGCGATTCCCGAACGCATGCTCATCATTGGCGGCGGCATCATCGGGCTGGAAATGGGCACGGTGTATTCCTCGCTTGGCGCGCGCCTGGATGTGGTCGAAATGCTGCCCGGGCTCATGCCCGGCGCCGATCGCGACCTGGTCAAGGTGTGGGAAAAGATGAACGCGCGTCGTTTTGACCGCATCATGCTCGAAACCCGTACGGTCTCGGCCGAAGCGCGTGACGACGGCATCTGGGTCAGCTTCGAAGGGAAAAACGCACCGGAAGGTCCTCAGCGTTACGACCTGGTACTGCAGGCCGTCGGTCGGCGCCCCAACGGGGCATCCATCGGCGCGGATGCGGCGGGCGTGGCGGTCGATGAGCGGGGCTTCATTGCGGTCGACCGGCAGATGCGCACCAACGTGCCGCACATCTATGCCATCGGCGACATCGTCGGGCAGCCCATGCTGGCTCACAAGGCCGTGCATGAAGGGCATGTTGCCGCCGAAGCGATCGCGGGCGAGAAGAGCTTCTTCGATGCACGCGTCATTCCCTCCGTGGCGTACACCGACCCGGAAATCGCCTGGGTCGGGCTCACCGAGGAAGAAGCGCGCAAGCAGGGCATACAGTTCAACAAGGGCGTCTTCCCCTGGGCCGCATCCGGGCGGGCCATTGCCAACGGTCGCGACGAGGGCTTCACCAAGTTGCTGTTCGATGCGGACACCGGGCGCATTCTGGGCGGCGGCATTGTCGGCACCCATGCCGGCGACCTCATCAGCGAAGTGGTGCTGGCCGTCGAGATGGGCGCGGATGCCGTCGATATCGGCAAGACCATCCATCCGCACCCGACCCTGGGTGAATCGGTCGGCATGGCGGCCGAGGTGGCCAAGGGCAGTTGCACCGACCTGCCTCCGCAACGCAAGAAGTAGCCGGCGAAGCGGGCAGGACAACGCCGCAAGCGTCTTCATGAGCTTGCGGCGTTTTACGTTTCTGATACATTCGAGCCCTTCCTGATCGGTCCCGGGTCGTGAGCCCCCGGCCGGATACCCTGTAAACCCTGTGTAACGATGCCTGCATGCAGAACCAATACGAGTCACTCAAACAACGTCACCGCGAGGTGCGTGATGATTACCCTTCCGATCTGAATCTGCGCATCCACCGCGCCCTGAGCTGGTTTCAGCGGGCAGCGATGGCCGAGGATATGGACGGCCGCTTCATCTTTCTGTGGATTGCCTTCAACGCCGCTTATGCCACGGAGATCGAGGAGGGGTGCCGCTTGTCCGAGCAGGCGACCTTCCGGGCCTTTCTGGAGAGGCTCTGCGCACTCGATGAGGCGCGGCAGATTGATGCACTCGTGTGGAACGAGTTTTCAGGCTGCATCCGGGTTCTGCTGGACACACCGTATGTCTTTCAGAGTTTCTGGGACTGGCAAAGCGGCAAGATTGCGCGCGAGGAGTGGGAAGAGCGACTCGAGCGGGGCAAGCGCCGGGCGCATCATGCGCTGGGCAGCGGCAATACGGCCTTGCTGCTGGGCGAGGTTTTCAACCGTCTGTACACCATGCGCAACCAGCTGGTGCATGGCGGCGCGACATGGAACAGTTCGGTCAATCGCCGCCAGATGCGCGATTGCACGAATCTGCTGGGCAAGCTCGTGCCCATTCTCATTCACATCATGCTCGAGAACCCCGAGACGGTGTGGGGGGCGGCCTGTTACCCGGTAGTGCAACCGGACTGACCCCCCGGGGGGGCGATTGGCATGAGGGTTTGAGTCAGGAAGCAGAGGGCCGCCGCACCGTGAATGGACGACGGCCTTACAATACAGGCTTCACTGTTGTTCGTACCTGATTCTCATGCCCACCCCCGCACCCGATGCGCCGCTCGACCAGTGGCTGTCCTACCTTGAAACCCTGCACCCCACGGCCATCGACATGGGTCTGGCCCGCATCAGCGAGGTGGCCAAGCGCTTGAACATCACGCTGCCCTGCGTACGGATCACCGTTGGCGGCACCAATGGCAAGGGCTCGACTTGCGCCTTGCTGGAAGCCATCTACCTGGCCGCGGGGTACAAGGTTGGCACTTACAGCTCGCCGCACCTGCTACGCTACAACGAGCGCATTCGCCTGAATGGCGAACAGGCCGGCGACGCCGAGATCGTCGAGCAGTTCGTCCGCATCGACCAGGCGCGCGGCGACATCACCCTGAGCTATTTTGAATTCTCCACGCTGGCCGCCTTCCTGCTTTTCGAAGCACGGCACGTTGACGTTGCCATTCTGGAAGTCGGCCTGGGAGGGCGACTGGACGCCGTCAACATCATTGATGCGGATTGCGCCATCGTGACCAGTGTTGATCTCGACCATCAGGAATACCTTGGCAATGACCGTGAACAGGTGGGTTGGGAAAAGGCGCACATCTTCCGACCGGGCCGTCCCGCGGTCTGCGGAGACCCCGTTCCGCCCAAGCGTCTGGTCGACTATGCCGGCAGCATCGGTGCCGACCTCTGGCTGTTCGGGAGAGATTTCAATTATTCCGGCGACCGTCTGCAATGGGCCTATGGCGGGCGCCAGCAGCGGCGCAGCAGTCTGGCTTACCCGGCCCTGCGCGGGGCCAATCAGCTGTTGAACGCCTCCGCCGCACTGGCCGCCATCGAGGCTTTGCAGAGCAGCCTGGCCGTGCCTCAACAGGCGGTTCGCCTCGGCCTGTCCCAGGTGTCGTTGCCGGGCCGGATGCAGATCCTGCCGGGCATGCCGTCCATCGTGCTGGACGTTGCACACAATCCTCATGCCGCGGGTGCGCTGGGGCAGGGGCTGGACGCCATGCCTTCGGTGCCGGCCACGCATGCGGTCATCGGCATGTATGCCGACAAGGATGTAGAGGGGGTGGTCAAGCTCATGGCGTCGCGCATCACGCACTGGCATTGCACCACTCTGGGGGGGGCGCGCGGCCTGTCGGGCGAGAAGCTTGCGGAAATCGTACGCAAGGTCCTCGCCGAACGCATTCCCCGGGGAGCGGCCGCCCTGGTGACCGACAGCCCCGATGCCGCTTCCATCGTATTGCCTGCCGAACCGTCGGCGTCGTCCGGCAGCGGCGGCCCCGGCGTTCGCCCCATGCCGAAGGCCACCCCGCGGCCGCGCGAGGTCCACGTCAGTGTCTGGCCGGATCCGGTCACGGCCTTCAAGGAGGCCCGGAAGCAGGTGACCGACAATGATAGAATTGTGGTGTTCGGCTCATTTTCGACCGTCGGCCCGATTCTTCAAGATCTCGGGCGGGAAGCCTTCTGAACCGGGGGTGCCCCGGTCATCATCATCACGCGAGGTCTAGGCGTTCATGGGATTGTTTTCGCGCAAAGAGCCCTCTGGCAGCAGCGGCCGGCGCAGCGCTGCACGGACCAGCAGCGAGGCTCAGGCGGCTGAACTGCGTGTACGCGCGCGGCGTCGGCTCATCGGGGCTCTGGTCCTGGTGCTCACCGCGGTGATTTTTGTCCCCATGCTGTTCGACGCTCCGCCCGAAGAAGAAATGCCGGTGCCGGTGGTCCTGCCCGGCGCCATTCCTCCCATGCCTGCTGAACCGCAGGTCGCCCTGGCGCCAGAAACGACACCGCCCGCCGAGGCCGGTGGCGGGGTGATCCAGCAGCCGCAGCCCATCGAGCAACCGCCCGCTGCGGCGACCAGGCCGGAACCCGCTACCCAGGCCAGTGCGCCGCGGCCCGAGCCGCAAGCCGCGCCAGAGCCCGCACGCAAGCCCGAGCCGCCCGCCGAGCCACCCAAGCCCGCGCCTGTCAAACCACCCGCGGAGGACAAACCACCCGCGGAGGACAAACCGCGCACCGACGACGGATCAGTCGCGCTGGCCCTGCTCGAGGGCCGCCGGCCTGTGCCGTCCTCCGGAAGCGCAGCGCCTTCCTCGGGCAACTTCGTTCTGCAGGTTGCCGCCTACACGACGGCGGCCGATGCGCAGTCGCGCCGCGACAAGCTGGCTGCCGCGGGCGTCACCAACGCCTACGTGGAAAACGCCATCGCGAATGGCAAGACGGCCTACCGCCTGCGCGTCGGGCCGTTCCCCACGCGTGAGGCAGCGGAAGCAGCGCAGGCGCGTCTGCGTCAGCTTGGCTACAACAATGGCCTGATCTTCAACAAGTGACCGGGTTCGATTACATCGTGTTGGCCATCCTCGGCGTTTCGGCGCTGCTGGGCATGGTACGCGGTCTGATCAAGGAAGTGCTTTCGCTGGTGGCCTTCGTGGTGGCTGTCGGGGCCGCCGTCTGGTGGGGCGGGCCGGTAGCGCGCGCACTGGACGGTTTCATCAGCAACGAGTTGCTTCGCGCCGCCGCCGGGTATGGCGGCGTTTTCGTGGTCGTTCTTCTTCTCGTCGGTTTGCTGAACATCACTCTGGCCGGGCTGGTCGAGCGGACGGGTCTGACGCCGGCCGACCATGGCCTGGGGGCCGTTTTCGGGCTAGCACGCGGCACCCTTATCGTGTTCGTGCTGGTCGGCCTGGCCGGGTATACCGAGCTCCCCGAGGAAACCTGGTGGAAGGAAGCCAGGCTGTCAGGTGCAGTGGTGCAGGCCATGCAGCATTCCAAGACCGTGCTGCCGCCGGCAGTGTCGTCCTGGCTGCCCTACTGATGAAAGTGTCCGTCCAGTCTTCGCAGCCGTCCGCATCAGTCGGGCGACTCATCAACGCAGTCGATTCAAAGTCATTACAGGGACATCAAAATGTGTGGAATCGTGGGGGTCGCGGCGACCGCCCCCGTCAATCAGTTGATCTATGACAGTCTGCTGCTTCTGCAGCATCGTGGCCAGGATGCAGCGGGCATCTCCACTTCGCACGATCAGTTTTTCAGCATGTACAAGGCCCATGGCCTGGTGCGCGATGTGTTCCGCACACGCAATATGCGTTCATTGCCGGGCAATGCCGGGCTGGGGCAGGTCCGGTATCCCACCGCCGGTTCGAGCGACAGCGTTGATGAGGCCCAGCCTTTCTATGTGAATGCGCCCTTCGGCATCATGTTCGTGCACAACGGCAACCTCACGAACTGGCGCGAGCTGCGTGAGGAGCTCTTCAGCATCGATCAGCGTCACATCAACACCAACTCGGATTCGGAGGTGCTGCTCAATGTGTTCGCACATGAGCTGCAGAAGGCGGCCGGGGGCCATTCCCTGGATGATGAGGCCGTGTTCAAGGCCGTGTCGGCCGTGCATTCCCGGTGCCGGGGCGCTTACGCCGTGATCGCGCAGATTGCAAATTTCGGCATGGTGGCATTTCGCGACCCGTACGGGATACGCCCGCTGTGCATTGGCACCAACGAGACCGATCAGGGCACGGAATGGATGATTGCCTCGGAATCGGTGGCACTGACTGGTTGCGGCTTCAGCCGCCTGCGGGATGTCGAGCCGGGTGAGGCCATCATCATCGATCTGGACCGTAATGTGCGCAGCCGGCAGTGTGCCCAGTCACCCGTGCTGACGCCTTGCGTGTTCGAATACGTCTATTTCGCGCGCCCCGACAGCTTCATGGATGGGGTGTCCGTCTACAACGCCCGGTTGCAGATGGGTGAATACCTGGGCAACAACGTGGCCCGATCCCTGCGTCTGGGGGAAATCGACGTGGTCATGCCCATCCCCGATTCGGCCCGGCCCGCCGCCATGCAGCTGGCCTCGAAGCTGGATCTCAGCTACCGCGAAGGTTTCATCAAGAACCGGTATGTGGGGCGCACCTTCATCATGCCTGGTCAGGCCGTGCGCAAGAAGTCCGTGCGTCAGAAGCTGAGTGCCATCGACATGGAATTCCGGGGCAAGAATGTTCTCTTGGTCGACGACTCCATCGTTCGCGGCACCACCAGTCGGGAAATCGTCGAAATGGCACGGGCGGCCGGTGCCAACAAGGTGTTCTTTGCGTCGGCAGCGCCGGCGGTCCGGTTTCCAAACGTGTACGGCATCGACATGCCGACGCAGAGCGAACTGATCGCGTTCGGACGTGACACCGATCAAGTGGCCCGTGAAATCGGAGCGGATGGCCTGGTCTACCAGAGTCTGGATGACCTCGAGCAGTCCATCCGTGACCTGAATCCGGCCATGACCCAGTTCGAGTCGTCCTGCTTCAACGGACGCTACGTCACTGGCGACATCGACGAGGCCTATCTGGAAACCCTGCAACGCACTCGCGGCCGGCGGGCTCCCGCCGGCGCGATGTCGCCTAAGCACGAGGATTGACGCGCGCCGCTCTGCCTTGTTCCAGTTTCTGACTGACGATTTTTTCGAGCTCGACCGCCAGGAAGAGGATCAGGGCAACGGCCACCGTGAGCAGCCACTCCGCCACGCTCAGCGGCGCTGAGCCGAACAGGATGTTCATGGGCGGCCAATAGATGTAGAGGAACTGGAAGGCCACCGCGACGGCCATGGTCAGCAGGGCCCATGGGTTGCCCAGCAGGCCCTCGCGGTCCAGCACACTGCGCCGTAGCCGCCGGCTGTTGAGCAGGTAGAGCGTCTCGCACAGTACGATGCTGTTCACCGCCATGGTACGGGCAACTTCCAGGCCCGCACCCGCGTCCAGCTTGTAGAGGAACAGCGTGATGGCGCCCAGCATCATCAGCACCGAAACAAAGGTCAGACGCCACACAAAGAAGGTGCTGAACAAAGGTTCGTCCGGCGGGCGGGGCGCCCTTTGCATGATGTCGTGATCCGGCGCGTCGAAGGCCAGCGCAATTCCCAGCGCACTGGCCGTCACCATGTTGATCCATAGTACCTGCACCGGCGTCAGGGGCAGGGTGATCCCCAGAAGCAGGGCGGTGATGACCACCAGCGCTTCGCCGCCGTTCGTTGGCAGCATGAACAGAATGAACTTGCGCAGGTTGTCATACACGGCCCGACCTTCGCGTACGGCGGAGGCAATGGTGGCAAAGTTGTCGTCGGCGAGCGTCATGGCCGAGGCTTCGCGGGCGGCGTCCGTGCCCTTCAGCCCCATGGCGATCCCCACGTCGGCGCGCTTGAGGGCGGGGGCATCGTTGACGCCGTCGCCCGTCATGGCCACGATCTCGCCATTTTTCTGCAGGGCCTGCACCAGGCGCAGCTTGTGTTCGGGGCTGGCTCTGGCGAAGATGTCGATATCGCGGACGATGCGCTGCAGTTCGGCATCATTCATGAGCGAGATTTCGGCGCCGGTGACGGGCGGCCTGCCCACCCCGATTCCCAGTTGAGCCCCAATGGCGCAGGCGGTGTCGGCGTGGTCGCCAGTGATCATTTTCACCCGGATGCCTGCGGCCTGGCACTGTTCGACCGCCGCAATGGCCTCTGCGCGCGGCGGGTCGACGAGACCGGTCAATGCCAACAGGGTGAAGCCATTCTCCATGTCGACGTGCGAGAGCGGCCCCTCGGCCGGCCCTCCCTGTTTGTGTGCGAGTGCAATCAGCCGCAGGCCGCGGGCTGCAATATCGTTGGCCATGCGTCGCCAGTAGTCGACGTCCAGCGGCTCCAGGCCGTGAGGCCCATGCTGCCACCGGCACATGTCCAGAATTCGTTCGGGAGCCCCCTTCGCCAGAATCCACTCCTTGCCTTCCGGGTCTCGGTGATGGGTTGCCATATAACGGTTCTCGGACTCGAAGGGAATGGAATCGAGCCGCGGCCAGGCGCCGGACAGGGCAAGCAGGTCGATTCCCGCCTTGGCCCCCAAGACCAACAGCGCCCCTTCCGTCGGATCGCCGACAATGCTCCAGCCTTCGCTTCCTCGAACGTGGCTGCTGTCATTGCACAGCGTGCCCGCCCGCAGCACCGGGAGAAGGTCCGCGTTGTCGGGCTGGCAGAGGACGCCGTCTTCAGTGCGGATGTCTCCTTCGGGCAGGTAACCGACGCCCGACACCGTGTACCGGTGCCCGGCGGTGACGATACGCTGGACGGTCATTTCATTGCGGGTGAGGGTGCCCGTTTTGTCGGAGCAGATGACGGTCACGGAACCCAGCGTTTCCACTGCCGGCAGCCGGCGGATGATGGCGTGCTGACGTGCCATGCGTTGCACACCCAGCGCCAGAATGACGGTCATGATGGCCGGCAGCCCTTCGGGAATGGCCGAAGCGACCAGGGCGACGGCCATCAGGAACATGTCACTGGCGTCGTGCCCCCGCAGCAGGACGCCGAAGGCGAAGGTCAGGACGGCAAACAACAGGATGGTGACCGCCAGCTGAAATGAAAAGCGGTTCATCTTGCGCATCAGCGGGGTGCTGACGTCGTCAATGGCGCTGATCATGCGCGTGATGCGCCCGATTTCCGTGCGGGTTCCCGTGGCCGTGACGATGCCCACGCCCTGGCCGCCGACGACCACGGTGCCTGAATAGGCCATGTTGGACCGGTCGCCCAGCAGGGCATTCTCCGGTACGGGCTGGGTGGATTTTTCGACCGGGATCGATTCCCCGGTCAGCGAGGCCTCGTCAATGCGCAGCTCGCGCGCCTGCACCAGACGAACGTCGGCGGGCACCCGATCGCCGGCGCTGACCAGAATGCGGTCGCCGGGCACCAAGTTTGATGCATCGCATTGCTGGCGTTTTCCCTCCCGGATTACAGTGGCGGCAGGGGCCAGCATATTGCGGATGGCGGCCAGAGCCGATTCCGCTTTACCCTCCTGGACATAACCGATCAACACGTTGACGATGACGGCCACCCAGAGCACGCCCGCATCGAGCCACTCTCCCAGCAGGGCCATGATGAGGCCCGCCCCCATCATGAGGTAAAGGAGAAGATTGTGAAATTGCCGCAGCAGCCGCAGCAGGGGGTGTCGGGGGCGTGCGGCAGCCAGTTGGTTAGGGCCGTGCAGCGCGAGCCGCTCCGCGACCTGTGCAGCAGAGAGCCCCCCCGAGGGAGAAGAGAGTGCTTTCGCGGCGAATTCACCGTCCAGCGC
Organism: Alcaligenaceae bacterium; assembly: GCA_029263615.1. Taxonomy (GTDB): domain Bacteria; phylum Pseudomonadota; class Gammaproteobacteria; order Burkholderiales; family Burkholderiaceae_B; genus Yanghanlia. The sequence continues at coordinate 13,577 of JAJUFT010000034.1, read as the reverse complement.
GTGCCAGGCATACTCCTGCACATCGGTTTCAGCGGGCGAATTTTTGCGGTCCGGTATCATGTAACATATTGTATTAGTTTAGTTTGGACACCCTCATGAGTGAATCACAACGTTATCAAAGGCTGATCGATTCCGCCCGGAAAATTTCTCCTCCCTGCTGTGCCGTGGCGCATCCCTGCGATGTCAGTTCGCTGGGTTCCGCCGTCGAAGCGGCGCGTCTGGGGCTGTTCCGCCCGGTGTTGGTGGGCCCGCGTGCCCGCATCGAAGCCGTGGCGAAGGAGAACAGCCTGGACATTTCCGATTTCGAATGTATCGACACGCCCCACAGCCACGCATCAGCGGAAAAAGCGGTGGAGTGCGTGCAGTCCGCAACGGCGTCCCTGATCATGAAGGGCAGCCTTCATACTGACGAGCTCATGCACGCGGTGCTCAAGCACAATGGCGGGCTGCGCACAGAGCGTCGGATCAGTCACGTCTTCATCATGGACGTGCCGAACTACCCGGAACTGCTGTTCATCACCGACGCGGCCATCAATATTTTCCCCGACCTCGAAACCAAGGCCGACATCGTGCAGAATGCCATCGATCTGCATCGGGGCCTGGGGCTGGGCACCCCGAGGGTGGCCATTCTTTCGGCAGTGGAGCAAGTCAGCAGCAAGATTCCGGGCACGATCGAAGCGGCGGCGCTGTGCAAGATGGCGGATCGCGGCCAGATTCAGGGCGGTGTGCTCGATGGCCCCCTGGCTCTGGACAATGCAATCAGTCCCGAGGCTGCGCAGATCAAGGGAATCAAGTCCGAAGTGGCCGGCCGCGCCCAGATTCTCGTGGTACCGGATCTGGAAGCCGGCAACATGCTGGCCAAAAACCTGACCTTCCTGGGCGGAGCATCGGCTGCCGGTGTGGTGCTGGGGGCCCGCGTGCCCATCGTTCTCACCAGCCGCGCAGACAGCCGCAGCACCAAGCTGGCGTCCTGCGCCGTCGCCTCCCTCTATGCCGATCATCTCGCGCAGGCTCGTCTCGGTCTTGTTCGGGAGGGCGGGAATGAGTGAGGTCATTCTTGTCGTCAATGCCGGCAGTTCCAGCCTGAAGTTTCAGGTGCATGAAATTCTCCCGGAAAAACAGCTGAAATTCATTCTGGGCGGGCAAGTGTCCGGCATCGGAGGCAGCCGGCCCGCCTTCAAGGTGAAGGATCATGCGGGCGAAAAGCGGGTCGACCGGGCGCTGCTGCCGGAGCAGGCACGCGATCTGGCAGGCGCTCAGGAAATCATGGCCAGCTGGCTGCAGGAACGCATGCCGGAACCCCCTGTGGCTGTCGGCCATCGCATCGTGCACGGGGGCCCGAAGATGAGCCGCAGCGTGCTCATCAATCAGGAAATCCTCGACTACCTCGACAGCCTGGTGCCGCTGGCGCCCCTGCATCAGCGCAATAATCTGGCACCCGTACATGTGATCTTCGAACATTGGCCGGAGATCCGTCAGGTGGCCTGCTTCGACACGGCGTTTCACCGCACCCAGGATGACATCGTGCAGCATTTCGCCCTGCCGGCGGAATACTTCGACAAAGGCGTCAGGCGCTATGGCTTCCATGGGCTGTCCTATCAGTACATCGCAAGCCGACTGCGGGAAGTGCTGCCCGAGATCGCGCACAAGCGCGTGATTGCCGCCCACCTGGGTTCGGGGGCCTCGGCCTGTGCCATGGTCGACGGCGTGAGCCGGGAAACCACCATGGGCTTCACCGCGCTGGACGGGCTCCCCATGGGAACCCGGCCCGGGCGGCTCGACGCTGGCGTCGTATTATGGATGCTGGAGCAGGGCATGGGTCACGATGAGATCCAGGACCTGCTCTACAACCGTTCGGGCATGAAGGGCCTGTCCGGCATCAGCAACGACATGCGTACGCTGTTGGCCAGCGATGACCCGGCCGCCCGTTTGGCGGTGGACTATTTCACCTATCGCACGGCCGAGAGCGTGGCTGGCCTGTGTGTTGCTGCTCAAGGCCTGGACGCCCTGGTCTTCACCGCGGGGGTGGGCGAGAATGCGCCGGCGATCCGTGCGGGCGTTTGCCGCCGCCTGGAATGGATGGGAATCCATCTGGACGAAGCCGCCAACGCGGCCAACGCCCTGACCATCTCGAGCCCCGAGAGCCGAATCTCGGTGCATGTTGTCCCCACCAACGAGGAAGCCGTCATCGCACAGCAGACTTACGAAACGCTGCTCGGTCAGCTCTGAACCTTTTCCGGAGGAACCATGCCCAACGCACACCGTCCTGAATCGTCCTCCCTCCTGTCGCTACCGTCCTACGGGCGATGGGCCGAAGGGTACGGGGTCATCACACACCAGGCCCGCACCAATGAGCGCGTGCTGGCCCTGGCCGAGCGCCTGGTCGAGCAGGGGCGGGTGCCGGATGCCGGCTTTGTGTTCGATGTGCTCGCCGCCGCCGACCGCCTGGCCAGTGCCGCCATGTGGGTGGTCGTCCACATGACCTATGCACGGCGAGTGTACCTGGATGGGCGCCCCATGAAGGCAGAGGATTTCAAGGCCTCGCCCCAGGGGCACACCGGGGGCTCGCTCAACATGGTGCCGGCCTACGTCGGGTATCTGGCGGCCAATGCCCTGACCGGGCACACCCGGGGCTGGCTCATGGGCCAGGGGCACTGCGTGGCGGCCATCGACGCCGTCAACGTGCTGATCGGCAATGTGTCTCCCGGGCAGAAGGGCCGCTATACCGCCACCGATGAAGGCCTGACCCGGCTGGTGCAGGATTTCTACTCCTATGCCATCACGCCCGAAGGTCTGCCGGGGGTGCCGCTGGGCAGCCACGTCAACGTGCATACCGCCGGCGGCATTTCCGAAGGCGGCTACCTGGGGTTTGCCGAGGTGCAGTATGTGCACATGCCGCTGCCGGGCGAGAGCCTGGCCGTCTTCCTCAGCGATGGCGCCTTCGAAGAGCAGCGTGGCGGCGATTGGGCGCCGCGGTGGTGGCGGCCATCCGACAGCGGCTACGTCATGCCGGTCATGATCCTCAATGGCAGGCGCATCGAACAGCGCACCAACATCGTTCAGGAAGGGGGCGCCGCCTGGTTGAAACAGCACCTGAGCCTCAACGGATTCGATCCCTTCGAAATCGATGGCCATGATCCGGCCGCCTATGCCTGGGCACTGCTGGAAATGGAAGACACCCTGGCCGGTTACGCGCAACAGCATGCGCAAGGGCGTCTCGAATACCCCCTGCGCCTGCCGCAGGCCATCGCCACCTGCATCAAGGGCTTCGGCTTTCCGGGCGCCGGAACCAATCATGCCCACAACCTGCCGCTCGAGAAGAATCCCGCCATCGATGAATCGGCGCGTGAGGCGTTCAACCGCGGGGCCGCGCGTCTGTATGTGGATGTTAATGCGCTCGATGCCGCCCGGGGCCTGTTCAAGCTGCACGGCACACAGGGTCGGCCCATGGAACGCGATCACCCCCTGGCACGCCGGCAGCTGCCCGACCCGGTCCTGCCGGACATGCCGCATTATCCGGCTCAGGAAGCCGTCTCGCCCATGCGCGCCATCGACGACGCCTTTGTCGACCTGGTACAGGCCAACCCATCGCTGCGTGTCAGAGTGGGCAATCCCGACGAGCTCCAGAGCAACCGCATGGGGCGCACGCTGGCCCTGCTCAAGCACCGCGTCGACAAACCCGAAGCGGGAGGCCACGAGGCCGTGGACGGCGCCGTCATCACCGCGCTGAATGAGGAGGCCGTCATCGGCGCCGCACTGGGGAACAAAGGCGGGCTGAACCTCGCGGTCAGCTACGAAGCCTTCGCCGTGAAGATGCTGGGCGCGCTGCGACAGGACATTCTCTTTGCGCGACACCAGCGCGAAGCCGGCATGCCGCCGGGTTGGCTGGGCGTGCCGGTCATCCTCACCTCCCACACGTGGGAAAACGGCAAGAACGAGCAGTCTCACCAGGACCCCACGCTGTGTGAAGCCCTGCTCGGCGAAATGTCCGACACCGCCCGGGTGCTGTTTCCCGTCGACGCGGCCACGGCGGTGGCGGCGCTGCAGTCCGTCTATGCCAGTCGAGGCGTCATTGGCGGTCTGGTCGTGCCCAAGCAGGAGGTTCCTCAAGTCTTCGACGTCTCATATGCCACCTATGCCGTGCGGGACGGATTTGCAGTGCTGAACCCACTGCAGGACGGCACCCGCATTCAGCTGCTGGCAGTGGGGGCCTACCAGCTCGTGGAAGCCCGTCGCGCAGCCCGCGCACTGGAAGAGGGCGGTTGTCCCGCCCAGGTCGTGGCCGTCCTGGAGCCCGGGCGGCTGCGCCAGGCCCGTGACAAGGTCGAAGCCGATTTCGTCCTGCCCGACTCTGTACTGGAGCAAGCCTTCCCCGCCGACATGCCACGTGTGCTCGTTTCGCACACCCGCCCGGAGCCCATGTTGGGGGTGCTGCGACGCCTGGACGGCGGGCCGTCTTCCACGGTGGCCATGGGTTACATCAACCGAGGCGGCACCTTCGATGTGCGGGGCATGCTCTTCGCCAACCAGTGCACCTGGGCCCATATCGTGGCGCAGGCCGCCCGCCTGACCGGCCTGGAACTCGAACGCTTTCTCTCCTTCCGTCAACGCGAAGCCCTGGTGGGTCGGGGTGACCCTGCCGATCTCCATCCGTGAAACGGGAGCCGGCATGACACCACACCAGCCATTGACACTGAGCTTTCTGGGAGCCGCGGGCACGGTGACAGGTTCACGGACGCTGCTCTCGGCCGGCGAAGACCGCGTACTCGTCGACTGCGGCATGTTCCAGGGGCTCAAGAATCTGCGGCGGCGCAACTGGGCACCGTTTCCGGTGGAGCCGTCCAGTCTGTCCTCGGTTCTGCTGACGCACGCCCACCTCGACCACTCCGGCTATCTGCCACGCCTGGCCCGACTGGGCTTTCGGGGCCCGATCTACGCGACCCGGGCAACGTCAGATCTTGCCGAGATCCTGCTGCTCGATAGCGCCGGCATTCAGGAAGCGGATGCGGAGTTTGCCAACAGACATCGACTCACGTCTCACGTACCGGCCCTGCCGCTTTACACCGTCGCCGATGCCGAACGTGTGCTCGGGCAGTTTCGCAACGTGGAGATCGACGAATGGGTGGAATTCCAGCCCGGCTGGCGTGCGCGGTGGACCAGTGCCGGCCACATACTCGGAGCGTCCATCGTCGAGATTGAATACGGCGGTCGGCGCGTCGTCTTTTCGGGGGACCTCGGGCGCTACAACGACCCCGTCATGAACGACCCGTCGCCGGTGGAACGGGCGGATTACCTCGTTCTGGAATCCACCTACGGCGACCGCCTGCACGAACGCGAAGACGTCCTCAAGATGCTGCACGAGCTGATTACACGCACCGTCCAGCGCGGGGGTACGGTCGTCATTCCGGCTTTTGCCGTGGGCCGCGTGCAGCTGCTGCTCTGGTACCTGTACCGTCTGCGGGGCGCGGGCCGGCTGCCAGCGAGTCTTCCCATCTATGTGGACAGCCCCATGTCGACCGACGTCACCGACATCTATCGCCGCAACAGCCGCCTTCTGCGTCAGAGTGCCGGGGAACTGCAGGCCGCCTTCCAGATGCCGCGATACGTCCGTGATGTGCAGGAATCCAAGGCGCTCGACGTCTCACGCATGCCCAAGGTCATCATCTCCGCCAGTGGCATGGCCACGGGCGGGCGCGTGCTGCATCACCTCAAGCACTACGCCCCCGATTCCCGATCGACCATTCTGTTCGCGGGGTATCAGGCCGCCGGGACACGCGGCGCGACCATCACAAGTGGGGCGACCACCGTGAAGATCCACGGGGAATACATTCCCATTCGTGCGGAAGTCCAGCATCTTTCCATGCTGTCGGCGCACGCCGACGCCGACGAGATCATGCGCTGGCTCAGAGGGTTCGAAGCCGCCCCGAATCGCTGTTTCCTGAATCATGGCGAGGTGCAGGCCTCCGACACGCTGCGTCTGCGCATCAAGGACGAACTCGGATGGAGCGTGTTCGTCCCGGAACACCTTGAGGAATTCACGCTGCCATGAATGCACTGACGCTACGGAGCGAAGAAAGTGCCATGACGCCCCTGCAGGCGCGCCGCCTGCGCATTCACACGGTCCACGAATCGGTGGTCTTTCTGCGTGCGGACAGCCCGGTCTGCCGTGCCGAAGGTCTGGGCACCCAGGTGCGCGTGGTGGTGCGCTCCGGCGCTCGCGAGATCATGGCGACCCTGTACCAGGTGGAAGGGGAGCAGCTCGGGGTGGACGAAGCCGGGCTGTCGGAATCGGCCTGGCTGCAGCTGCGGATTCAGGATGGCGACCCCGTGTCCATCCGCCACCCGCGCCCCGTCAATTCTCATTCTGCATTGCGCCGTCGGGTGTTCGGCTTGCGGCTCGATGACACCTCGCTCGGCATGGTCATTGACGACATTGCAGCAGGCCGGTATTCCGATGTGCACATTGCCTCGTTTCTGGCAGCCTGCACCACCTTGCCCCTCGACCTCCAGGAAACCCGCTCACTGACGCGGGCAATGGTGGATACGGGGGTGCGACTCGACTGGGGGTCGTCCATGGTGCTGGACAAGCATTGTGTGGGGGGGCTGCCGGGCAATCGCACGACGCCGCTGGTGGTCGCCATTGTGGCTGCCCACGGGCTTGTGATTCCGAAGACCTCTTCGCGGGCCATCACGTCTCCGGCCGGGACGGCCGACACGATGGAGACGCTGGCGCCGGTGGACCTGCCCATCGAGCGGATCCGCGAGGTGGTGGAGAAAGAAGGCGGCTGCGTGGTGTGGGGCGGCTCCATGCAATTGAGCCCCGCCGACGACATCATGATCCGCGTGCAGCGCGCGCTCGACCTCGAGAATGACGGTCAGATGGTGGCGTCGGTGTTGTCGAAGAAGGTGGCGGCAGGGGCGACCCACATTGTGCTGGACATCCCCGTGGGACCGACGGCCAAGGTACGCAGCGCGGCGGCGGCAGACCACCTCGAGGCCGTGATGAAGGCCGTGGCGGCGGATTTCGGCATGGAGATGGTCATCCAGCGCAGTGACGGGCGTCAACCCGTGGGTCGCGGCATCGGGCCTGCACTCGAGGCGCGTGATCTGCTGGCCATTCTCAATGGCGCACCGGACGCGCCACAGGATCTCACCGACCGTGCCTGTGCCCTGGCCGGCGTGCTGCTCGAAATGGGCGGCAAAGTCGAGCCCGGGGAAGGGCTGGCCCTCGCCCGCGAGACACTCGCCGACGGGCGGGCCTTGCGCAAGTTCGAGGCCATCTGCGAAGCCCAGGGCGGGCGAAGGGAACCGCCGGTGGCGCCGCTACGGCAAACCCTGTGTGCCGGCGAAGCCGGGCAGGTCAGCGCCATCGACAACCGCCGTCTGGCCCGCCTGGCGAAACTGGCCGGCGCGCCCGAGACGGCCTGCGCCGGGGTGGAGATGCATGTCCGGCTTGACGACACAGTGGCCGAAGGCCAACCGTTGTGCACCATCCATTCGGCCAGCCGCGGTGAACTGGAATACGCCTTGGCCTACGCCGAAGCCAACCCGGAAATCATTTCCATCCTGCCGTTCTGAGGGTCAGTCGCGGCGCAACGCGCTCATGATGGCGAGGACGAACAGCAGGGCGAACAGGGCCATGGCCCACAGGACGTACTCCACGCCGAACAGTTCGACCCGAGCGTCCATACAGGTGGCAAAGATGCCGAACAGCCAGGGGATGCCGGCATCCAGTCCGCTATTGACCATGAAATGGTCGGCAAAGGTGCGATCGCAGGAGAACATCTCGGCCGCCACCGTGTACTGATACCAGCCGGAAGCGATGCCCCCCAGCGCCACCAGGCCGCCCAGGGCGCCGGCCACGCGCCGTGCCGCGGGCAGCCGGCGGCCGACGAGCAGGCCAGCCCAAGAGATCAGCGCGATGATGAGAAACAGCAGGCGCTGGAAGACGCACCAGGCGCAGGGAGGCATGTCGAACAGGTGCTGGGAGACCAGGGCGGCGCCCACGGCCGCCACGCAAAGCAGGGCAATGAGGTGCAGCAGACGCGAAGAGGTGAGAGGCATGGTGGAGGAAAGTGAGGATCAGGGAGTGTCGAGTACGGTGAGCACGTCGCGTTCGAATTGCCTTTGGACCCGGGGGGTATCGAGCTGTTCCCCCTCGAGCACGAAAATGTCTTCCACGCGGTCGCCCAGGGTCATGATTTTCGCCATGCGCAGATCGATGTCATGGGCGGCAAAGACCTGTGCCAGACTGTGCAGCAGCCCCGGACGGTCGGCAGCCGTGATGGACAGCCGCCAGGAGGCGCTGTGTTCGTCTTTCTGCAGTTCCGCGCTGGGCACGATGGGAAACACGCGGGAACGTCGGGACCGCTTGCGCCAGACACCGGTTTCCGGGCGGGTGTGGGTCGGCTCGCGCAGGCTGGCCGCCAGGCCGTGTTCCACCAGCGTGGCGTAGGAGCGGTAATCGGCATCGGCGTCGGGAAGCAGAACGATGAAACTGTCCAGCGCCCAACCGTGATGGGTCGTGTGAACGCGGGCATCCTGGACGCTGTAGCGTCCCTCATCGAAGAAACGGCAGATCGAGACGAACAGGTCTTCCCGATCCGGGGCATACACGAGCACCTGAAGCGCTTCATTCTGGCCGATGACCCGGGCCCGCACGACGGGGTCCGGGGAGTTCACGCGGTGGTGCAGGTGACGGGTGTGCCAGGCGATCTCGCTGGCCTCGTGCCGCAGAAAATACGCCACGTCCAGCTGCGACCAGAAGGCATCGCGACTTTCGTCGCGCAGCCCCATGCGCTGGATTTCATCCTTGGCTTCCTGTTTGCGGCGGGCCAGCACGGTGCCGGTGTCCGGCTGACTGCTGCCCAGAGCCGTCAGGCTCAAGTGATACAGGTCTTCCAGCAGTTTGGCCTTCCATGTATTCCAGACCTTGGGGCTCGTTCCGCGGATGTCTGCCACCGTGAGCAGATAGAGCGCGGTGAGCCGCCGTTCGTCGCCGACGCGTGCGGTGAATTCACGGATGACGGCGGGGTCCGAAAGGTCGCGTTTCTGGGCCACCTTCGACATGAGCAGATGGTTCTTGACGAGAAATTCGCACAATTCGGCGTTGGCGCCGGTGATGCCGTGGTCGCGGCAGAATCGGGCGACTTCCTGCGCCCCCAGCTCGGAGTGATCTCCGCCACGGCCCTTGGCAATATCGTGGAACAGGGCTGCCACATACAACAGCCAGTGATCGTCGAAATCGGCAATCAGCTGACTGGCCAGGGGACTCTCCTGCGCATGTTCCGGCATGGTGAAGCGGCGCAGATTGCGGATGACCAGCAGGGTGTGCTGGTCCACCGTGTAGGCGTGGAAGAGGTCGTGCTGCATCTGCCCGACGATCCGGCGGAATACCGGCAGATAGCGGGGCAGGATGTTCAGCATGGTCATCTGTCGCAGCGCATGCGTGATGCCGCGGGGCTGCTGCAGAATCTGGATGAACTGATGCCGATTGACAGGGTTGCGCCGGAACTGGGCATCGATGTGTCGCCGGGCATGCCACAGGGCGCGCAGGGTCTGGGCGGTGACGCCAGACAGATCACTGCGTTCCTGAAGAATCAGGAAGGCGCGGAAGATGAGGGCTGGGTTGCGGTCGAAGCCGTCCTCGCGGCGCAGCGCCAGCCGGCCGCGGACCGCCACGAAGTGGTCGTCAATAGGCTGGGATTGTTCCAGCGGCAGGGGGAACAGCCGTTCCTCGATGGTCTGCATCAGGATGGCGTTGAGCTGACACACCACGCGTGCCGCCCAGTAATAGCGCTGCATCAGAATTTCACTGGGGCGTCGGGTTTTGCTGGCCGTGAAACCGTAAATTTCCGCCAGTGCCGGCTGCAGGTCGAACAGCAGGCGGTCTTCCCGGCGGCCCGTCAGCAGGTGCAGCTCGATGCGCAGCCGTTTGAAGGCCAGTTCGGCGCGGCGCAGGGCGCGCAGTTCCGAGGGCGTCAGCCCTTTGCGGCGGGCGATTTGTGCCCAGGTCATGCCCATGCCGGCGGCCTGCGCCATCCATAGCACGACCTGGAGGTCGCGCAAGGCTCCCGGCGATTCCTTGCAATTGGGTTCCAGGGCGTATGGCGTGTCCTGATAGCGCGCATGCCGTTGCTGCATTTCCGTTCGCTTGGCCTGGAAGAAGCTGCGCGGGTCGCGCTGCCGTGTCATGGCCTGGTGTAGCGCCTGCATTAGCTTGCGATCGCCCTCCAGCCAGCGAGCCTCCAGCAGCGAGGTCTCCACCGTGACGTCGGCAGCCGCCTCCCGGCTGCAATCCTCGATGGTGCGGACACTGTGCCCGGGTTCGATGCCGAGGTCCCACATGGCCGCGACAAAGGTCTCGAGTTGCCCGGCCGCTTCGGGGGAAGGCGGTTCCCTGAGCAGGATGAGCACGTCGACGTCGGAAAAGGGGTAGAGCTCGCCGCGTCCGTATCCGCCGACTGCGATCAGCGCGGCGCCGGGGGGCAGGGGGTGCAGTGCCACCAGCCCCTTGAGCGCGCGGTCGGCGGCACGACGCAGATTCTGCAGCAAGGTCTCGGGCCGTCGATTCTCCCGGAACAGTTGAATGGCGTCGCGCCGGCTCTCGGCCAGCTGGTCTCGCAAGCGAGTGATGTCCCGGGTGAAGGCCATGATCAATCAGGCAAGCTGGAAGCCCTTCACGAATGCCGGGGGTTCCGGCATCTCGGGTGAAACCGTCAGCACTTCGTAGCCGGTGTCGGTGACCAGCACGGCATGCTCCCACTGCGCGGACAGGCTGCGGTCACGGGTGACCACCGTCCAGCCGTCCGACAAAGTGCGGATGTCGCGACGCCCGGCGTTGATCATGGGCTCGATGGTGAAGATCATGCCGGGTTCGAGGCGTACGCCGGTGCCCGGCTTGCCATAGTGAAGCACCTGCGGGTCCTGGTGGAACTGCCGGCCGACGCCGTGCCCGCAATATTCCCGGACGACCGAGAAGCCGGCGTTTTCGGCGTGCTTCTGGATGGCATGCCCCACATCGCCGAGGGTGGCGCCGGGGCGCACCTGTTCGATGCCCAGCCACATGCATTCGTAGGTGGTTTCCACCAGGCGGCGCGCCAGAATGGAGGGTTCCCCGATGTAGAACATGCGGCTGGTATCACCGAACCAGCCATCCTTGATGACTGTGACGTCGATGTTCATGATGTCGCCGTTCTTGAGAACCTTGTCGCCCGGAATGCCGTGGCAGATCACGTGGTTCACAGAAGTGCAGATGGACGCCGGGAAGGGCGTGTAGCCGGGCGGTGCGTAACCCACGGTGGCCGATTTCACGTTCAGCACGTCGGTGATGTATTCCATGCAGAGACGATCCAGCTCGCCCGTGGTGACGCCCGCCCGTACGAATTGGGAAAGATAATCCAGTGTGGATGCGGCCGCCTGACAGGCTGCGCGCATTTTTTCGAGGTCGGTGGGGTCGGTGACGAGGGTGCTCATGGTATCCGTGCTGGCTTGGTGAAAAAATAGTAGAATTATAGGCTTTCTGGAATTTCGGCCGGGGGCGCCGGGGCTTTTTGAAACCCTTGCCCAGGTTTTGCTCATTTGGCTGGAACGACAGGAAACGTCTTGCGAAAGCCGTCTTTCGGGTAAAGGTTAACGTACCCGCGGCGCTTTCCAAAATGAGTTTTACAAAGCCGGAAATAGCATGCTCGCACCGGCCCACGGGAGAAGGGGAGTTTTCGGGATGTTTCTCGAGGCCCTGAGTCCGATGGCAGGTGCTGTGTGTTGCGTTTGCAGCACGCAGGTGCGCCGGGGTGTCCGTCAGGCCTGGCCGAAGCGGATGACTTGCACCGGGTATTAGACCCAACCCTTGGAGAATACTATGTCCTTGATGCGCGAAATGCTGGAAGCCGGAGTTCACTTCGGTCACCAGACCCGTTACTGGAACCCGAAGATGGCTCCCTACATCTTCGGCCAACGAAACAAGATTCACATCGTCAACCTCGAAAAGAGCGTTGTCAAGTATCTGGAAGCGCAGAAATATTTGCGTCAACTGGCCGCCCGCGGCGGCAAGGTGCTGTTCGTCGGCACGAAGCGTGCTGCCCGCGAACTGGTCGCCCAGGAAGCCCAGCGTTGCGGCATGCCTTACGTCGACAGCCGTTGGCTGGGCGGCATGATGACCAACTTCAAGACGGTCAAGACGTCCATCAAGCGCCTCAAGGAAATGGAAGCGCAGCAGGCTGAAGGCGCCACCGAGCGCATGAGCAAGAAAGAAGCCCTGATGTTCCAGCGCGAGCTCGACAAGCTGAACAAGTCGATCGGCGGCATCAAGGACATGAACACCCTGCCCGACGCCCTGTTCCTGATCGACGTCGGCTACCACAAGATTGCCGTGGCGGAAGCCCGCACCCTGGGCATCCCGGTCGTGGCTGTGGTGGACACCAACCATTCGCCCGATGGCATCGACTACGTCATCCCCGGCAACGACGACTCCGCCAAGGCCATCGCGCTGTACGCACGCGGCATGGCAGACGCCATTCTGGAAGGCCGTGAACAGGCCCTGAATGGCGTCGTCGAAGAGATCGCCGAAGGCGAGGAATTCGTCGAAGTCGAAGAGTCCGAAGAAGACGGCGAATAAGGCGGCCGTCGCGCGTCACATCGCGCGAGCGCCGGCACCCATGCCTCACGGGCGGGTGCCGGCTAATGCAATGAAGATGCCCCGGTTGCGCCGGGGCGTGGTTTACCGAACTGGAGAGAATCGTGGCCCAAATTACCGCAACCATGGTCAAGGAACTGCGCGAGAAGACCGACGCGCCCATGATGGAATGCAAGAAGGCGCTGACCGAGGCCGACGGCGACATGGCGCGTGCCGAAGAGATTCTGCGCGTCAAGCTGGGCAACAAGGCCAGCAAGGCTGCCGCCCGCATTACGGCAGAAGGCCTGATCGGTCTGTACATCGCTGCTGACGGTAAGGTCGGCTCCGTGATCGAAGTCAACTGCGAGACCGACTTCGTGGCCAAGAACGACGATTTCATCGCTTTCGTGAACGATCTGGCTCAGCTGGTCGCCGAAAAGGCCCCGGCCGACGTGGCCGCCCTCAGCGAGCTGCCCTTCCGTGACGGTACGGTCGAAAGCGTGCGCGCCGCACTGGTGGGCAAGATCGGCGAAAACATGTCCATCCGTCGTTTCGAGCGCTTTGAAACCAGCGACAAGCTGGCCAGCTATGTGCATGGTGGTCGCATCGGTGCGCTGGTCGACTTTTCCGGTGACGACGAAGTCGGCAAGGATGTCGCCATGCACGTGGCCGCGTCCAAGCCCAAGGCCCTGAGCGCCGACGGTGTGCCCGCCGAAGACATCGAGCGTGAGCGCTCCGTGGCACAGCAGAAGGCTGCCGAATCCGGCAAGCCCGCCGAGATCGTCGCCAAGATGGTCGAAGGCAGCGTGCAGAAGTATCTCAAGGAAGTCACCCTGCTGTCCCAGCCTTTCGTCAAGAACGACAAGCAGAGCGTCGAACAGATGCTGAAGGAAAAGGGCGCCAAGGTGAATGGCTTCGCCCTGTATGTCGTGGGTGAAGGCATCGAGAAGAAGGCCGAAGACTT